>CAZKIN010000156.1:3938-9014 GCA_964552515.1 uncultured Phycisphaeraceae bacterium
GTGACACTTTCGTGCGCCCCCTGGTCCGCCCATGCTTCGGGCGCGCCGGCCTTGGACATCCACTTGTACATCTTGGTTGCACGATGACTTGCGCCCTGGTCCAGTTCGAGGTAGCGTGAGACGCCTTGCAGAAGATTGCAGGTATAGACATAACCGTTGGCGACCAGGCCGGCGGTTTCATAGCCGCGAGAATGCAGCATTTCGGCGAGGGTGACAAATCCGCTGTCGAGCCAGCGGTGCGGATCGGCATCACAACCGTGCGTAACGGTATACAGACCGGTAAACAGCGAGGCATGCGAAGGCACGGTCCACGGGGCGGAACTGATAGCCTGCTGATAAAGTGTGCTTTCAGCGGCAAATTCATCCAACCGGGGCGTGAGTTTTCCAGGGTGACCATAACAGCCGAGGCGGTCCGCGCGGGTGGTGTCGAGAACGATCAATACCACGTTGGGTAACGCCGGCGGACTGGCCGGTAGGGCAGCTGAGACGGGCGTATCAGAGGAAGATGCCGCGGCGACTCTATTTTCCCGCCAGGCATGCGAGCGGGTGCCAGTCCATTGTACGGCGACAAATGCGAGGATGAGCAAGGCGATAACGGGAACTCGGAACCGCGCTGACAAGGCCTGCAGCAGCAGCGCCGGCGTACCTATGAAAAGCAGCGTAAGCAGCACGCGGAATTTGCCTCCGCGCAGTCCGCCGAGCTCCATCAGCAATGGCACCAGGACGGTCGCACATAGAGCCAGCACAAACGCACGGGTGAGAATCCTTGAGTCGGACCTGCGTTTACAAAGCTGGTAAACCATGAATGCGAATAACCATGGGACAAGAGACATGTATTCCAAGCTGCGCAAGTCCAGCGTGAGCAAGAAAGCGAGTTGGATTCCCACGCCTGCCCATGCGCCAAGCAGAATTGGCTCGGGTGGAACCGCGGGAATGCAGCGTACCCCAAGAGTGAGCGCCACGAGAACGGGCAGCGCGACGAGACCTCCCAGTGCGGACATCGTCGCGATGAGCTGCGCGCTTTGCGCCGCAGATGCCGTCGCCCGATTCATGAGCAGGTCCGCCGAAGCGAACACCGCACCACAAAACAAGCCAATCGCGATGGCGGCTGCGGCGAGTTCGCGAATCGCCCAAGATGCAGTTGCTGATTTCATGTCGGTGGGGTTTCCTTTGACCATATGCTTACGGGAATTTACTAATCAGTCTCTTGAGGATTCGACCGCGAGAGCCATCCCATCGATTCAATCACATCGACAATACGAGTCGCCGCGACGCCATGTCCGACGGCAGTCCAATGTCCATCGTCCAAATAATAGGCCAATTCGCCGGCAGCGGCACGTTGTCGCAAATCCGACGTGAGGTCAACAAATTGGATTTCGTGCTGCGCGGCCCATTGCTGAACGAAGCCGGAGATATCGTGCAATTCCCACGAGGACGCTTCGGCCCGGGGATCGATGTCGCACAATCCTTGATAAACACGGTACTTAATTGGCACGAAGACGAACAGGAAATGTACGCCCGCAGCGGCACATGCCCGCTGTCCTTCCTTCACGAATTCTAAAGGGGCGCGAAGTTGCTCCGCACCCACGGTTGTCAGATCGATGGGTTTGTACGCAAAATAGAGTCGCTCGCCCGCATGCGTCCCCTCCGTCAATATGCAGGAGCGATTCAGGCCGCGCTGGTAGTTTTCGTCGGACGCGGGCTTGGTCCACCGCGACAGGGAAAGAAAGAGATTCCGGGTGAACGAGCGCGCGAGAAAGCCATGAGTCTGACGAACGAATCCGTTGAAGTCGGCCGTCGTGCGCCGATAGCGTTCGTAGTCGAGGGTAAGATCGTTTCCTTCGAAGAGCATCCAGACGATCACCTTGGGATTTGCAGGCAATCCAAATCGCTTAAGCACGACGGCGGACTGCTGCGGACTGTAGCCAATCTGCCCGAGATTGAGGACCGGGACGCCGAGCGTGGATTCCAATCGAGTGGTCGTAATCTCACTATAAGGAACTAGTGATCCCTCGACCTTGGAATCGCCAATGACGACGACATCCGCATGCTCGCGGTCCTCATTATTGCGAAAACCGCGGTGATCATATCGGAAATCCACGGGGTAGCGGCGAGTGGTCGGAATACCATACCACCCGACCAAGTCGCCATGAACTTCTCCAACGTAATGTTCATGCGGCGGATGGGTGTAGAGCAACTCAGGGTCCAGAATGTTGCGTGGGTTCTCCCACGGTTTGATAAACTCAGTACCGAGTACAAGGCGATAATCGACAACCTGCAGGAGCGTTGCCAGTTCCAGCATGAGATACAAACTGCCCAGGGTAAACACAGCGGCCAGCATGCCGAAAATTCGCCGGCGGCGCTGTTGCGGAGCGGCCAAGATGATTAGAACGAGCCCCATCAAGGTGCCCGCAGCCAACAGCGTTATGGCGAAGCCCGTCAATTCCCAAAGGCCGAACATCCGCGGACCATCAGATTTTGGAGCAATCTGCGTTGTCACGGCGGCAACACACAGCAGAATGACACCCGCCGCGCCCAGGATCATGCCACGGCTCAGGGAATTGGTTTGAGAAGATGGATTCATGTGCGGGACAAGGCCGGGCGAAGCTGATGGCTTCGGTACCATCGGATGATCAACACCATCGCCGAGACTGTTGCATAATAGGCAACGGTTGCATATTTCAGCTCAGCCCATTCGTGGCCCCAGATCCAATAGACGTGCACAAACGGAGCCGCTACGGCGAGCGCAATGGCGATATCCTTCGCCAAAGAACGCGGTGCAATGATCGCGGGCGCAAGTACCCACAATACGAACCAAGGCCACACATGACCCACCACGACGAGTAGTACGATCAGGAGGCCGCTTAGAATGGTGGTCAGCAATTTATCGAAATCAAATTGCCGCAGTGCCGGTACCAGGTAATACAGGAATAAGGCGCTGAGAATCACAAGCACAATCACGGAACACACTCGCCCGCTTATGGACAGGTGCAGCCAGTTGGACACATGCAGAAGTGCCTTGGCGGGCGTAAGCATATGCCATTTCTGCATTTGACGGGTTGCGCTTAAGAACTCCAGATTATGGGCCAGTGGAAGCACGCAAAGTGCGGCCGCCGCTGCGGTCGCAGCGAGTGCTCCGGCGTAGGCAAGTCGCCGGCCGCGCATGGCCATCCACCCGCGCCACAATTCGACGGCGACGAGCGGCAACGTGACATACTTGATGAGCACAGACGCGGCCAGCGCAAAGGGCGAAAGCCAGTGCCTTCCCATTGACACTGCATAGAGCCAGAGCATCATGGGGAGGACCATGATGACGTCATTGTGTCCCTCCGCGATCGTGAGGAAATAGGTCAGGGGCATCCATCCGAAGAGCAGCACGGCACGGGCTTTCTCCACAACCGGGCGCCCGCGCATGATCCGGCAGATCAAGAACAAACAGCCGGCCCAGCTTGCCCAGAGAAGGCCTTTGACCGCGATGAACTCCATCATTTCGTTTCGACCGGCCACTACGGCGATCAGCGCAGAGATCCATCCCCATAACGGACCGTAAGTCATATAGGATTCTTCGAAGAAGAGCGGAAGCCCGTCGAGCGCCTGCGTAGTGAAGTAGTTGTAATATGGATTGTCGCCGTCCACGATCATGCGTCCCCACGCGATGGACATCCAGAAATCCTGGGTAAACATCGGGTACATGAGTGTGCACGAAATGCCGATTCCGACGGCAAAGCGCAGTAACAAATGGAGGTGCGACTCGGTCAGCCGCGCCGCATGCCGGCGCGTGGCGCGCCAGACCAAGGCAAGTCCCGCCGTTGCAATGCACAAAGGCGCGAGAAAGACCGCCGTGGTCACCCATTTCGAGGCCAGGGGAGAACGACCGGCAAGGTACTGGCGCAGATCACGCAAGAGCATTTGATCTTCGACATGCAGCCCTTCCAACGCATTCTGCAAAACGGAAATCTCACGCGGTGTGCGCGAATTGAACGGCGTAACCACCGCTATCCCAAATGACAGCGGGATGGAGAGGAGCCAGGCGATGATGGTGGCCCAACCGGCGATATGCACGGTGCGGCTCCATCGATCCGCGCCAGACCTGTCGGTGTCGAGCGGTTCCGTTTTAGGGATTGGCGATATTTCAACCATGTATGGCGACTTTTCGCGAACTATGCCGTCCGAAATGCGCTACTGGGTCCATTGGAAGACGGCAACCGAATCAGCGTCAAACGAGGGCAGTCCGTACCGCTTGGTCAAGAGCGCGCAAAGGTCGGAGTCGTTTGATTTATTTACGAGAATGTAAATGGGTCTATTCAATTGGGCGAGTGCATGTTGCACGTCGGCGGGCACTGCCTCACCGCGTGCGATGGCCCTGGACCATTGCAGTCGAAACGACTCTTCAGTATAGGCCTCGGTCATGTAAGTGGAGAAATCGGTGTACAAAGTGCGATTGGTAAAGGCAGGGAAATCGGAAACATTACACAATCGGTCGAACTTTGCCTCGGGATCCGTAATGAAGATCGCATCCCGAGGTGTCTGTTCAATGACCCATGCATATAGTTTGGCAGGGGGATCCTCCGCGTTACTCCAAACCAGCCGATCGGGAGCACAGCGCACCGGCACATCGGCGCGACTTGTATAGGTCGTCATGATCAGAACTGCCGTGGGAAGGAACATAGCAATCATCGCCACCATTCGCCGCCTGCGTGAACGCAGCCAGACCAGCGCGGGAAACTCCCGATGAAGCATGACCCAACCTGCGGCCGGAACCGCCAGAACCACCATCGCCGCGTTGAACAAATTGTGCTCGTTCCCGATTACGCCGTGCGGAGGAATTGTCCCCGGCATCGCCAGCAGTGCTGACCACGCGAGGAGAACAGCCCCGGCAATCAGTAATAACCGTGCGAATCCGCGGGCGGGGTTGTCGCCAGCATGCGTGCCGAGTATGGCGAGCAGCAAAAGTGGAAATCCATTTACCGCAATAATGCCATAAAGCTGCCAGCGCGCGGGATCGATGCGCACGGTCGGTATCGGGCTGGTCTTGCCGAGGATGTTAAGCATTGTCGGCAGTGCAAGCAGTGCCCC
>CAZKIN010000157.1:0-2285 GCA_964552515.1 uncultured Phycisphaeraceae bacterium
TCCTTCGGTCGCCATTTGGGCATTGCCTTCCAGATAGCCGATGATTTATTGGACGTGACGTCCAACGCAACCGCCTTGGGTAAGGAAACCGGCAAGGACGCCGCGTGCGGCAAACAAACCTACCCGGGGTGCGTAGGATTGGAAGCAAGTCGTGCGGCCGCCTTGGAGGCCAAACGCCTTGCGTTAGACGAACTTCAGAATTTCGCCGCCCAGGCCGACGATCTGCGGGCTTTGGCGGACTATGTGGTGGAGCGGTTGCACTAGACTATAGTGTAGGCTGGTGCGTGGCCCGACGCCGGGCAGAAAACGTAAGCGGCGCGCGGCACCTGGTCACGGATTGATATAACGAATGAGCCTACTGAACGAAGTGAAATCGCCGGCCGATGTGCGGGCGCTCCGTGTGGAACAACTGGCCATCCTGGCGCAGGAAATTCGCCAGCGCATCATCGACGTGGTCGGCCACCGCGGTGGACACCTCACCAGCAACCTCGGCGTCACCGAACTGACCATCGCGCTGCACCGCGTCTTTGACTTTTCAATTGACCGGCTGCTTTGGGACGTGGGACACCAGTGCTACCCGCATAAGCTCATCACCGGCCGCAACGAGCGATTCGAGACTTTACGACAAGCCGGTGGCATCAGTGGCTTCCCGAACATCGACGAAAGTGAATACGATCTGTTCAACGTCGGCCACGCCGGAACCGCGGTCGCGACGGCCGTCGGCATGGCCCGGGCCGATGCGCTCCTCGGTCGTGAAAACAGCGTGGTCGCGGTCGTCGGCGATGCGAGCATTGTCAACGGCGTGGCATTCGAAGGACTCAATCAGGCCGGCCTGCTCAAGCGGCAGTTCCTCGTCGTCTTGAATGACAATGAATGGGGCATTTCGCCGACGCAGGGTGCCATCGCCGATTTTCTCGCCAAGTTTCGCGCCAGCAATTTCTACGAGGAAATGAAAGCCCAGACCAAAAAGGTGCTCCCGCGCATGCCGCTGCTCGGCAAACCGGTGTTCGACATGATCGCGCACCTCAAAGAGGGTATTAAGGCCACCGTGTCACCCGGTCAGGTCTTCGAATCGATGAACCTGCAATATGTCGGCCCCGTCGACGGGCACGACATTCCGCACCTCATCGAAGTGTTGGAAATGCTCAAACGCGCGCACCACCCGGTGCTGCTGCATGTGCATACCATTAAAGGCAAAGGATGCGACTGGGCAACGGCCGAACCCGGCAAGTACCACAGCCCCAAGCCCTTCGTCGTCGAATCCGGCAAAGTTACCGTGAAAAGCACCGGCGGCAAAAACTGGACCAGCGCTTTCGTCGAATGTCTCATGGAACTCGCCGAACATGACTCGCGCATTTATGCCATGACCGCCGGCATGCCCGACGGTACCGGCCTCAACAAATTCATGGACCGGTTCCCCGAACGCGGACGCGACATGGGCATCGCCGAAAGTTGCACGGTTGACGTCGCCGCAGGGCTCGCCAAGTCGGGTATGCGTCCCGTTTGTGCCATTTATTCGACATTCCTCCAGCGCGCCTTTGACCAGGTGTTTCAGGAAGTCTCGCTGCAAGGTCTCCCGGTCATGTTCTGCCTCGACCGCGCCGGGTTGGTCGGTGGTGACGGCGCGGTACATCACGGATTTCTCGACATCGCTTATCTGCGCGGCCTGCCCGGCATGGTGCTGATGGCCCCCATCGACGAAGTGGAACTGCTCGAATCCATGCGCTTCGGTTTGACCCTTAATCTACCCTGCGCCATCCGCTATCCGCGCGATGCCGTACCCGCGCCGATGCCCGATTGCCCACGATTCGAAATGGGCAAATCGCGCCGCTTGCGCGATGGTGATGATGCCACCATACTGTCATATGGAACCACCGCGGGAGCGGCGCTCGCCGCCGCCGAAATGCTGGCCCATCAGGGCGTCGAAGTAGGTGTCGTCGCGGCGCGCTTCGCCAAGCCGGTCGATCGGGAAATGGTGCGCTCCGCCTTGATCGGCGGACGCGCGGCCGTCACCGTCGAGGACCATTCGGTCGCCGGCGGGTTTGGATCGGCCGTGCTGGAAACCGCGCAGGAACTGGGGCTGGATGCGTCGCGCGTGGTGCGCCTGGGCATGCCGGTCGATCGCTTCGTCGCGCATGGTTCGCGCAGCGGGCAAATGGCCGAATGCGGAATCGATGCCACGGGCATCGCGGCCGCCGTGCAGCGCCTGCTCGAAGTTCCCGAACCTGCGGTGCCGGTGGTAAAAACCGCCCCGACGCGCAGCCTGATGCCGCATTGATGCTGTC
>CAZKIN010000157.1:2385-4292 GCA_964552515.1 uncultured Phycisphaeraceae bacterium
GTGCCGGTGGTAAAAACCGCCCCGACGCGCAGCCTGATGCCGCATTGATGCTGTCTCGGTGTCATGAGATTGACACATCATGGCAAGCCGCGACTTTGGCTTTCTGGAACTCAATCGTATTGTAATCCCATCATGAATGCGGCACGGCCACGAATCTTCATCATTGGAAATCCGGACAAGCCGGACGTCATGGAAGCCGCCCAGCGACTCCGCCGGGTGGCGGAAACACGCTGCGAGATTGCCGGCCTTTCTTACGAGCCCGGTTCCCGCGCGGTCGTGGGCACCAAAGCAACGCGGGTGGTCGTCCTTGGCGGAGACGGCACGCTGATTGGCGTCGCGCGTTCGCTCGCGGCGGACCAGGTCCCGCTCATCGGCGTCAACCTCGGAAAACTCGGTTACCTCACCGAATTCTCCATGCCCGAACTGGAAGCGGTCCTCGACCGCGCGATGACCGATGAAAGTCTCCTCAGCCGGCGCATCATCCTGGAAGTTACCGTGACCCGCGGCGGCGCCATCATCCACAACAGCGTGGCAATCAACGATTGCGTGGTGCAGGCCGGCCCGCCGTTTCGCATGGTCGACCTCGGCGTCAGTCTCGACCACGCGGACCTCACCGAACTGCGCGGCGACGGACTCATCGTCTGCACACCCAGCGGCTCGACCGCGCACAACCTCTCCGCCGGCGGGCCGATCGTCCAGTCCGACGTCAATGCCATGATCCTGACACCTTTGAGTCCCCATTCGCTCACCCACAAGCCACTGGTCATCGGCAGCGAATCCATCATTGAAATCGTGGCCGCACGGGTGAATCCCGGCACCACCGCCATCATCGACGGCCAGGTATCCTGTCCGCTCGCCGGCGGCGACCGCGTATCGATCCGCCGATTCACCTCCGATTTTCAGGTGGTACGCAATCCCAAGTATGCCAAGTGGCACAACCTTGTCACCAAGCTGCATTGGGGACAATCGCCGGGAGAATGACGGCATGCCCGCGTCGATACTTTCCGCTGCCTAGTAATGGATTGCCATGCGTACCCGCATTTTCTTGTCGACCATTGCCCTGCTCTTCGCCATACTCTCCCTCACCGGCATCACCTGGGGCCTGCCGAGTCGCAAGATCGACAAATATCTCTTCGGCGACGGCCCCGTCTGGCCGGGCGAAAAGATCTATCGCCTCGCGGGCGGTGCCGAAAAATTCTCCGGCCGGCGCGGGGCCGATGTCGATGCCGATCCGTTACAACGCGGAAGTGAACCCGTCCCCCTCACCGCCACCGAAGAAGACGTCGCCCGCATTTACCTCCGCTATCGACTCTACACCTACCAACCCGACGAGATGATCACCATGATGGCCCTCGCGCGCATGAAACCGCGCAGCCTCGATCTCGACCCGCGCCTCTACCAATACGGCGGCCTGTTCATATACCCCGTCGGCGCACTCATCGGCCTCGGCGGCGCGCTCGGCCTCATCGATGTCCGCTCCGACGTAACCCATTACCTGGATAACCCCGACGAATTCGGCAAGTTCTACCTCGTCTCTCGCGGCTACGCGGCCGCCTGGGGCATTCTTGGCGTGTTCATCGTTTTCGGCATCGCCAGAAGGCTCGGAGGAAATGCTGCCGGACTTCTGGCGGCACTGCTCTTCACCCTCATGCCGGTGGTGATCTGCATGGCCCACGAAGGCAAGCCGCACCTCCCCGGTGCGGTACTCATGCTGGCGGCGGTCTACTTCGCTATGCGCTCTGGCGAGCCGCAGGCTTTAGCCTGCGCGGAATCACGAAGTTCGTTGGTACCGATTAGCCATGTGACCATCGAAAGCGGCAACCAACGTCAAATCAGCGACACAGACTATTGGCTCATGTGCATCTGCTGCGGCGCGGCCTTCGGCATGGTGCTGTCGTCCCTGCCGA
>CAZKIN010000157.1:4392-8933 GCA_964552515.1 uncultured Phycisphaeraceae bacterium
CCGTCTACCTCATCACCAACCCCTACATCGTGATAAACGTGCTCACCAACCGCGACGTCCTCCGCAGCAATTTCGGCAACTCGCTGGCCATGTACCAGATCGCGCGCATCGGCGAAGGCTTCGGACGCGTGATCGAACTCACCGCCGAAGGTGCCACCTGGCCGGTTTTGCTGATCGGCATCATGGGATTCGTCTGGCTCATCTGGCGACGACAGACATCATTCCTGCTTCTCGGCGTCGTCGCGATGATCATCTTCCTGCAATTCGTCCTCATCGGCGCCGGCAAACCCGGCGAGTACGGCCGCTTCGGCATTTTCACCAACACGACACTTGCCATCGCCACAGCGCACGTGACGGTTTCGTTCCTTTCACGGACACGGCTATTTCTCCTGGCGGCTACGATCACTATCGTTGGTTGTTGTGCGCTGTCTGGGTGGCGCTATCTGGGCAATTTCAGAACGGATGCTCTTCCCAATCATTCCAGAATGGAGTTCGCGGACCATATGGAAAATTGGTCGCGCGCCTTGGCACCAGATCAGCAATTAAATGTGAGCGTGCCGAAGGAGCCTGCACCATATTGCATGCCTCCATTGAACTTTTCTCGGACAGGCGTTTGGCTCGCCCCGTCGCCGTCCGTCGCACGCCAACCCTCGAGTGCCAATCGATTTTATTGGCTGGAACCGATGGATTTACCTGGCCGTCCCGTGTTCACCCACGGCGATGATCGTTGGGCATCATCCCGGTCATGCCGAGTCGGCGATTGGGAAGCGGCTTACGGTCGGCTTGGATTGATGTACACCCCAATCAGTTGGGCCAATAAACCCTTCCGGGCGATTACCCTTCCGCCGTCCGATCATGCGTCCATCGAAGCTGCCCCGGTCAATCACCGATAAGTCAGGTAGGTTTCACACGCTGGAATCGGCGTAAGCGAATTCGTCGTTCCGCCGCACCGCGTACCAGGGAAAATATTTATGCCTAACGCCTTATGCCACTTTGAATTGATGACCGCGGACACCGACAAGTGCCGCTCATTCTACGGCGAGTTGTTTCGCTGGCAGTTTGATCAGGCCTCCATGCCCGGCTACACGCTGATCCACCCCGGCACCGAACCCAGCGGCGGCATGTTCAACAAGCCTGCCCAGGCCCCCGGTCCCTGCATGAACATTTACTTCAACGTGGATGACATCGACGCGACACTGACCAAGGCGACCACTCTCGGCGGAAAAATCCTCGTACCCAAGACCGGAGTGCCCAACGTCGGTCACTTCGCCATGATCACCGACCCCGAGGGGATCACCTTCGGCGTCATGCAGCCCAATCACTCGTGATGCGCAAAACGCCCGCACGCCGGACGGGGCAATGATAGCTGACGATTATTCCTTCCCCTCCACCGGTGCCGCCGGCTTGCGCTGCAGCAGATTTCGCCAGGTCATCCGATTCTTGCCGGACCGCTTCTGCCGACCACCGGCCGCGCCGGCCGCCGCAAATTCCATGCAGTCCGCGGGCACGAACAACCGGCGGCATTGCCGGCAATATCGCCCCGCTTTCTCATCGCCGGCCATCACCACCACCGGAAACGTACAATGCGGACAATGCGCGTAGACTGGCCCCATGCTTCCTCCCCCCACAACACGGCGCGCCTCGGCTCCCCACTCGCGAAGACCTCCGACCCCTCGGAACTTCGCTTCGCCCGCGGCGCACCAACCCCTATGATTACCTTGCCGGACCCACTGTCTCATTAAGCAGCAGCACGCTGTCCAGTGTGCCGATCGACATGATGTCCGTACTCAATGGTGAATCCAGAAATTCCTGGTCCTCCACAAACGCATCCGCCGGTGAAGTATCGTCCATCAAGTCCAGATCGTTATCCACGTGATTCAACCCCAACAGGTGCCCCGCCTCATGAGCGGCCACATTGCCGATGGCGATCCCCATCTGCTCCACTGTCGGCGTAAAGCTGAAAAAGTCGAGCACGAACGTCTCGGTAAAGATGATTCCGTCGTCGCACCGGTCCGCGTCATACAAATCCACATCTTCGGCAATTCCGAAAATACCGTTGCGGAACCCGCCGAACAGCATGGTGGTGAAGACCGTTTCCTGTTCGCGCGGCGGATCGTCATTGCTGCGCACCACCACATCGAAATCGCGATAATTCTGTTTTACGATATCGATGATCACTTGCTTCATCGCATCCGATTGTCCCGCATACACCGCATCGATTTCCCCGGCATCAAACGGCGGCACCACGCCGCCCTCCAGTTGCGGCAAATCCGGCGATGTAATCGGCCCGCCGTCAAAATCCAGAAATAGCACCTGCTGCGCCGGCGCGGGAACTTCTTGCCCCGGCGTCACGGTGATATCCACAAAATACGTTCCAGACGTCGTGCCCGGTGTCCCAAACGCCGCGTTGGTCACCACCAGGTAATACCGATCGCCCGCATGGCGCACTATATGCTCGATCAACGAATCCAGATTCTCCGCCGTGCGATCGTCGTTGGTAAACACCAGTCGCTCTTCCGCGTCAAACAATCCCACCGACACGTCCAACAGTGATCCATCCGATGCCCGTGCATCCACTTCCACCAGGTCACCCACCGCCAGCGCGCCCAGCAGGAACACATCCAGGTCGCCGCGCTGCGCGACATTCCCTTTCAGTGCCGCGACGCTTGCATCGTTAAAGACAGCCACCACCGGATTATCAAACCGCCCGTTCGGCTCACCGGACGTCTTGCCCAGCGGACTTATCGCGTCCTCGTCAACATTACCATCTTCAAAATCGGACACGTCGGGCGGCGGAACAAACACCCCACCCGGACACCCCCCACAAAGCAACATCACGCCCAGGCACGATGCAACCAATCCCGGGTTCCAAAGAATGCGAACGTCCGTTCGCCGAAAAAATCCGCGCTGCATGTGCAATCCGATCGAAGTTCCGCGGTCTTTCGTCACAGCGCCGCGCGACGCCGTGAATCTCACTTCGAAGCCCGCCCACCCATCGTATCGGCGAACAATCCGTCCGGGCAACCGCATTCGCCGCATTTCCAATCCCTAATGATCCAATCCGCACGAACTGAACACCCGCACCGCACGGCACGGCGGACCGCTGGCCTTAACCGCGCCCACCGGGCGTAACCGGTGCTCGTCCCGCAACTTGCTGGCCGCAAGAGTCGGATCGCCGCCCAGCGCGTCGAGCAGTGCCTGCACTTCATTTTGATAACCCAGTCCAAATACCGCACTGTTGATCGGAGAAATGCGAAACGCCTGATCAACCGTGAGGTCCCGCAAACTTCCCGTCACGTCCATGATCCCCACCGGGTCGCTCGTATGCACCAGCCCCATCAAGTGCCCGATTTCATGGCTCGCCACATTCGCCAGCGCCTGCGCCATCTCCTCTACCGACGGACGCAGTGTCATGAACGCGTCGAACGTTTCCGTGAACACGATCGCCACCTGGCCGCGTGTGAGGTTGAACTCATCAACCCCCTCGGCCACGCCCAGCAGCCCCGGATCAAAGGTCCCGAAAAACAGTCGCGTCATCGATCCGTCAAAAGTCGCACCCTCGCTCGTGCTGAGGATGGAAATGTCATACGCCGCGTAATCGCTGCGCACCAGCTCCACCACCCGATCCATCAATTCTTCAGTCGTTCCGGAAAAGGAAGGATCAATCAACCCGGCATCGAATGTTGGAACCTCAATCGCCGGACGTGACCCGATCGCCACTCCCGATCCGCCGCTGAAAACCAGCAGCACTTCGTCTCGCCGGGGTTGCAGGATCGGCTGGCTGTTGCTCTTGGATATGAAAAGTTCGTAATCGCCGTCGTGTCCGCCGTCGTTGCTCGACGATACTGCCACATAACAGGCAGTGGACGAACGCCGCATGGTCACGTCGATGAACGGACCGTGCGCGCCCAGGTACACATTGCGGGAATCATTGACCAGTTGCAGCGTGCCGCTGTCGTCAAACAGTGCGATCGCGCCATCCAGCGTGGAATCCGACTCCATCGCCACCTGGATGCGCTCGCCCGGCAGAACCGGACCGACGTCGTAAACATCAATATCATCGGAAGTGCGAATCGTGCCGGTCACGATCGACGGCACGTCGGCCAGCCTCACGCGATCGGCCAGTTCCAGAAAATCGTTGGCCCCATTTTCCTGAAACGATGGCGAGTCTTCAGTGATGAGCAGCCCCAGCCCGAGAGTCCCCCCGGGACCATTCGCGGAATTGGAGAACAATTCAGACCCGCAGCCGGTCAGTCCGATACCGACCGCCGCAAGCAGGCGCGCGGAATGCGCGCAGCGGCATCTTTGGACGAACACAGTTCTATCCCCCCCAAGGAACTGTTATTTTCCCCCCACGAACCCCTCCGGTTGACGTGGTGCCTTTAGGGCCAGCCGGATCGCAAGGGCCCGCCGAACGGCGCTTCTGCGCCGCCAGGCGAGCCCCGCGATCCACTGTGCTTCGTCCCCCTCCAAGACTGAATGTACGATACGCGCCCGCCCCGACACCCGACTTGAGGAAATCTCCAAGGTTCGAGAATTAA
>CAZKIN010000158.1:0-4115 GCA_964552515.1 uncultured Phycisphaeraceae bacterium
GCCGATGGGGCGGTGGCGGCGGCGTTTGGTTTCCAGGGGCAGAAGTGCTCCGCGTGCAGCCGGTTGATCGTGCATCGCGATGTGTACAAGGATGTGCTGGACCGCGTGGTCGCCAAGGCGAAGACCATTACCCTGGGCGATACGATCAGCGAAGAAAACTTCTTCATGGGCGCGGTGATCGACAGCTCCGCGCACAAGAAAATCAGCGAGTATGTCAAGATCGGCTCCGGCGAAGGCAAGATGGTGCTGGGCGACGCCAAAGTGCCGGCCAAGGGTCACTTCATCGCGCCGACGATCATCGAAGGCGTCAAGCCCGACGCGCGAATCGCGCTGGAGGAAATCTTCGGCCCGGTGCTCGCGGTGATTCCGTGCAAGGACTTCGAAGAAGGGCTGGCGATCGCCAACAGCACGCAGTACGGCCTCACCGGCGCGATCTTCTCCCGCGACCGGCTCCGCCTCGAACGCGCCCGGCGTGAATTCCACGTGGGTAATTTATATCTCAACCGCAAATGTACCGGCGCACTGGTCGATGTGCAGCCCTTCGGCGGGTTCAACATGTCGGGCACGGATTCCAAGGCCGGCGGTCGCGATTACCTGCAGCTTTTCCTGCAGGCCAAGAGCATCTGCGAGCGTTTCTAGCTTGCGGCGGGCGACCGACGTTAGAGTGTCATTTAATTGGCACTCCGTTGCGTTGATCGTTTCCGTGGGGCCGCCGACGCCACGTCCGCAATCGTGGTTTTCTCCAGGAATCGTTGTTCCGTCTCGACCACCTTTTTCCACTCGCGGTGCGCGCGGCAGGGCTTGCGATCGCTGCACACCACGTTGCCGAAAGGGCAGTGTGCCGCGTGGGTGCGCTCAAACGGCGCGAGTACGTCGCGCAGGGTGATGCGGCCCGCGGGACGACGCAATTGAAATCCGCCGGTTTTCCCGGGAGCGGAAGTAAGCATATCGCAGCGCGTCAGATCACCCAGAATTTTCTGCAGGTATTTCAGCGGGATGCCGGTTCCCTTGGCGATGGCGCGGCCGGGAATCGCTTTCGCTCCACCCCATTGCGCGATGAAGATCATCGCCCGCAGCGCGTATTCACCAGTTCGAGTCATAGGGGATTGGCCAGGGACATGTCCATAGAGATATGGGTTCACCCTGCCCGAGTCAATTCTCTTTCCCCCTGCGGTGCGCGCCACCGATCAATATCGCGGAACATTTGACAGTGCCAGCGTCGGGTCGCGACGACCGGATGAAAACATGACTGCGGACGTTTCATCCGGTATTGACACCACGCGATACATCTATCATTAAGTAGATAAATCGGTGACGGTCGGCGCGATGAAACGCCGGAAAAACCCCGCGACCGACGCGACATGCCGGTCAATTTACAGGAAGGCAATGACATGATCCTCCGCCTGATAGCCACGCTGGGAATAGGCCTTTGTCCGTTGCTGTGCATGCCCGCCTGTACGCCGCCTCCGGAGCAGCCCCCGGTCGAGCCGGGCGCGCCCGATCCGGATCCCGACACCGATCCGGATGTCGAGACCGTGGCGGCCAAATGTGGTGCCTGTCACGTGGCACTCGTGGCGGAGTTCAATACGGGAAGCCACAAGAATGTCGATGGCCAGTGCCTCATGTGTCACCCCAATGGCGAGGAACACCGGGTCAATTGGACAACGACACGCGCCACCATGGATTTTTCGCTGGAAGCCTGCGCCGCGTGCCACGCGGATCAGTACACGTCGTACCTGCAGGATGACGGAACCAAGGCCGGTCACTTCGGCGGGTCTGCAAAGACATCCAAGTATGACGAGTTCCCGCATTACCAGTACATCATGGGCGGCCACGGCTTCACACGCGAATACAACGAGGAGCGTGCGCACAAGTTCATGCTTAAGGACCACGTGGAGATCGACCGCCGCCAGACCACGACCTGCCTGCAATGCAAGAGCACGCCGGTCACCTACTTCTGGAATGAACAGCGCCGCGACGAAACGCAGTTTGATAAGACGATGGACTGGGCGACCGTGGTGGCCGAGATCAGCCAGCGCTGGCCCGAGACGGTGGACTATGGCGCGGGATGTACGCACTGTCACAATCCGCACTCTGGAGATTTCCGCGTGATTCGCAAGGGCGTCATCGAGGCCATTCTCGAACGTGGCACCGATCCCTACACGCCGGAACTGAACGTGATTCCGACCGACGAAGCGGATCTGCAGGCCCGGATGAACGTGCGCGGGCCCGACGGGAAGCGGACGGCGGAAGCGCTGCGCCTTGCCGGTAATCTCACCTGCGGACAGTGCCACATTGAATATGTCTGCGGACAGGGCGCAGATAAGGATACCACCGGCGAGATTCGCGATTATGTACCCTGGCGGAAGCTTGAGGACATCGAAGAACACTACCAGCAGGAATTCAATCTCATGCAGGACTGGCGCCACAGCATCACCGGCCAGACCGGCGTCAAGCCCCAGCATCCGGAACTGGAGAGCTATTGGGGCAGCACCCACCACGAACAGGGCTTAAGCTGCGCCGATTGCCACATGGAGAAAACGCAAACTGCGGGCGGCACGCACACCAGCCACTGGCTGACCAGTCCGCTGAAGTTCGAAAGCCCGAACTGCAACGAGTGTCACGAGGATATCACCGACCTGATGTTCGGCTTGCAGGATGATGTGTACGACCATGCCCGCGATATCGAGGATCTGCTGCAGTTCACGCTCGAAGGGATTGAACGCGCCAACGCCGACGCCAGCGTGCCCGCCACGCAACTGGATTCCGCCAAGGCCCTGTTCATGCGGGCGCTGACCTGGTGGGAATGGACCGTAGTGAGCGAGAACTCTATGGGAATGCACAACTGGTCGGCGGCCAAGGAGCAACTGGAAACCGCGGAAGAACTGGCGACGGAGGCGCGAGCGCTCGTGCCTTGATGAGCGTCAACCGGGAGAGTAAGCGCAAGGTAGCGTGGTGAATACAAAGTGCGGTCGCCCGGACGGCCGTACCTCCCGATCACGGACCGTCCAGGCGCCGCTCTCTCAATCCCCAACCGCTGTGGCTCGCCGGTTATTCCGTCAGTGGTTTGGCGACCGCCCATGCCAATGATTCGGTCGCCGCGCCGTTGTCGGAAACATCCGGCTTGCCCTGGTCGTCCCTTCCCCTGCGAGGAAAGCACCAATGGGTGCGTGAAACCGTGTGGGTATTCCAACTCGCATCGGAGGACGTATGGAGAGCAGGAGGCCGTCGTGTCGGCTCGACGGTCTCCACATTCGTGCGAACGTCGCACGTGTCGCACCAATTCGATTATTCCTCAGTGCATAGCGAAGGCAAAAAAATGTTTGACAAATCCGGCGTGGATTTCCGGATTTTCCGGCGCGTGCGCTGACACGCGCCTGTCGGCGTCAAAATGGGAGGACTGCGCACGCGGCGCGGCGCAAAATCTGCCGCATGGCCTCAGCGACCGGACACATCGGGGCGGTAAACCTCGAACGACTTGGACTTGAGGTTGTAGATGATCCGCTCGGCTGAAAAAGGCGTGGGGTAATTCGTGCCCTTCTGAATCACGGCGCTCGCCTTACGGGCGGGAGTTCCCTGGATAAACAGGATGGATCGGTCCCGTTCGTAGATCAGGTCGGTCGTGTCCTCGAGTGTGAGCCCTTCTGTTTCGTCCTGCAATTTCACATTGCCCGCGGCGCGGAAGCTCTTCAAGTCGTTGGCGCTCAAACGCCCCATGCGGCCATCACTGGTCGACGGCGCGCCGTCACGACCGCTGAAATCCGTGGTGAGCATGTCGCAGTTGAGATACGTGGCTCGCCCCGGATTTGCGCCGCGGTTCGCGTTCGCTCCCTGGGGCGCGCCGAAGATGCGCTCCAACGCCAGGCCGCTGAAATGCTTGAGGCTCACCTGTCCCTCGAAGCGCGTCTGCAATATGGAAAAGTCATACCACATGGACTGTTTCCACTCGATGAGCGTCTTCGATGGTCCATCGCCTGCCGCCAGTGTGAACAGTTCATTTTGCGGTGCAATGTTGGAGCGTGCCGCGGGGTCGGCCGGTGAAAAATCCTCGATGAGCAAATAGCCGTCGCCCTCGGCCAACATCTTCGACACTTCCTTGCGCAGGTTCACCGACA
>CAZKIN010000158.1:4215-8930 GCA_964552515.1 uncultured Phycisphaeraceae bacterium
TGCCGCGCCTTGTCCAGATCAAACGGCGGCGGCGCACGATCGATCATTTCAAAATCGGCAATCAGCTTGTCATTGGCGCGAATGTTCCGCTTGCGCTGCTGTGCTTCGACCTTGCCGCGTGCTTCGGCAGTAACCGGAATCGTGCGACCCTTGGCATCGACGCCGAGCTTCAAGTCGATCTCGTCGCAGGTGAGCCGGTCCTTCCCTTCGCTCATCACCACCCGGCCGCGTGCTTCCACGCGATCAATATCCTGCTTATCACCGCCGCGCAGCGATCCGAAAAACGCGGTCAGTGAATCGGCTGCCACGCGCGTGTCGCTCTCCAGGAGCTGCACGCCGCCCGTGAACACCGCGCGATCCATCACCCGCGCCTTATAACGCGAAATCATGCCGGTCAGGTCCAGCCGCGTCCGCGACTCGATGCGCCCGAACAGTTCCATCCGATCGGCAAACTGGATCCCGTCGCTCTTGTCCGCAGGCCCGCCCTGCGCCGATTCCGACGCGACGAAATTTCCGTCCGGCGTGCGCTGCAGGACACCCGGCCCGGTGACCACGATGTGTATCGTGTCGGCCGTTTGTTCACTTTGCACGCGCAATCCGCTCAGCGTTCCCTGTTGTGGCGACTGCACTTCCACCGGTGCGTCCTTCGTGCCTTCCAGCCAAACGGTTGACTTGTCCGGATCAAACGTCAGGCTGGTGCACACGGCGTTCCCCTGCGCGCCCGTGAGCCGCACCTTGGACCCGGTCGCCACCACGCGCGAACGAATTTCCGGCGCACAGCGCGGGTCCTTGTCGCCGCAGGTTTCCACCAGCAGATGCCCGGTCCATTCGACGACAATGCGCTCTTCTGCCACCACGGCGGCTGCGGGCTTCTTTCCCGCATTCGCCGCGACTTTTTCATCGGCACTGCCTTCGGCCGTCGGCTTGTCTTCCTTGGCGCGCTTCCGATCGGCATCCGTGAACGCGCGGACGATCTCCAGCACATCCGCCTGCAGATGTGACTTCACGGTGTCACCGGCCATTTGGCGGACCTGCACATCCTGCTCGAAGTGCGCGACGAAGCGCTGCTCGCGCGAACTGCGCTGCGGGCCATCCGGACGGAACACCGGCACGCCATCCGCGCCCACTTTCACCGCCGGTTCATCCGCATCCGCGACTGCCTCCACCGGCGGCGCGATCGGTTCAGCCGGTTTGGCCTCCGGCTTCATCCGCTGGTCCAGCGTCGCCCGCAGCCACTCCACCACCGTCACCTGCTGCACATCCTGATCTTCCGTGCCCGGCACATTCACGCCGAACTGCCGGGTATCCGTCTTCAGCACGATGCTGGCCGGTCCGATCGAGCGCAGCGTTTCCAGCGAACCCGCCGCCTCATCAAAACGCACTTCCAGTTCCGTCGCGACGAATTCCACGTCCCGCGCGGTCAGCTTGAACGACCCCGGCGGCACCACGATCTTCGAGTACTCCAGGTCAAACTGAATCCGCGTCACGTCAATCCGCACGATTTGTGACGGATCAATGACATTCCGCACTGATTCCGGCAGCTTCGCCCGCTCACTCTCCGTGAGCCGGTCCACCTCGATCACGACGTCGCCGATCAGTTCCCCGCGCCGCGGGTCCATGCTTCCGGTGCCGCGCCGCTCGCCCTCCATCACGCCTTCCTTGGCCGTCACCCGCACCGCGCGACCATCACTCGTCCGCAGCCGCACCTCCGGATTGACCATCAGAAATTCATTCGGCGCCTGTCCCGTCGGACGCCAGCTTTCCACCGCAATTTCCAGCCGCGCCCGCGTACCTTCGCGCGGATAAATCGAGATCTTTACGTCACGCCCGTGACTTACCTCTCCGCCGCGTCCCAGCGGCACGCCCGCCGCCGGAGCGCCATTCTGCGCCGTCACGGCCGAAGGTGCTTGCGTGGGCGTAGGTGGCAATCGCGGTTCCGTGACAGTCGGTGGGGGAGGAAGCTGCCGCGACTGATAAATGGAAAAGCACACCAGCAGGATCGCCAGCGTGGCCGACCCGACGACCAGCGTGCGCACCATGCTGCTGCCGCCGCGCACGTTCTTTGAAACTCCGGATTTGTTGACGTTGCGACTCAAACTACCCCTCCGCTCGTGACCTGCGACCAGATGCCCTGCTTCCGCATCACCAGTTCGACAATTTCCGCTACCGCTCCATGTCCGCCGCACCGCCGCGCCACGTACCCCGCGACCCGCTTCGCCACCGGCGCCGCATCCGCCACCGTCGCCGCGAAGCCGACCACTTCCATCACCGGCACATCCGGCACATCGTCGCCAATGTATACCACTTCCCGCGCGGTGAAGCCGCATTCCCCAAGCAGCTCGCCAAACCCCCGCAGCTTGTCCAGCATTTTCGTGCGGACCAGCGTAATGCCCAGCTCCGCCGCCCGCGCCGGCACGATCTCCCCGCCGCGACCGGTCAGCACCGCCACCTGCCCGCCCGCCTTCTGCCAGAGCTTGATCGCCAGCCCATCACGAACGTGGAACAGCTTGACGGCCTCACCCTCAGAACCGGAGACGATCCGTCCATCGGTGAGCACGCCGTCCACATCGAGCATCAGCAGTTTCAAGTCCCGGAAATTCATGGGGAAATCTGCATGCGGAACCGGTTCGCGAAGAGCGGAAAGTATCCCGCATGCCCGCGATCAGGTCAAGAAATCGACTGGGTGCCTCATCGCTTCAGCGGTGCGGGAGGCGATTCCATGAGCGACTCAATCAATTGACGCGTTTGACAAATACGTCCTGCAACGCGACCTTTCCCTCAGGAGGCGTTCATGCGGGTTCTTTCAGGTGTTCAGTCCAGCGGCAAGCTCCATTTGGGCAATTTCCTGGGTGCGATGAAGCAGCACATCGAGCTTCAGCACACCCACGAATGCTTCTTTTTCATCGCCAATTACCACTCGCTGACCACCGTTCAGGACCCCGACCGCCAGCGCGGCCTCACCCTCGACGTCGCCCTCGACTACCTCGCCTTCGGTCTCGACCCCGCCAAAGCCTGTCTCTTCCGCCAGTCCGACATCCCGGAAGTGACTGAACTGGCCTGGATTCTCTCCACCGTCACCGGCAAGGGCCTGCTCGACCGTGCGACTTCCTACAAAGATAAAGTCGCCAAGGGCCTCACGCCCAACCTCGGCCTCTATACCTACCCCGTCCTGATGGCCGCCGACATCCTCATCTACCACAGCGACAGCGTCCCTGTCGGCAAGGACCAGGTCCAGCACATCGAAATGGCCCAGGACATGGCCGTCCATTTCAACCAGACCTACAAATGCGAGGTGCTCAAACGCCCCGAACCGAAACTCAACGACGCCATGATCGTCCCCGGTCTCGACGGCCAGAAAATGTCCAAAAGCTACGGCAACACCATCAACCTCTTCGACCCGCCGGGCGTTACGAAAAAACGCGTCAAGAGCATCAAGACCGACAGCACCCCGCTCGAAGCGCCGAAGAACCCCGACACTTGCAATGTCTTCGCCATATACAAATTGCTCGCCACCCCTGACGAAACCGCCGCCCTGCGCCAGCGATACCTCGGCGGCGGCATGGGCTATGGCGAAGCGAAGACCCGCCTCGCCGAAGTGGTCGCCCGTCTGCTCGATCCCGCCCGCCAGCGCCGAATCGAACTGGAAAAAAATCCCGATTTCGTGGAAGATGTCCTCACCACGTCCGCCCGGAAAGCGCGGGGGATCGCGCGCGGGGTGATGGAAAAAGTCCGTGCGGCCTGCGGACTCGTGGCGGGGAAGGATACCCACCGATGACTGACTACAAGGTGGCACTGGAAGTTTATAACGGTCCGCTGGACCTGCTGCTCTTCCTCATCCGCCGCGACGAAATCGATATCTACGATATCCCCATCCTCCGCGTCACCGAGCAATACATCGCCTATGTCGGCGTCATTCAGAAGCTCGACCCGGACATGGTCAGCGAATTTCTCATCCTCGCGGCCACGCTGATGGAAATAAAATCGCGCCTTCTCCTGCCCCGCCCGCCGGTGGAAGAGGGCGAGGAAGAACTGATCGACCCGCGCAGCGAACTCGTCCGCCAGCTCCTGGAATACAAGAAATTCAAGGACGCGGCGCACGCGCTCGAGGATCGCGCCGACGAACGCGCGCAGCGCTTCTCGCGCATCCCCGTGCATACGCCCGTCGATCCGCAGGATGTGGAACTCGAAGACCTCGAAATCTGGGATCTGGTCGAAGCGTTCCAGAAACTCCTCGAACAGACCGGCAAAGCCGGTGGCCACCACACCATCCCACGCGACGACACGCCCATCGCCCTCCACGCCGATGACATTCTGGATTCCTTGCAGCGCGCCGGCGGTTCACAGGAATTCGTCACCATCTTCACCGGCCGCGCCCGCGCCGAAATGATCGGCCTCTTCCTCGCACTGCTCGAACTCATCAGGCAAAAGCGCGTCCGCGCGGCACAGGAGCGCCCCTTCGCCCCGATCCTGCTCCAACTGCTCGACGCGACGCCCTTGCAGGACATTGCCGCCGTCGAACGCTCCTTCCAGAGCGAACCGCGCCAGACAGAGACGTCCGACGTCGCCGACTCCGAGGCCGCCGAGCTGTTGTCCGAAGCCACCGCCGGAATCGAGAGAATGGGCGCATCCGAAATAGCGGACGCTGATGAATTCACGGATGCCGATGACTTGGACTTGTCACTGCGCGTGGATGTCGAAGTCGATATCCACTCCGA
>CAZKIN010000159.1:0-1870 GCA_964552515.1 uncultured Phycisphaeraceae bacterium
CTTCGTGCCTTCGTGCCTTCGTGCCTTCGTGCCTTCGTGCCTTCGTGCCTTCAACTCGCCTTCCGCACCGCGCCCCCGATTCCCACAAAAAAGAGGGACGACCGATCGCCTCGGTCGTCCCTCATAAATCTCGATCGCTTCAATATCGTCAAGCGAAATTATTTATAGAACCGCGTCGCTTCGGTCTCCATAACCGGCGTCGTCAGGTTATCCGAATTCATTTCAATCCGGAAACGCGTATCGCCTTCGCCCGTCCCCTTCACAGTCACTTTGTAGACGGCCACCGCCTTGGGAGCCAGCGAGGGCAGCGGTGCGAACGTAATCGCCTTGCCGGCCGCCGTGCCCGGTGTCGCACCAGTCGCGGAAACAAACTCCTGGATGTCCGACAGCGTGCAATTGATCTTGATGTTGCTGTCCACCGCCGAGCCTTGGTTGGTCACCGTAATGGTATACGTCATCGGTGCGCCCAGCTCATTCGGATCCGGATCGTCCACGCACTCGAGCAGAATCGCCGGAATACCCTTCACTTCAAACGAGCACTCCTTGGTCGACTCGGCGCAATACGTCACCGTCGCGGAATTCTTGAACACCCCGATAGTGGTCGCCCGAAATTCCGCCGCAAGCTCCTTCTTCTCGCCGGGATTAAGCTTGCCCACGCGCCACTGCAGCCGGTCGCCCGACATCGCGCCGCCGGCCGTCGCGCTGATGAATTGCAGCCCGTTCGGAATCGGATCGGTCACCACCACGTCGTTTGCCGCTTCATCGCCGGTGTTCGTTACCGAGAGCGTAAACGACGCGTTGCGACCCACGTACCGTAGTCCCGGACAATTCTTGGTCAATTGTACATTCGGCCCGGCCGAAGCGACAACCGCTCCCAGCGCCATAAACGCCAATCCGCTCCGTAGTGTCATTCGAGCCATGGTTGTTGATTTCATAATTCTTCATCCTAACTGAGGTCCTTCGGATCGATTTCACCCGATCCGACGCAGTCTTGCGATTTGTCTCTCGCCCACTCGCGATGGGCCTATGATGCCCCATTTATATGAAATTCGCAAGCGGATCCGCGCTCTGCTTATGCCAATTTAGGCAATCTAACCATACGCCATACGCCTAGAAACCCGCGAAAAAAGCTACTGTGCCACCCATTCGATGCGCGCGGATGCACTCTTGGGAGGATTGTCGTCGGCATTATTCGTCACCAGACTCCGCAGCCCGCAGGGCCCATCACCGCACGGCGTGCAGAATCCGCGCTCTGACATAACTGCCAATCATTTGACACTTCCAGAGCGTCGCCAACCCAGCGCTGCGGCGGTGGTGGCGATGGCGAGGTTTTGCGTGCCATGGCCCGGTTTCCGCGAAAAACCGCAGCGTCGCGACGCTATATCGCACTACCGTACGGTTACCGTTTCCCTTGGCCCATTGCGCCCCAGGACGTGTGGTCCCCGGACGCGCTGAACTGTAGCCGCCTAAGGCGAAACTCCAGCCTTGGGCCCGCCGTCGCAAACGTCTGGCCCGCAACGACTTACGAAAAAACCGCCAGAGCAGCTTGACTTGCCGCCCGATGTTCGGTATAAGTTAAATGACACCTTCGGGTTATGGCGTGGCTTCGTGGCTTCGTGGCTTCGTGGCTTCTATTTGGTGACTCTTATGTGGCACACTCAAAAAAAATCGCAAAACAAACCCAATTTGCCCCGCCTCCGGAAACTGTGAATGTAAGAATGTAAGAGAAAAAGTAGGAACCTCCGCTTCAGGGCATTCGGGTGAAAAGAAGGGTGGATTCTGCTAGGCTGGGGGGAATGTTTACCGGCGTTTGGGCTATCTCCGCCTCCTTGCGAATCGCGCCCGTACCTGGCTGGCCACAGGTACCGTT
>CAZKIN010000159.1:1970-6274 GCA_964552515.1 uncultured Phycisphaeraceae bacterium
GGTCAGCAGGATCGGGTGCGCATCCCCATAGACGACAACGGCCCGGGTCCCGACGCCAGCGCGCCATGTGATGTGGGATTAGGAGACTTCTCACTGGATTTCTGGCTGCGTGGAAGGTTGGCCGACAACGCCAGTGGCCACACCGGAGGCGATGTTGAGGCATTTGATTTCAGTTGGATCAACGGCAACATCATCGTCGATCGTGACATTTTCGGCGGCAGTGAGGCCGATTGGGGTATCAGCATTCGCGGCGGCTTTGTCTCGTTCGGAACCGGACGCGGCGCGCCGCCCGGCGACTCCGACCACACCCTGGAGGGCAATCTGAATGTACTGACCGACACGTGGCACAATGTTGCGGTGACGCGCGACGGCACTACCGGCATCAAGCGCATTTATGTTGACGGGCAGCTCGATTTCGCCGGTTCGCCCGGAGCATCAGTTGCCGATCTCAGCTATCCCGACGGCGGCGTGGCGGGGCAGGCGACGCCGTGGGGGCCCTATATCGTGCTGGCCGCCGAGAAGCACGATGCAGGCCCGGAATACCCGTCGTTCAGCGGCTACCTTGACGAACTGCGGGTTTGGAATATCGCACTTTCACCATCTGAAATACAGGTTGTTTTCAATCGTGTGATACCCCCGAACACGGCCGGGCTGGTGGCCTGTTATCGTTTCGAAGAGGGGACCGGAACCACTTTAACTGACAGCAGTTTGGCATCTTCGCCGGACGGCCTGCTCATCGCGGGAAGTCCCGGCAACGGCGAATGGGTGTCCCATGCGTCGCATCCCGATAACACCGCGCCGGTCACGGCGCCGGCAACGGCGGTTCCGGCGGCATCCTCATGGAGTGCCGCAATATTGGCACTGAGCATGCTAGGTTCCGCCGCGATTGTGCTGGGGCGGATGTCGGAACGTGGTGCGTAAAACCGGAAGAGAAACGAGGAGGCTCGGCCATCATGCTCATTTATCTGTTAAGACACGGACCCGCCGGCGAGCGCGATCCCGCGCGCTATCCCGATGACGATCTGCGCCCCCTGACCGACGACGGACGGCGGCGCACCGAGTCGGTCGCGCGCGGCATCGCGGCCCTGGGATTGAAAATGGACCATATCCTGTCCAGCCCATTGGTCCGTGCCCGGCAAACGGCGGACCTGGCGGCGCGGCACTTGAAGTTCGCTGCGCGACAGATCGTTGAAACGCCATCGCTCGCGCCGGAAAGCCCGCCTGCGGATGTGCTTGGCGAATTGGCGACACTGGACATCGACGCATCGACCCTGCTGGTGGGACACGAGCCGCACTTGTCTCAACTTCTATCGTTGCTTGTTGCCGGAAGGACGGATGCGGTGCAAACGGACTTCAAGAAGGCGGGGCTCGCGGGCGTGGAATGCGACGACGTCGTGTCCGCCGGCCGCGGCGTATTGCAGTTTCTTTTGAAGCCGGGTCAGCTGGTGCAGATGGCGGATTGATCAGTCGCCGTGACAAGGCGGGCACTGCCGCCTATGCTGCGGCGATGCAGGGAAACACTGAAAAGCGAATGGACGGGTCCGCTCTGTCGCGGAGACTTGTCGAAGAGGTTCGTGCCAGCGCCCTGGCACTCAAAGGGCGCACGGGCGTGGAACCGACTCTCGCCGTGGTGGTCGTTGGTGACGACCCAGCGTCACATGCCTACGTCCGCTCAACGGTCAAGAAGTGTTCGCAAAACGGCATCGCCACTCGGCCCTGCGAACTGCCCGAAGCGACAACCACTGGTGAGTTGTTGGGTCTGCTACGCGGCCTCGCATCCGACTCCACCGTTCACGGCATCCTGCTGCAGCATCCGCTTCCTCGGCCGATCGACAGTCGCGCGGCTTTCGAGGCGATTCCGGCGGCCAAGGATATGGACGGGGTCGCGGCGACGACGATGGGTCGCGTGGTGCTGGGACTTCCGGCCTTCGCGCCCTGCACGCCGACGGGAATCATGCGGCTGCTGGGCGAATACAAAGTGGAACTTGCGGGGGCCGACGTGGTGGTGATCGGGCGCAGTCCGATCGTCGGCCGGCCGCTCGCCGCATTGCTCACCAATGCTGACGCTACCGTGACACTTTGTCATTCGCGCACCCGGAATCTGCCGGACCTGGTCCGTCGTGCGGACATTGTCTGCGCGGCCGTCGGCAAGCCGCGCTTCGTTTCGGGCGACTGGATCAAACCCGGTGCCGTGGTCATCGACGCGGGTTACCACGATGGGGGAGTGGGCGACGTTGACTACGCGGCCGCGCTGGAGCCTTGCCGGCTGATCACGCCGGTTCCCGGAGGGGTCGGTCCTATGACCATCGCGGTGCTCATGCAGCACACGCTTAATGCCGCCGCTCAACAACTCGACCAACGTTAGACATCCCATTACGCTCATGCAGCGGAATAGCGATCAGCGACGCGGTTGCTTTCGGCATTCGCGCGGACTAGGTCACCGATAGATATCCGTTTTCAAGTTGCGCGGCGGCTAACCTGCCGTCCTGAGCAAACGAAAAAAAGAAGGCGGCGTATGGTCGAAACCATACGCCGCCTGTTTTACTACTTACTTACAGTGCCGATGATCTGGCACTGCTTCGTGGTTACCCGGATTAGCGGGTGCCACGACCCTTGTCATCGCGGACCGGCTTGGCCTGCTGAACCGGCTTGACACCCTGCATGTAGGCTGCCATGTCGTCCATATTGACCTTGCCGTCGTTGTTGAGGTCAGCCACGGCCGCGCTGGCATAACCCATGCGGCGGAGTTCCTTCACCGTGATATCGGTGATCGGGCTGAATTCCGGATTCAGGCCTGCACCCGGAGCCGGGCAGCAGAGACCCTTGCTGTTCTTCAGGAAGTTATCAACCAGGAACGCGTAGTCGAGGTTATCGACCGCGCCGTCCGCGTTGATGTCGCCGTGCGGGAACGCCGTGTTGCAATCGGTGTCGCCGTTCGGCTCGTACGAGGCGCCAGCGGCGAGCTCGGACATGAACATACCGAAGTCCAGAATGTTGATGGTGTTGATGTCACCATAGGTGGCATCAGCCTTCTTGCCGTCGAGGTTACCACCGATCAGCCAATTGCCACCCTGGATCGGGTCGCCCTTGAAGATCGCGGTCCAGTGATTGTTCACGCACGCCAGATCATCGCCAGTGACGATCGAGCGGAGGGTGTGCAGGTTGTCCCGTGCGGTCATGCACAGGAAGTTACCCTTGTCCACCTTGAGCGAACCATGAGCATGGCCCGGGAAGTTGAACGGACCCTGGAACTGCATCACTGCGCACTCTTCGACCGGATCGCTCACGCAGTCATTGTACAGTTCGAACGTGATCGCACGGTTGAAGATACCGGTGTTGTTCATGACCGGCTGGAGGTGTACTTCGACGTCGAGGGTCTGGTTGTCCGACACCATGACGGTCCACACGTTGGTGACGCTTTCACCGCAGCTGTTGGTTGCCGTGCAGGTGAAGAACGTCTTGCCCTGCGAGAAGACGCCGCCGTTGTTGACGAGACCGCCCGACGGAGCACCGCTGACCGCCTGCGCATCGCACTCAACCGCCAACGCACCGTCACAGGTGTCGCTGGCACTCGGGGTCGCCCAGCCGATGGTGGCATAGGGCTGACCGCAATCGGCATTGACCGAAGCGCCCGGCGGGGTGCTGAGGGTGATTTCGCCGGCCGTGCGGATGTCCTTGCTGCAAACGCAGTTGTCCACCGGAACGCGGTTACCCTCGTTGTTGCTGAGGATGGTGTTCTGCGGATTGACGTCGGCGAAGCAGACGTTGCACTCATCGCAGTCCGCGGACTTGATGAAGTTGATGCAACCCAGGTTGTACGGGCCGGCCGAACCTTCGGCAGCCACGGTCGCGGGATCACTGGTCACGGCATAGAAAATCACGCCGTTGGCCTCATCGACCGATGTCTGGATGACGTTGGTGTAGATGGTGTCACCGGCGCAGGGACCGACGCTGACGAAATCGAGGCAGGTGTTGTCATAGACGATGCGGAACTGACCGCCGACAACCGTCTGCGAACCAGCGCCCATGGCGATGGCTGCGGTAACGGTCGAACCGGCTTCATAGCAGTTACCATCATCATACGGACCTGCGGTGTATTCGATGCACAGCGGGGTCTCTTCCGAGCACTCGCAGAAACCGGCAACCGCCGTACCGCAGGTACCCAGTGGGCAGTCCGCGTCGGTGGTGCAGGGAATCGTGTTCGCATCGGTACCAGCGCACGCACCGGCATCGCAGGTGTCGTCCACCGTGCAATCCAGGTTGTCGTCGCAGGCATTGCCGGTGGTGCCGTTGTGGGCAACCTG
>CAZKIN010000159.1:6374-8818 GCA_964552515.1 uncultured Phycisphaeraceae bacterium
GCGGCACCAAGCTGGGTACCGGGAGCGGCATCGCCCCAATCGCTGACCAGAAGTTCCATTTCGACATTCACGCCACCTTGAGTCAGCGTGATCTTATTGCCCGTGATGACCGCACCCGGAATGACCGGCGCATCAACCGAACGAGCAATACCATTGTTCACCGGACGGAGTTGACCCGTCGGCGCACCGAAGGCAGCCGTACCCATGGCGACCACCGCGAGGGCGGCGCAACAGGACGTAAGCCTCTGAACGAAACCTGCTCTCATTTTCCATACCTCCAAAAGGGACACTTTCCCGAAAAAACTACAAAAAAAACGTACTGATTTGAGAATGGCTTTGTTACCCAGTCCCGGTGATGGGCGGCCGACCGCCCCGTCACCACTTTTCGCAGCTTTCAAACCCTCCATCAAAAAAAGGTCTTCGAATTTCATCAAATACGAGAACGATATTCGCGAAAACTCACTGCCCGGCGACCCCGACAGCCTTGGCCTTCGAGTGAATTCCTATACGCCTTATCCATCCCCGGTCTCAACATTGCCTTCCCATTCCGTTGGGCAGTCAAGACGAATTCGCTGCAATACCCTGCCGGCACCAAAAGGCACCAAACGGCGGGCCACAAAGCCGTTTAAGAAGCCCCACCGCCAAACCCGATCACATCCAACTTCACGGTTGAAAGTGACCTGTTTGACACGGAACTCCACAAAAACGAGAAAACAGCCAAAAATCCAAGTTCGCAGAGTTCCCGATGAAGGCCGATATTACCGAAACCGCCACAAAAGGTCAAGCAGTTTTTCCATGTTATACCGACTTCCCTTATTGTTCCTTTCCTAAACTATCACTTAATGAATTATTTGGAAAAGTAGTGGGATTCCCGATCCATTTGGTTTATTGCTCCAATCGCCATGGTTCTGGGACTTATACAGCACCAACATTAATCCCTGAATAGGCTTACGCGAGAAATTGGTGAGTGTGCAGATCGTTCGTCGTGGCGTCTGCGTATGACTGCACGCGCATAGAAAAACAACCCTTCGCAATTGTCATTTTGCGTCAAGTTCCAGGAGGTTTTGACGCGCCGAAGCGTGATCAGGCTTGATTTCCAGTGCGCGGAGGAACGACTTTTGTGCCTTGGTTCTGTCGCCGCGGGTTTTCCAGATATTACCCAGATTGTTATGCGCGTCCGCGGAAGCGGGATTGATCTGCAATGCGGACTCGAAACTGGCCACTGCTTCGGTCAGTTTTCCCTGTTGAGCGAACACAAGGCCCATGTTGTTGTACGCGGCGGCATGGCGCGGATCGAGCTTGAGGACTTCTTCGTAACAGCGGACGGCCGATGTGCCGTCGCCGCGCCGTACAAAAACATTTCCAAGGTTGTACCACGCTTCAGGCAGATCGTGCTTCTTCTTGAGCAGACTGCGATACGTTTCAACCGCGTCGTCATAGCGGTTCAACGATTCGTAAACGGCGGCGCAACGAAAATAGGCCGCGGGATCGAAAACTGAAAGTCGCAGCGCATCCGGGCATTGGGCGGCGGCTGGTGCGAGGTCGCCTGATTTGGCCAGCGTGTCCACCAGCAGGAATCGCGCATCAAACAGATCGGCGTGGGCCGCGATCACTTTGCGCAGATACTCCGCGGCTTCGGCATGTCGCCCTTGCTTGGTGAGTGCCTCCGCGTAGGCATACTGCAATTCGGGAAGATCGCGGGCCAGTGCAAAAGCCCTGCTAAAATAGGTATTTGCGTGGTCGTGCCGCCCCTGGTCCACCAACGCGCCGGCGACGTTTGCCAGGGTCAGAGCGCGGGGGTTCATCTGCAGGAAATTCGGAATGTTGACAAACAAAGCGCCCAGGAGGCCGACTCCGGCCGGGACCATCAGTGGGCCAAATGTTCTCGCGCGTATGGCGATCCAGATTTCGAACAGCGCGAATCCCGCAAATAGAATCAGTGGATGCGCCATCGGATAACGGTAGCGTGCGAAAACGAAGAACATCGCGACGGTCAGTGCCAGCGTGAATACCAGCGCATACAGCAACCACAAATTGCGCCAACGTCGAATCGAAAGTGCCACTCCCATGGCAGCCAGGGGTGCAACGATTCCAAAATGCAGCAGCGGCGAGCTTAAATCAAGTACCCATGATTCATCGCGGTAGACTTCTAGCGCCTCCGTATCCATGTTTTCCGACGCGTTCCAGGTCATCAGCCATTTGCGCCAAGTCAGGCGCAGCCATTGTTGCGGTTCAGCCCGAATAAATGCGAAGGAACGATCCGACCAATAGCGTGACACTTCGGCCGGGCTGAGTGGTCGACCCGTCGCCTCTTCGGCCAGTTCGCGCGCGTCGCGCTGTTCGAATTTCACTTCCGCGCGCCATTTGCGCAGCGGTTGGTAGAAGCCGTCAGCCTGCGCGTTGTTGCCGATGTAGAAATTAGGGCCAAACTGCGAAGTCGTCAG
>CAZKIN010000160.1:0-2743 GCA_964552515.1 uncultured Phycisphaeraceae bacterium
GGCTATAAATAATTCATGGGAAATTGCTAGGCGGCATGGTACGCCACCCCGTGTTCGTCCGCTGGAGTAGACGCTTTAATGAAGAAGCTCGGAAACAAAATCAAGCGGATCGCCCGAGTCGATGAAGAAGCGTCGACTGTATCGCTGCAATTCGCTGACGGCACAACCGGTGACGTTTCGCTCTCCCATATTTTCGATCACCCCAAGGGACTCGCCGCCGAAATTTTGCGGGGCGGCATGTTCGGAAGTTGCTTCATCGAAAACGGTGCACTTGCCTGGCCAAATGGTTTCGAACTCTGCCCCGATGCGCTGCGTGCACGACTCGTGACTACTCCTGAGCGCGCCACGCGCCTTTCGCCCGCGCGGAATCTCCGAACTTCTCGTCGTGCCAGCTAAAATCTTCACGCCACTTCAGTGGTCGAACCAGCCGCCTGGGCTCCTTCTGAACCAAACGCTGCGTCCATTTCCTCGATGTTGTGGGTCAGCAACATATCACGATGCGCTTCATAAATTCGCTTCAATCTGTCCTTGTTCGGACCTATGATGTCCATTCCGCGATCATCGTAGGGGTGCGCCAGGATACCCAGTTCCATGCTTAGCAAGTAGATGCAGGCCTCAATGCGCGGTCGGATACCGAGGTCATGCGCCACAGCCGCCCAGATCGCGCGATTCAGGTGTTCAAGTGGCAGAGGCATCACCATGATGGTTTGCCAGTAATCGGTTTCGTTGAGTTTGAGCCAGGTATGCATGCCTTCACGAACCGGGCCTGGTAACTCGCATTTTTGCAGGCTTCGTGAGACATTTCGCAGCTCAATGAAACCTGGCGAAATCGCATCATGCCAAATCTGCACCGCCAAATGTAAATCCGAGGCATCAGCAAACGCGAACCGCAACACCCGCATCGCCCGCTCGTGCGCCGAGAGGAACATGGCTATTTTTCCCACTCCCGAAGGAATGCTCAGCTCGAATCGCAAGCTCGATGGATGGTTGTAGTAGAGCGCCCCCTCACACCACAAAGTTCCGAACTTCGCTGAAATGTCCGGAGGTGATAGAGTGTACATATATTTACCCTTGCGCACGTTGACTATCCGTCGCTCTCGACACTTTCCGCGTTTTTCTCACCCAGCGCCACCAATTCCGCCACCTCCGGCCCCGCAATCAATCGCCGGTCAACAAACCGTATGTCCAGTTTTTCCTTGTCCGAACCCACCAGCTTCCAACTCATGGTCGCCATATCCGAACATTCGTCGCAGCAGTCCAGATCAATCGCCAGATGCGGCCGCACATCCGCCTCGACCGCCGGAAGCTCGCGCAGCACCGAGGCATCGCCATCCATCAATCGGTGATGCAACATTTCGTCCTGCGGAACCGCAACTCGCAAAACGGTGCCATAGCTGTGGCACCACGCGCTGCAGCGCTCACAGAACACCTGATTCCACACCGCCGCTATCGCGAACCATAAGATGACGATGCAGAAGACCGCGGCTTCGCACGCCCATTCGAACCAAAGCCGGCTTCCCGTCGTCGCGTACCCATTGATCGCGTACCATCCAAAAACGCTGATGTCCTTGGCACATTCCCACACGGCCGCGGGATGCGACCAGATGCTGAGCAGCGAAACACTCTTGTCACCATCCACGCCCAGCGTATCGCGCCGCACCAGCAGAAATACAAACATCGCCCACATCGCATAGATGGCTACCATGCTGATAAGCAGCCCCATGAAGATCGCGAACAACAGGTTGCGACACTTTGATGCACGCAGCGTCCACCAGGCCATTGCACCCACCCCGCCGGCGAAAACCACCGGCATGAGTACCCGGTATGTTCCGCGATACGGAACATAAACGGCCACCACCGAATACAAACTCCCCACGATGATCGCGCACGCAAACCCCAGCATCGGCATGGCATACCATGACGAACCCAAGGCGCCCGACAGACGATAATTTCCCAGGCCGCTGTTCATGATGGGCTGGAGGCCAGATTAATCGCAAGCAGAAACTGACGCCAGCATGTGAACCTCTTGCCGTTGCGGGCGAACATCATCGCAATCCCGATTTGTCGCAGGTTGGCATCGTTGCGATATAATCGATTCACCCTTATCTCTTGCGGAAATTGGAGACGGCATGATCGCGCCCCGTTTGGTCAATCGGTGTGGAATATGGACGATGTGCCTGCCCATCGCGCTGGCGTGCGGTTGCGATGTCGTCCTTGACGGAACCAACGAGAATCGTGCCCGCCGGACCTGCGCCGCCATGGACGGATTTCTCCCCTCGGACTTTGACGATCTCGTCGTCACGATGGAAGGCTTGCAAGCTGGCGGCATGCCGCGCGGCCGCGCCAGACAGATTAACTGTTGTAACGCTACGACTGAGGTCTGTGCCTGCGCGTCCACAACCATCGATTTTGTTTACGGCGATGATCCGGATTTCACGGACAATACCGACTGCCTGCGGCATCCCGGCGCCGCATACGACACTGCAAGTACTTTCGATGAACGATTGACCGAACTGCGCAATGCCTATGCTGGTCCCTTGTGCCCAGAGAGTGGCACCACCATTTGGGTTGCGGCCTGTGCTGATGATACGCGCCTGGTGTCAACCAGTTTCGGACTTGGCGGTAAGAGGGCCACTTACGCCGCTGCAACCGGTGAGTTCATCGCCTACGAAAGCGGCTCCGATTTCGTTGATGCGCTGTGCGCGGGATGGAACTATTGGCCAACCATCCCGCGCTGTCTCGA
>CAZKIN010000160.1:2843-8680 GCA_964552515.1 uncultured Phycisphaeraceae bacterium
TTGATGCGCTGTGCGCGGGATGGAACTATTGGCCAACCATCCCGCGCTGTCTCGATGGCCAAATCATCGAGGTCATTTGCGGCGACGCTACGATCGGCGATCCGGTAACCACCGCCGCCGACTGCCTGGTTGATCCCTGAAATTCAACCGCGATGTTGCAGTAGATCACGCATACAACGGAAATTGCTCGCAAAGATCGCGCACTTCGCCGCGCACCGTCTCCATGACCTTCGCATCTCCCGCCCCACGCAGCACGCGATCAATCCACCCGGCCACTTTCTTCATCTCGGCTTCCTTCATCCCGCGCGTCGTAATCGCCGGCGTGCCGATGCGCAGCCCGCTCGTCTGTGTCGGCTTGCGCTCATCGAACGGAATCATGTTCTTGTTCACCACGATGTTTGACGCCACCAGCCAGTCTTCCGCCTGCTTACCCGTCACATCCGGATACGCCGGCCGCAGATCGAGCAGCATCAGGTGATTGTCCGTGCCGCCGGAGACCAGCCGATTCCCCTGCGCCACCAGCGCCTCCGCGAGCGCCTTCGCATTTTTCAGAATCTGCTGCTGATAGGTTTTGAATTCCGGTCTGAGCGCTTCGGCGAATGCCACCGCCTTCGCCGCGATGCAGTGCATCAGCGGGCCGCCCTGCGTTCCGGGGAAAATGCGCGAGTCGATCGTCTTGGCGAATGCTTCCTTGCACATGATCAATCCGCCGCGCGGACCGCGCAGCGTCTTGTGCGTCGTGCTGGTCACAAAGGCAGCCGACGGAACCGGCGAGGGATGCAGACCTGTCGCCACCATGCCCGCAATGTGCGCGATGTCGGCCATGTGCTGCGCGCCGACTTCATTGGCAATTTCGGAAAACGTGTTGAAGTCAATCGTCCGCGTGTACGCCGATCCGCCGGAGATGATCAATTTCGGTTTGTGCTCGCGCGCCAGTCGGCGAATTTCCGCAAAGTCGAACTGTTCGGTCTTGCGATCCACCCCATAGGACACGATGTTGTACAGCATGCCGCTCATGTTCGCCTTCAGGCCGTGCGACAGGTGCCCGCCATGCGCGAGGTCCAGTGACAAAATAGTGTCACCCGGCTGCAGCGCCGCGAAGTACACCGCCGCGTTCGCCTGGCTTCCAGAGTGCGGCTGCACGTTGACATGATCGCAACCGAAGAGCTTCTTCGCGCGCTGCCGCGCGAGATCCTCGACGATGTCCATGTTCTCGCAGCCGCCGTAGTAGCGCTTGCCCGGATATCCTTCCGCATACTTGTTCGTGAAGATCGATCCCAGCGCTTCGAGCACCGCCTGCGAAACGTGGTTCTCCGAAGCAATCAGTTCGATCGTTTCCTGTTGCCGGCGCACCTCGGCGGTGAGTGCGGGCATGATCTCTGCATCGACGGCGGCAACGGCGGAAAATTTTGGTCTATGCGCGACGGCCATTCGGCACCTCTTTCGTTTCTAAGCCAACCACCGGCAGTGTAAACGAAAGAGTTGCCGCGCCCAAGATGCCGGATCGCGACGGATTCTCCGGTTTGCAGGGCGGCGCGGCGCTGCGGCGGCGCCCGGGCGGCGGATGGCGGCGCCGGCGGTGGTGGAAAACGGTGAACCTGTCGTGCCACAAAACGGCTTCTCCGTTGCTAGTTGACGCGATTACCCGGCGCGGCAGCCGTTCGTTCGGTACCGTAAGAGACAGATGAGAGACAGTTCTAAATGTCTGGTGGACCCCTGGTGCATCGAAGCCGCGCAGAGCGTATCGCCTATCCCATGCTCCCGAACTGTCTCTGTTCTTCTGCCAGGCGCAACGGAAAACAGCAGATTTCAAAGGCATTTCGCGCAAACTTGGGAAAGTGAGCGATTGCGACTAAAATAGGGGATTCGCGTTCGGGGCGGTCGGCGCATCATCCGACTGTTCGTCCGGCGCGGGCGAATGCGAGCCCCTGATGCTGACTGTACATGCCAACTGGTTCGATGGTCATCTTTCCCTCTGGGGCGAGGTGCAGAACGAACGTGACGCGGAGTATGCACCCCGCATCGGACCACAACCGGTTGCCAGCGGGGATCTGCGCGGCCGACTCGGCGATCACTGGGACAGCCTGCTCATCTCTGAGGCCGAAGATGCGGCGCTGACCTTGCGGCTTCCGACGCAGCACGGCGCAATGAATGGCGATACCGACCACGCAGGCGACCGGGAAATTCCCGCGCTGCGCTTCGCACCCGCCGATGCTTATGACATTTTGCAGCGACTGCCCGCAGCGTCGACGGGGATGTTTAAGCTGGCCGCTTCCTTGCGCTATTGGGCGAAACTGTCACAGCTCGTGCGCGAACTGCTCGCTGGGCAGCACTTCGCGCCGGCGCTGCATCGCGCGGGAGTGGAGGAGTTTCGCGGCTATTGGCGGGTCGTGCTGCCGGACGGAGAGACGGGCGACCGCATGGCCGCCCTGATCTCCGCCATGCCACAAGTGTGTCACAGCGTGGTTAATGCAGGCGACAGTTTGCAACCGGCCGCCCTGGTCGAAAACTACCTGTGGACAACGGTCGATGCGCTGGTGCGCCGCTGCCTGGAGGGCGACGAACTCGCGCATGCACTGTTCGAAGTGAATGCCGCCGGTTCGCCGCAGATTCCGTGGCTGCGTTCGCTGGTGGGTGCGAATCCCATCGTAGAGTCGGCCCCATCGGAGGCGCGGGCGATTGAAGAACTGCTCCGCGGCTGGCTTTCGGCAATCGACCCGCGCATGGGCACGCGCACCTGCCGAACCTGCATTCGGCTCAACCCGCCTGAGCGACAGGAAGAGAATCAGGACAAGCTCCTGTCACTTTCCTGGTTGCTCACTTTCGAAATGCAGGCGATTGAATATCCGGAACTGATCGTCGAAGCCCGCGAACTGTGGGAAAAACCCGGCGCGGAACCAGCCATTCTGCCGCGACCATTCGACGGCGCGCGCGAACAACTGCGCTCCGATCTCTCCGCGGCCGCGCGGACTTTCGCGCCGCTTGGCCCCTGTGGTGAGCCGGAAGGACCGTTGTCGTGCGAATTGTCACTGGAAGAAGCCTACCGATTCCTTCGCGATGCCGCTCCGCTGCTCGAGGTGGAGGGAATTCCCGTGCGCCTGCCCGACTGGTGGCACGGCGAACGTCCGCGCTTGCGCATGGTGCTCGATGTACGCCCCGCATCCGGTGACGGCGCGGCCAACGACGCCATGCGTCTCGATGCGCTGATCGATTATGACTGGAAAGTGGCACTGGGTGAGGAAGACCTTTCGCTCGACGAAATCACCCAATTGGCACAGGCCAAGGAGCCGCTGGTCCGTCTCCGCGGTCGTTGGGTGGAGCCGCGCCCCGGCGACGTCCTCGCGGCGATGAAATTCCTGGAAAGCGCCCGTGGCGGCCGACTCACGCTGTTCGAAGCCTTGCGAATGACTTACACCGCCGACGACCTCGCCACCGGTTTGCCGGTGGGCGCGCTGCGGGCACATGGCTGGGTCGAACAACTGCTCAACGCCACCGACGTGAACGAAAGTGTCGAACGGTTGGCACCTCCGGTAGGTTTCAAGGGCGAATTGCGACCTTACCAGCTCCGCGGCGTGGAGTGGTTCCGGTTCCTCGCACGGCATGGCATGGGTGCCTGCCTTGCCGACGACATGGGACTTGGCAAGACGATTCAACTCATCGGACTGCTCCTCGAAGAGCGGGAAAAAGATGAACGGGTCGGGCCCACCCTGCTGGTCGTGCCCATGTCATTGGTGGGAAACTGGCAGCGAGAACTCTCCCGATTTGGCCCTTCACTTCGGGTTCTGGTGCATCACGGCCTGGATCGCTACACCGGCGAAAGCCTGGTCACTCAGGCCGAAAAGCACGATGTCGTCATCCTGACTTACGGACTCACGCACCGCGACTTTGACGACCTCGTGAAAATCCGCTGGCACCGCATCGCGCTCGACGAAGCCCAGAACATCAAGAACCCCGCCGCCAAGCAGTCGCTGGCGGTGCGTTCGCTCACCGCCACGCACCGCGTCGCGCTGACCGGCACGCCCGTGGAAAATCGCCTGAGCGAATTGTGGTCGATCATGGACTTCCTCAATCCCGGATACCTCGGCAGCGCGCCCGATTTCCGCCACCGCTTTGCCGGACCGATCGAACGCCAGCGCGACGCCGACCGCGCGCAGCGTCTGCGCCACCTCATCCGCCCCTTCGTACTCCGCCGTCTCAAGAGCGATCCGAACATCGTGCAGGATCTACCTGCCAAGCTCGAGATGACCGTCTATTGCAACCTCACGCGCGAACAGGCGGCGCTCTATGAAGCACTGGTCAAGGAAATGCTTTCGCAGATCGATACTTCCGGCGGCATTCAGCGCCGCGGACTCATTCTCGCCGCGCTGGTCAAGCTCAAACAGATTTGTAATCACCCCGCGCACTTTCTCGGCGACGGTTCGCCCATCCCACATCGCAGCGGCAAGGCCGAGCGCTTGTGCGAAATGCTTGAGGAAGTGGTCGCCGCGGGCGATCGCGCGCTCATCTTCACGCAATTCCGCGAAATGGGGCACCTGCTGCAGCCGCACCTGCAACAACTCCTCGGCACGGAAATTTTGTTCCTCCATGGTGGTGTCGCGCAGATGGCACGATCACACATGGTCGAGCGCTTCCAGAGCGGCGCGGAGAACCTGCCGGTGCTCATGCTGTCGCTCAAGGCGGGCGGATTGGGTCTTAACCTCACCGCCGCCAACCATGTGTTTCATTATGACCGCTGGTGGAATCCGGCGGTGGAGGACCAGGCGACCGATCGCGCGCACCGCATCGGTCAGTCGCGGCAGGTGCAGGTGCACAAGTTCGTCTGCGTCGGAACGCTGGAGGAGCGCATCGCCGCCATGATCGAGAACAAGCGGGCGCTCGCCGATCAGATCATCGGCAGCGGCGAAGAGTGGATCACCGAACTGTCCACCGATGCGCTGCGGGAACTGTTCGCGCTGTCGCGCGATGCGGTCGGCGAGGAATAGGCAGCGATCGCCGCGGCGCGCGGATCGTCGATCGGGACAAGAGGACTCTATGGAAAATCAAACCACCGTTCATGAGGCGGAAACTCCAGCCGGTGATGCGCCGGGAGCGCCGTCGGTCTCGGAAAGCCACGACCGCGCCTCCTTCTGGGATTGCCCCGTCGATCTGGATGAAATCCCGATTCGTATCGCGCCCCCGGCCGCACCGCTGGCGATCCTGGAACGGCTGGGTCCCTCGCCGTTCCCGCGCGGCGGTTTCCCGCTGATCGGTTTCCTCGCCACCACCTACGAAAAAGTCAGTCGCTACGCCTTGGACGGCATGTGAGATATTGACGAAGCGCGCGGGAATCCGTACAAAACCCGCTCTTCACGAAGGGATCGGCGACGTTTTTTCGCTGGTTCCTTTCGAATGGCCGACTTAGCTCAATGGCAGAGCACAGCTTTCGTAAAGCTGAGGTTTTGGGTTCGACTCCCAAAGTCGGCTTTGGACTCCCGACGATGGGTCCGCCGCCGGTTACTTTCGTCTATTCATTGCCAAAAAGCGGTTTCTTCCGACATTCCTGCGTGCAGCCGCATGACCGCGTCTCGGTTGTCAGTTTATAGTTTCAGAAGATTCCCGTCCAGCCCCCTATCATCCTTCAGGCGTTGAAGTCGGCCAAGTCGTTGTGTCTGCGGTGGATTGCCCTGTCGTTGTTTGCGGAAGGTCTGGAATCATGAGCAAATGTGTGGTTTGCGGTGCGCCGGTGCCTTGGATGGACATGGCGGAGCCGTTTGTGGTATGTGCCGTACCGGAGTGCCAGCGCGTGGCAGTGGCAGCGATTCGCGACGGGCGGGCCGGCATCCGGGGTTCGGCCTTGC
>CAZKIN010000161.1:0-3095 GCA_964552515.1 uncultured Phycisphaeraceae bacterium
ACATTCCGGCATGTATTCCGGCACCATGCGCTGGAGTTCGGCGCGGATGTCGGTGTCGCGGGCGGAGTCGGCGAGGGCGCGGAGGCGTTCGATGCCACGGCAGACGGCGGCGTGGTCGTGCGTGCGGTGTTTCCAGATGCCGATCTTGGGGTGCGCGGTGTCGCCGATGTGTTCGCCGGCGTGGATCACTTCTTCGTATAGTTTTTCACCGGGGCGTTTGCCGGTGAAGACGATGTCGATGTCGACGCCGGGGCGGAGGCCGGAGAGGGTGATCATGTCACGGGCGAGGTCGACGATTTTCACGGGGTCGCCCATGTGCAGGACGTAAATTTCTCCGCCGCGGCCCATGGTGCCCGCCTGCAGGACGAGTTGTGCCGCTTCGGAGATGGTCATGAAGAAGCGGACCATGTCGGGATGGGTGACGGTGATCGGTCCGCCCTGGCGAATCTGTTCCCGGAAGATCGGTACGACGCTGCCGCTGCTGCCGAGAACGTTGCCGAAGCGCACGGTGACGAATTGCGTGGTGCCCTGATCGGTCAGGCTTTGCACGTACATTTCGGCGACGCGCTTGGTGCAGCCCATGATGCTGGTGGGGTTGACTGCTTTGTCGGTGGAGATCATGACCATTTTCTGCACGCCCGCCGCGATGCATGCCTGGGCGACTGCGGCAGAACCAACGACGTTGTTCTTGATCGCCTCGCCGGGGTTGATCTCCATCATTGGCACGTGCTTGTGTGCGCCGGCGTGAAAGACAACGGCAGGGCGGTGTTCTTCGAAGAGGCTTTGGATGCGAACGACGTCGGTGATGTCGGCGACGCAGGGGACGACGTCGATCGCGGGGAAAGTGCGGCGGAGTTCGCGGTCGATCTCGAAGAGATTGTTTTCGCCGCGTTCGACGAGGACGAGGCGGCGCGGATCGAAACCGGCGATCTGGCGGCACATTTCGGTGCCGATGCTGCCGCCCGCGCCGGTGACGAGCACCACTTTGCCGCGCAGCTGCTGGGCAATCTTGTCGATGTCGAGCTTGACGGGTTCGCGGCCGAGCAGGTCGGCGATTTCCACTTCGCGAATCTGGCTGACCTGCACGCGACCTTCGATCATGTCGGACATGGCGGGGATGGTGCGGAAGCGGACGCCGAGGCCCTCGCAGGCTTCGACCCAGGTGCGGATTTCGCGCGGGGAAGCTCCGGGGTTGGCGATCATGACTTCTTCGATGCGCTCGACTTCGCAGATGCCGCGAATGTCGGCGGTGCGGCCGATGACTTCGACGCCGTGAATACTGCCGCCGAGTTCGGGCACGCCGTCATCGAGGAGGCCGACGCATTCGTATCGGTCCTTGCCCATGCGCAGTACTTCGCGGAGGACGGTTTCGGCGGTGTTGCCGGCGCCGATGATGAGCACGCGGGTCTTGGGCTGCGCGCCGACGTGCGGGCGGATGTCCTCAAAATAAAAACGGACGAGGATGCGCGCGGCGGAGACGAAGATGATGGTGGCGGCCCAGTCGAGGGCGAAGACGGCGGACTGGCGGAGGGCGCGGCCGGGGGGGTCGTCAATGACGGAATGGCCGAGCTTCCAGATGCAGAAATTTTCGACCAGGAAGTACGCGGTGAGAAATAGGAAGGTGCTGGTTAGTGCCGCGCTGATGACACCGAAGAGATCGCGCAGACTGACATAGCGCCAGGAGCCGCGGTATTGTCTGGCCCAGGCGAACACGATGACCTTGATGGGCAACGCGATGGCAAGCAGCGGGAGGTAAAGCTGGCTAATCCAGTAATAGTCGGGACGATCGGTCATGGGGATCGTCCACTGGAAGTTGTAAGCGAGCAGGAACGCGGCCAGCAGCGCCAGCGCGAAAAGTGACGCGTGCGCGGCGATCACCAGCAGAGTACGGTGGCGGATCATCGCTCCGGGGAGCGGGTCAACACGCATGGCTGATTTCCAAGGAGCTGGTCTCGGTTCGCATCATGGTATTATCGACGAACAAGCTGCAGATGCGAAGTGGTGGCGGCCACTTATTATTGGTCGCTCGTGCCTAACGGGGTGGGCTGGGACATGGCAGCCCGGGCTTCGCGCATTTTGACGGGCCAATCTCGAAAAATGGTGCCGCCGAGTGATTTCTCGACGCCGTTGAGCGTGCGCTGCGCTTCGTCGTATTCGCCGAGGTGCCAGAGGGTGAATGCCTGGAGCGCGACCAGCAGGGGGGAATCGCCGCCAGACTGGGTTTGCAACTGGATCTGGAGGCCGAAATCGCGGGCGAGGTCAGGCGTGGCGAATTTTGCGCGGACGTTGATGGTCGTTACGAAGGGCTGCGGGATACGCTGCGAGACGAAACGCAACTGGGTCAATGCCGAGCTGAAGGAACCCAGAGCGGCATAGCAAAAGAAGCGGCCGACCTGCGGTTCGAGGTCGGTGCGGTTGATCGACGCGGCGACATCAAAGGAACGCAGCGCGCGACGGAATTCGCCGCCCTTGAACCAGGACCATGCCTCGTTCAAGGCGGCGGCGCGCGAGGACTCCGCATTGGATTGCAGCCGCTCGGTCAAGGAAATCTCGGACGGCGGCGGCTGGGGCATTGATGACGGTTTTTGGTCACCGGGTTCGACGGCCGCAAGTCCGTCAGCGGGCAGGGGGGTGGTGGAACCGGTCGTCACGTCAATGTTGGAGCCGGGGAAAAATGGAGTCGAGCGCAGGCGATCGGGTAGAAAGGAACTGCCTCCGCGCTCCATCATGGCGCGGCGAACGGGAGCATTGAGCGAAGTGGCGCGAAGCAGTTCGTTGCGGCGCGAGAGGATGGATGCGATGTCGCCGCCGTAGCGAATACCGACGCGGTCGCCGAATCCGCCGAAGCGACTGAAGGTGCGCTCGTCGGCGGGGGTGAATGCGGTGGTCGGACGCTGGTAGAGCCAGCGCGGCGGACGGGTACCGATGAACAGGTCATTGGGAAATGCGAAGGGTTCGTAACCGCCGCGGTTTTCGGGACGGCGGCCAAACTCCTGATAACGTTCGAGGGCGTTGCGCTGCACCTGATTTTGATACACTTCCAGCACGCGGCGGTCGTCAAAGCCGACTTCGGCGTTGCCATACTGGTCCACGCG
>CAZKIN010000161.1:3195-6155 GCA_964552515.1 uncultured Phycisphaeraceae bacterium
CGCGCGATGAGGTCCATGTATTGTTCGATGGTCAGGTCCGCATTGCCGCGATGGTGATTTTGCAGGAGCTCGCCTTCGCAGACGGTGTTGGTGGTTGCGCCGATGCGGCGCGCGGCGTGCTGGTCCGCGATGCTGCTGCAGAGGTGGTACGAGTGGCTGATGAGATAATCGCCGAGGAGTACGGCAGCGACGTTGCCGGAGAGGGTGGCGATGGTCGGTTGGCCGCGACGCTCGTCGGCTTCGTCGAGGACGTCGTCGTGGACGAGGGTGGCGACGTGGACCATTTCCACCACAGCGGCGACGGTGTGATGTTCAGGGGTCAACTTTCCGGCGGCGCGGGCGATGAGCAAGAGGAGCGCGGGGCGGAGCATTTTTCCGCGATAGGACGCTGCGCGGGTGGCGAGTTCGTTCACGATGTCGACTTCCGAGCGAAGTTCGGCGTTGAAGATGGCTTCGGCGCGGGCGAGGTCGTCGCGGATGGGGCGATAGACATCGGAGAATGCGGCGGCGGCCGGCGAGGGTGCGGTCATGCGGGTGATGCTAGCGGAGCGGATGGGGATTGCCAAAAGATTACTTTCCATTGCGTTTGAATGAATCGAGTGAAATCGTCGGAGTGTATTCGCGTTCCAAGGTTCGCGTCCACCATGCGCCGGTTTCGCGGCGGGTTTTCCAGTCAGTGAAATGATATTGATAGAGTCGGGCGCGGACGTAGCGCGGCGGGTTCTCGGGAAAGGGATTCTTGTCGAGCAGCGCGAGCACGGTCGGGGAGCCTTCGAGCAGGCGGCGCATGAAATTGATGATCCACGGCTGGTGTCGTGGGCTGGACAGGGCGGCGAACCACATCTGCCAGTCGAGACGCGGCTGATGTGGCGCGACCTGCGGCGGACGGCGCATCACGTTGCCGGGTTTGTAGGCAAATTCGTATTCGTGCCAGGTGAGGCCGTCGGCGCTGCCTTCGATAATGACCTCCGGGCGGGTGGTGGTCATGTGGCGGAAGAGGCCGTAGGAGTTGTTGCTCTGAAAGCGGTATCCGAATCGGCGGAGGTCCCTGGTCCATGCGGGGAGTTCGGCGGTGCGCTGCGGGTCGGACTTGGTGCGGGCGCGATAATAGACTTCCGAAAACCAGATGGAGTTAAGCGTCAGGATGACCAGCGAAAGGGTGGCGTGCAAAGTTTTTCGCGGAAAGCGGATGCGTCGCCAAGTGCCATAGGCCGGCACCGTTAACGAAGTGCGGCGGGGCAGGATGCGTGACAGATATACGTCGTCAAGGAGTGGAATGCACAGCGCAATGGTGAGGAGATTAAAGAAGTTGTAATTGCCGGTGAGGATGATGAGCAGTTGCAGGAGTACGAGAAGAATGAACGCAATCAGTCGGGGGCGGCGAGGGAAGAAGATCAAGAAGGGGACGCCGATTTCGATGATGAACATGGCGAGGGTGCCATAGCGATGTATCCAGGCGGGAAGCTGGTGCGCGTACCAGGCGACGACGTTGGGAATGCACTGCGTTTCATAGTGAAAATCGAGGGCGGTGAGTTTGTGCCAGGTCAGTTCGGTGGGATTGTCGTCAATCAGTTTGACAATGCCGCTTAAGAACATGAGTTTGAAGAGCAGCAGGCGGAGCAGCCACAGGACTATGCGCGACGGCGGCGCATCAGTGCGCATTCGGGAAATCAATCGCCACGGCGCGAAGAAGATCGCGAGGAAGCCGGTCTCGAGCAGCAGCAGGTCCCACTGGAACGAAAGGAACGTCTGACCCGCGTGATAGAGTGACAGATAAAGGACCCACATCAGGGCGAAGCATGGACCGGAGAGAATACCAAAGAAAGCCAGGATGGCGGTTAGCGCTCCTGTGTCGCACAGGCCGGTCAAGAACGTGTCACTATGCTTCCACCACACCAGCGTCGGCCAGCGCCAGGGTGCCGCGCCGCCGTCAGTTTGCTGCGCGTGACGTTCGAGATTTTGCAGGTGCTCGCCAACCGGAAGAATTCCCTGTTCACCGATGAGGCCGACGATCTGCATGCGCAGCGAAACAAACGCAATGAGAAAGATGATCGCCAGAAATTGCAGGAAGAGGCGGCGCGTCAGGAAATGTCCCGCCGGTCCGACGTGCGGTCCCCATAACAGGTGGACCAGCCAACTGAACAGTCCGCGATTCCGTGCGACGGCCGCATAGCTGAAATTCGCGATTGCCCGCGCGCCGGGAATTTTTTCGTACATCCACAGCGGGGCGGACCGATTCGCGCCGAATTTCAGCGCCCGAAAAATGGCTTCCGCGCCACGGGTCGCGCGGCCATCCGGTTCGATGAAATAAACCGCGCGATTGAAGTTCTCTTTGGCAATGGAGGGGAAACGGTCGGCGGCGGTTTGGTAAGGTTCGTAGTCGATCCGGTCGGCGATCTCCGCCCGCAGTCGCTCGACGGACCGCCGGCAAAAGCCGCAATCGCCATCGAAGATCAGCAGTGGGCGAGGCAGCGGTTCTGGCGACTCGGTCATTGGATTTTCGATTGTCCGAAAACCAGCCGATCAGGTCAAGTTAAAGTGGTGGTGTATCGAATCCGGTTTTTTGGTTGACAAGCCTGTTTTCCGAAAGATAGACTATACTAACGAGCGCTTGTTAGGTTTAATCGAGCCGACCGGGGGAGGCATGGCATGGCCGAAGTGGTGCTGCAACGTAAAGACGAAGTCATGGCCGCTGCGGAACGACTTTTCGCCTCGCGCGGGTTTCAGGCGACGAGCGTGCGTGATATTGCGGAAGCGCTCGATTTGAAGGCGGGCAGCTTGTACGCGCACATCGAAAGCAAGGATGACTTGCTGTGGGATATTTTGTGCGTTGCGGCCGACCGCTTTTTTGCGGCGGTGGAGCCGATTGTCGCGTCTAACCTGCTGACGTTGGAGAAGTTGAAGCGCGTGATTGCCGCGCACGTGAAGGTGATCACCAGCAATCTCGCGTCGGCGGCGGT
>CAZKIN010000161.1:6255-8572 GCA_964552515.1 uncultured Phycisphaeraceae bacterium
GCGTGATTGCCGCGCACGTGAAGGTGATCACCAGCAATCTCGCGTCGGCGGCGGTCTATTCGACGGAATGGCGACACTTAAGTGACACACGCCGGCGCGAGTTCGCGGCGCGGCGCGATGCCTACGAGGAAATCGTTCGCGGCCTGGTGCGGGGGTGCATGCACGAAGGCACGTTTGCGGACATGGATGAGAAGTTCGCGACGTTGGTTATCCTTTCGGCGATCAACTGGATTTACCAGTGGTACCGTGAAGATGGTCCGATGGCGCCCGACGAGATCGCGCGAAAGCTGACGGACTTGTTGTTCAATGGACTGAAGCGGGCGGGAACTTGAAGGAATTACGAATTACCAATTACGAATGACAAAAGATGAATAGTGAATCGCGGTCGTGTATCCAAGGCAAGTGGAATGCGGCCATGACCTGAGGAGATTGAAATAATGGTTGTTGCGTCACCATGCATGGAGAAGATGGGCGTCGAGTACGATCGGCGACTGGCCGAATTCGAGGCGCGGATCAATCGCGGCGAAAAGATCGAGCCGTCCGATTGGATGCCCGATGCCTACCGCGATCAGCTCATTCGCTTGATTCACGTTCATGCGAACAGTGAAATCTGCGGTGCATTGCCGGAAGGAAAGTGGATTCCGCACGCGCCGACGTTTAAGCGCAAACTCGCCCTATGTGCCAAAGTGCAGGACGAAGTGGGGCATGCGCAGCTGCTGTACCGTGCCTGCGAAACGCTTGGTCCTTCGCGCGAGGAGCTGATTGAATCGCTCATCGCTGGCGAATCGAAATTCTCCAATGTCTTTCATTACCCGTCCGAAACATGGGCGGATGTGGCAGTGATCGCGTGGCTCATCGACGCGGCCGCCATCATCAATCAGACGATGATGGCCGAGGGGTCATATGGCCCGTACGCCCGCGCACTGAAACGCATTTGCTACGAAGAAGCGTTTCACATGAAGCACGGCTATGAGATGTGCGTGGTGCTGGCCCAGGGAACGCCGAAGCAAAAGGAGATGTTGCAAGAGGCGCTGAATCGCTGGTGGGCACCGATCATGATGTTCCACGGTCCGGCGGACAAGGTCTCGACACACACGGAAATGCTGGTGCGCTGGCGCGTGAAATTGAAGACCAACGACGAGCAGCGGCAGCAGTTCCTGCGGCAGTTCGTGCCCAAGATTTTCGATCTGGGTCTGACCGTCCCCGATCCGAATCTGCGCTTCGATGCAGAGACAGAAACATGGCACTACACCGAGCCGGATTGGGAGGAATTCAAGCGCGTGGTGCGCGGCGGCGGGCCGGTGACCCATGAGCGTATCGCCGTCCGGAAGCTCGCGCACGAGGAAGGCCGCTGGGTCCGCGAGGCGCTGAACGCCGCGGCGGCGAATCGGCCGATTCCGATGCCGGTGGCGGTATCGTGACTTAAAAGGAAGGGGGCTGATGGGTTATGCCCATCGTGCGATCATGACAGACTCCCAATGGCTGGTCTTCGAAGTTTTCCATCAGCAGGCGCGCGGTGAGCCGCACGTTTACGTCGGCTCCATCCACGCGCCGGACGCGGAAATGGCACTGCTGATGGCCAAGGAGCAATACGCGCGCCGTCAGGCCTGCGTGAATCTCTGGGTCGTCCCCGCGACGGCCATCACCGCCAGCAAATACGAAGACGACGACATTTTCGAGAAGGCGACGGACAAGAGCTATCGCGAATCGTGGGGCTATAAAACGCCCAAGACGATTCGCAAAGAGAAACACGAAGTCGCGGAGCCAACAGACCACGAAGGACAGGAAAACTAAACCATGGGGACTTTTGCGACATTTGACAACGCACAGGCACTCGACCCGGTTCGTCGACGCGCGGCCATCGATCTACTCTTCCGTCTCGCCGACGACGCGCTGGTCATGGGTCATCGCAATTCGGAATGGACCGGCCTTGGCCCCATTCTGGAGGAAGACATCGCCTTTTCTTCGATGGCTCAGGACGAAATGGGGCATGCGCAGGTTTACTATCAATTGCTGCACGAACTCGGTGAGGCCAATCCCGACACGCTCGCCTTCAATCGCAAGGCGCGTGACTGGAAATGTGCCTCGCTGGTCAGCCTGCCCGGCCTGCATGACTGGGCGTTTTCGCTGATCCGCAAGTTTCTTTATGACGTCGCGGTGTCCGTGCGACTCAGTGCGTTGACGGAAAGCAGCTATGTGCCGCTGGCCCATGTCGCGCGGAAGCTGAAATCGGAAAAGAAATTTCACCTGATGCACGGCCGGGCGTGGGTGCTGCGACTTGGCGTGGCCGGTGCGGAAACCCGCCAGCGCATGCAGA
>CAZKIN010000162.1:0-4032 GCA_964552515.1 uncultured Phycisphaeraceae bacterium
CCGGAGTCATGCTCGTCTCGGCCGATGGGATCGAGAAAATTTCCGACTTCGGTTTCGCGCAGGCCATCTCCTCCGTACTCGGTCCGGAACGTTACCTGAACCTCGCGGTCGCGGTTCCTCCCGACGCCGACAAATCCGCCGCAACGGCCATCTGGGAAGCGCTCCCCGCCGAGGAATATGAACGTCAGGACCGCATTTGCGCCTTTGTGGACCCGGAGAAATATCGCACGCAGTCCATGACCGGTTTTGAAGCGGGTTCCGATATCATCGCCGCCGGTTTTCTACTGCACCTCCTCGCCGAGCGCGAACATCCCTATCTACCTGAACCGGACGCGCACCGCATGGTCGAAATGTCCCAGTTCATGGCCATGTCGCGCTACAACGGATCGCGCCGGCCGGACCTGCGCGGCGCCCACGACCCGGCGGTCAAACTCTGGTGTGACCTGGTAGCCCAGATGCTCGCCACGTTGCCGCAGGAGCGGCCCACCGCGGCCGCGGTCAGCCAGGCGCTCTATGCGTACGTGAAGCCCGCCAGCGCCGGCGACCTGGCCGCACGGCAGTTTCAGGCCCGGCAGGACCGCATCCGCGCCACGCCGCCGGAAAAGGTCGATTGGCGCGCGGAGCGCGCCGCCGTCGCGGATATCGCCGCTAATCCGGATCTCGATGCGGATGCTTCCGCCGCCGCGAAGAAATGGCTCGTTGAATGTGACGCACGACTGGCACTTAGTGAATTGCGCGCCGCTTTGGACGCGGAGAACATTAATGACGCCCGCGCGATCGGCGAAAAACTGCACGCCATGTCGGCCCTGCCCGCCGACGTGCAGCAGCAGGCGCGCGACGCTGACGCCGTGGTCAAGCGCAACGCCGAAGCCCTCCGCGAAATCGCCCGCCTGTCACAGATTCGTGGCGAACTTGATGCCGATCCCGAGGCCGCGCTCGCGCAGATTGCCGCGCTGCGTAACGGCGTGGAAGCGCTGGGATCGCGCGGCGTGCTCTTCCCCGGCGTGCAATCCAAACTCACGGTCTTGCAGGAGGCCGTCGTTCGCGACGAAGCCAAGACCAGGGAGCGGATTCAGGAGCGTGTTCGCGCCGATAAGGAACGCGCCGAAGCCGAACGCAAGCAACGCGCCGAGGATAAAGCAGCCTCCGATCAATGGGTACAGTCGCTGGATGCCGCGCTCCAGTCGGAACAATGGGACGCGCTTCCGCCGCTGCTTAAGAAACGTCCCGTGCTGACCTTCTTCCCGCCCGATGCGGACCGCCGCGCCGAAGAGATTCAGAAAAAGTACAACGCTCACGTCGCTGAAGTGAAGCGCCAGGAGGCTATTAACGCCGACCATGCGAAAGCGGGGGCGTGGATCGCTGACGTGCGCAAGTCAGTCGGTGAAGGCAAGTGGGACGCCGCCGAAAAGCTGCTCGGGAAGAGACCTGCGCTTACCCATTGGCCGAAGGAAGTGGCGCAGGAGGAATCGGCCCTTACGCAGCGCATTGCCGATCAACGCCGCCTGGAGCGCGAACTGGCGGAAGCCAGGGCATGGTTCGATCGACTCCGAGCGGCCGTCAAAGGGCAGCGCTGGCCGGAAGCGGGGGGCATACTTGCCGAGCGCTCGCGTCTGGCCCGCATTCCCGACGACTTGGCGGCGGAGATCCCGGCCCTCGAAAAAAGCATTAAAGAGAATCTGCAGGCCATCGAGCTGGAGGAACGTCGCCGCAAGGAGGAACAGCGGCAAGCTGAGGAGTGGCTGCAAAAGGCAACTCAACTTGCGTCCGCTGAGGATTGGGACAAAGCGCTCGCGCTCCTTGCGGACCCACCGAAACTCAAGGATTTCCCGCCGAAAATTCGTACCGATGCCGAGGTTCTCGCCAAGAGCGTCAAGTCGCGCCGCGAGGCCGCCCAGCAGCAGAAAATGGACCAGCGCCGCGCGGCGGTTTCCGAAGCTGTCCGGGCATTCGTTGCCGAGGCCGCCACTCCGCTGAAAGGTCTGCTGAATCCAGATGCCATCCTGATAAGTGTCATGAATGTGGCATTCGTGGATGAGGCGACTCTTGCCGCCGGCACGGCGAAGTTTGGCATCACCATGAAGGAGGCCGATGGCCCGTTGCCGAAATCCGAATGGAGCGGTGCGTTGGCATTCACCGCCGACGCCAAAACAGTTCGCATCGCTGACGACAAAAACGCGGTTCGCGATGCGCTGGTTGCGCATGTGAAAAATGTGGTCTCGGCGCGGCAACAGCAGGACCTGACGCGCTGGATTGAGGATTTTCGCACCGGTTTCCTGGCAAGCGCGAAGTGCGAGGTACCTCCATCGGGCAATCTGCCTCAGAAGGAATTGACCTGCTCCATAAGTCTCGGCGACGAAAAGTCACACGCGGACGTCTCAGCAAAACTCGTTTGGCGTGACACCGATCTGGCATGGGAATTGCGAAACGAAGCGGAACTCATCAAGCCGATCGTCGAGGCCAACGCGCGCAAAGCCGGTGCCGACATGCGTTCGGCCATCTTGAAAGCCAGTGCGGACCTCAAGCGCCACGATTCGTTGATCGACGTCACCGCCGTTGCCGGCACCGCTTCCAGCCTCGCCACATTGCAAAAAGGTGCCCCGCTGCAAGTGACGGTCAACGTGCGCATTCCCGGCCGCAAGGAGCCCGTTGCGCTCCCACCCTTATCCGCCCTCAGCCCGACATTTGGCGCGGCCGGACAACCCGGTGATGTTGCGCCGCTTGATGCCGCGCTGCGTAAGCTGGTTACCGAAGCGCAACAAGCGTCGTGGCATTCACTCACCGAGGCGGTTCTCGCCGAGGCGGAGAAGACGGGCGTCAAACGGTTCGCCAAGCTTGCCTCCACACCTCCCAAGATCACCGGGCCGACGGATAACATCACGCTCTCCATCCGCCTGCTCAAACGGCCGCCTGTTTCGCTGGAGGCTGCATGGGACACGGCCTCATTTTCATTCAAACGTAAGGGCGACTGGTCAGCCGCGACGACCCTGATTTTCGCACCTCTCGCCGCAGGAGAGGGCAAACGTGGATTCGCCGTTCCCGCCGGCATCGCGGCCACTCTCGCAGTCGCCGGGGGCTTGTCGATGTGGGCTCTGCGGGGACCATCCACTCCTTCCGAAACTTCCATCAATCCTCCGCCCACTACCCAGACCGAACCGCCGCGCGACGACAAGCCGACCGAAGTGGCCGTCACGGATTCGCCGAAAGATGATCCGATGGTGCGCGAGCCGGAGCCCCCGCAGGAAGCCAAAGTGCAGGATGATCCGCCTCCCGTGACGCCGCCTCCGCCGACCGCAACCTGCGCCGACTTCAAAGATGAGCTGGTCCAGCAGGTGCGAGCGCTCATCGCCAAGGGTTCGCCGGCGCTCGAGCATGCGATGTCCGTGGGCGAACCCGCTCCGCCCTCTGCAGTGGTGGAAGCAAACCAGGTTGTCATCGCCTACGATATTCCCGGCCTGTCCGAACCGCCCGCACCTGTCGTCGTCAAACCGGGTGCCGATGGAAAATGCATATTGGGTCCGACAGAGCGCGCTCCCATCGAGCGCGCTGTCGGTCGGCTCAACCAGCTTTTCTCGCTACCGTCAGTTAAGAGTCAGTTGGACGTTCTCGTCGCCGCCCAAAGCAGCAAGGAAGTCGCGCCGTACCTCTCGGCGCAAGGCACGGTTGAATTGGTTCCCCCCGAGTCGTGGACCCTTGAACGCGGCACGTGGGAAGGCCTGGCCAGGCTCCGCGTGGATCTCGTGGCCCCGGACCGTCGCATCCTCGCTTCCGGCACTGAGAGTGACATCGGCGTGACAGTTTCCGCGGGCGCGGACAAGCTCAACGCTGTAGGCGAACTCGAGGCGGAGATGATGGCCCAACTGCGCCGCGCCGTACTGTCCATACAATCTCCGGCCGCGACCACACTCCTGAGCAACCTGACCAGGGCTTTCCACGCTGACAAGTTCGGCGCATCCTGCTCGATCGCCATGGCCGGCGGCCCCAGCGCCACCGAATTACGCGCTCCCGTCACGACGCTGAATCTCATCGTTC
>CAZKIN010000162.1:4132-8552 GCA_964552515.1 uncultured Phycisphaeraceae bacterium
GGCCCCAGCGCCACCGAATTACGCGCTCCCGTCACGACGCTGAATCTCATCGTTCGCTGCCCCGACCAGAACGCCTTCGAGAAGCCGCTGACTGCCCCTTGGGACAAGACCACGCTGCAATTCTCCCCTCCCGAGATCCAGAGCATTCTCGCCGAACTCGCGCCCAAGGAACCGCCGCCACCACCCGTTCCAGACGAACCCGAACCTCCCGCCGCGCCGGACTACGCCGCATGGCTGGATGCATTGAACGCCGCGCTGCCCACCGAAGGTCCGGCCTGGCTCGCCAGTCTGCCCGGCGCTAAGCTCTCCGCCGTCGCACCGCCCGCCAATGGCATTTGGAAGCTGCAGGTCTCCGCACCGTGGGCTTCCGAAGACGCCACCAACAAAGCCGATGATTTCCTGCCGCTCGAAGTCCGTGACGGCGACTTGGAAAAAGCGCAGGACATTTCCACGATGACCGCACGGTTGTTCGGCACAGCGCTCAAGCAGGCACCGGTCTATTGGCCCGTCGTCGAATTTTACGTCGACGTGAAAGCCGGAAAGAAAGAAGCCATCGAAGGGATGGGCCTGCTGTTGATACCCAAGGCCACCGTTCTCTGGAAAGCCGGTGACGTCAACACGCCGCTGCAGTTCGCGCTCGATTACAACCCCGACGCGCCGGTGAGGCCCAACTACGGCCCGGACGGCGCTCCGATTTCGCTCACCATTCCGGTCCATGGCTATTGGACTTTCACCGACGCCGCCCTCGAGGAGCGCCTCGCCCACGTCGCCGATGCGCTCAGCGCCCTGCTGGCCAGCGCGACCGCCAACTGGACCGTAAGCGTCAACAACGCGCGCAAACTCATCGAACTCTCCTGGGCTGACGACACGGCCATGCGGGGAGTTCTGGAGGAATCCAAGGAAAAAGTGCGCTGGATCACCATGTTCCTGCGCCGTACCTCCACGGAAGACCAGCTCGCCGCCGCGGTCGGAAAAAACTTGAACGCGCCATCGGCCCTCGCCCTGCTGAAGCAGGTCTGGGCCGCCAAGCAGGTCCTTCGTGGCAAGGAATCCGACACATTGGAATCTCTGTCCGCCGATTTGTGGAATGCGGCCAAGCGCGGCGAAAAAGGTCCCACCGTTTTCGCGGAATATTTCTGCGGCTTGAAGGATTGTTATGGCATCGTGTGGAGTGCGCCGCCGCCGCCCAACCTCGGCATCATCGACACGCCGAAAGTTATGCGGATTGATGCGCTCTCCGCATTGCGTGCCGATTCAGACGCCGCCCGTGCCCAGAAAATGCTCAACGCCGCGCTCAACGCCGTTCCCTCGGCCATCGCAGCCGGCCCCGCATTTGGCAACTGCTTCGGTCTGCTCGTCGCTGCCGATCGAGCCCTCCTTGCCATATCCGGTGATGACCTGAAAGCGGCACAGGTCTCCCCGCGACAAAGCGAACTCAAGGACGGGAGCGAACGCGTTCCGACTATTCCCTGGTCGCGCCTCAGCGAGTTTGATCAAGGTCAAAGCGCATTAGCCTGCTTCAAATTTGATTTGGCGCGATCCGACGCTTTGAAACATCAATCGCAGCTTCCCACCGGCTTCGACGCGCTCCGGGCCGACAATCCGGACAAAGCCTGGGCGATCACCCAGATGTCCGCGACACCCGCGCCGCCCTGATTCGTACGCTGGTCCTGTCATCCGGTTGAATCCAGCTTCAGTAAGACCGCTGCCGTTACGCCAATTGGCCGATACAATCCGCACATGGATATGGTCATCGCCGACAACCTGACCAAGCTCTTTCCCACGCCCAGCGGACCGGAAAAGCGCGCCGTCGATGGCATCACCTTCCGCGTGGGTCAAGCGCAGATCTACGGCCTCCTCGGTCCCAACGGCGCGGGAAAGACCACCACCCTCCGCCTGCTCTCCGGTTTAATGGCACCCACCACCGGTACGGCCATGCTCGCCGGACACAATGTCGCCACGGAACCCGACGCCGTGAAGCGCGTCCTCGGCTTCCTCACCGCCAACACCGGCCTTTACCAGCGCCTCACCCCGCGCGAACTGCTCACTTACTTCGCCGAACTGCACCTGATGAGCCCCGACGCCGCCGCACGCCGCGCCGCCGACCTCATCGCCGAGTTCGGCATCACCGAATTCGCGAGCCTCCGCTGCGGCGCACTCTCCACCGGCCAGAAGCAGCGCGTCAACATCGCCCGCGCTCTCGTTGCCGATCCGCCCATCCTCATCATGGACGAGCCCACCCTCGGCCTCGATGTGCTCAGCAACCGCATCATCCTGGAATACATCCGCCGGCAGCGCGACGCCGGCAAGACGATCATTCTCTCCACCCACTACCTCGACGAAGCCGAAACACTCTGCGACCGCATCGGCCTCCTGCACGACGGGCATATCATTGCCGAAGGCAATCTCGCCGCGCTGCAATCTCTTTCCGGAGAGCAGCGCCTCAGCAACATTTTCCTGAAACTGATTGGCGCGGACGACCTCTCGCCCGCGCATGCCCGCGCGGAGGGGGTCGGCGCATGAGATTCTCCCACCGCATCCGCACCGTCTATCGCAAGGAACTGATCGACATCCTGCGCGACCACCGCACGCTGCTCGCCATGATCCTCGTACCGATCGTGCTCTATCCGCTCCTCATGCTCGGCAGCGTCCAGGCGGTCAGCTACCAGGCCGTCTCGCTGGAAAAGGAAAAATTCGACATCGGAACCATCGGCGAAGCGCAGGCCCAGCTCATCCGCGACTTCATCGACGCCGACAGCCGCGCCCGTGATACCGCAAGAGCCAGGGAGGAGGCTGCGGCGAAAGAGCCCGCCGCATCCAAGCCGCCCGAAAAACTCATCAGTCAGTTCGCCGAAGCGGCCGACCTGGCCCCCGATCAATACGTTGTCCGCTGGTTTGATACCCGCGAAAATCTCGAACGCGCCATCCGCGAGCGCGAGATCCACGCCGGCCTTATTCTCAAGGGCGACCGCATCATCAATGACTTTGGCTTCACCAACGAAGTCGAACTACTCGTCGACTGGGGCGAAGTCCGCGGCACCTTCCTCGGAAAATCCGTCAAGGAAATGTTCGAGCGCACCGGCAACCGCATCACCACCAAGCGTAAAGCCGGCGTCGGCCTTCCCGAACAATTCGACCAGCCGTTCGAAGTGACCTACACCGACCTCTCCGCTCCCTCGTCCATCATGGGCCAGATACTGCCCCTCATTCTTATCCTCATGACCATCACCGGCGCAATCTATCCCGCCATTGATCTCACCGCCGGCGAACGCGAACGCGGCACGCTTGAATCACTCATGGTCTGCCCCGTTCCCGTCATCGACCTCGTCGTCGGAAAATTCCTCGTCATCACCACCGTCGCCATCATGGGCGCAACGCTCAACCTCGCCAGCGTCACCGCTACCGTTTACTTCGGCGGCTTCGACACCATGATCTCGCAGTCCGGCGGACCCGTCCCGCTCTGGACCATGCTCTTCATCCTGTTAAGCCTGATTCCCTTCGCCGTACTCATGTCCGCCATCATGATTGCCGTCTGCAGCTTCGCGCGGACTTTCAAGGAAGCACAGAACTACGTTACCCCCGTCATTCTCGCCGTCCTGATTCCCGGCGGGGTGGCCGCTCTCCCCGCCACGCGCATGGAAGGCATCATGCTCGTTATGCCCGTGGGCAACATGGTACTGCTCACCCGCGACCTCCTCCTCGGCGCGACCGTACCCGCCTGGGACGCCGTACTCGTCCTCTTTTCCACGTCGCTCTACGCTGCCGCCGCCGTGGCACTCGCCACCAAGGTCTTCGGACAGGAATCCGTCGTCTTCGCCGATGCCGGATCGCTCAGCTCCACCTTTGACCGCAAGCGCATAAAACCATCCGCCGCGCCCGGCCTCTCGTTGAGTTTGATGATCGCCTCGCTGCTTTTTCCGGCCTGGTTCTACGTGCAATCGGCGCTTTCGCCGCGCGGCGACGAAAACGCAACCGGCCTGCTCTTCGGCACCGCATGGCTGATGCCGCTCTTCTTCCTGATCCTGCCCATTGCCGTGCTGATTTACTGGAAGGTGGACCTGCGCGGCGCAATGTCCTTGCGCATTCCCGCGCCGCGCTTCGTACTCGCCGCGCTGCTACTTGGAGTCAGTGTCTGGGTCCCGGCACATGAATTGTCTGTGCTGCAAAGCGCCTTCATGGAAACACCTGAGGCGTTCAAGAAGAGCGCGAAGATGATCACCGATACCCTGGCCGAAATGCCCCCACTGACGGTGATCTTCATTCTCGCCGTCATTCCCGCCGTGTGCGAAGAACTCTTCTTCCGCGGATTGCTCTTGAGCGGACTCTCCGCCTCCATGCGTAAATGGACCGCCATCGGACTCTCCGCCGTCGTCTTCGGCCTCTTCCATTTCATGCTTATCAAGTTCGCGGTCACCGCCAC
>CAZKIN010000163.1:0-8551 GCA_964552515.1 uncultured Phycisphaeraceae bacterium
GGGAAGCAGACTGCGCAGCGCTTCCGGCCAGGTATCGGATTTGTCGTCGAGCACATTTTCCCGCCGCTGCCAATTTCGTGTCACTACGTTGTTGTACACCGCGCGGACCCTGAGACGCGACGCCTCCGCGCCGGCGGAAGCGCGGGAGAAGTCGGCGAACAGGTCCGCGACGGTTGTTTCCGCAATGAGAATGCGATCACCCGGCGCGACTTCACGCAGGTCGGCGAGCTGAAACTGCGAAGCGTTCTTCTTCAACGTCGCCAGGGGAATGTCGACTTCCGTTTCGTCAGCCCGCGTACAGGACCAGGAAAACTGCGCGAATGGCGCAGTCGACCCGAAGGCGGTGTTGAAGCGCATCGCCTTGTCGCGGTGGTTGACCAGGTAAGCGGCCAGACGTTTTTCTTCCCGCACTATGTCCAAGCCGGCGTCAGCGCCATCGCGCGAGACGGCGGGCGGCGCGGCCGTGGAGATTTCTATGGACGCGGGATTGCCGACCACGCGCCCGATTTCGGCGGCCGCAAGCTGCGGGTCGGACCATTCGGGATGGTATTCAAAGGACACGTGGTATGTTCCGCTATCCAGCAGGCGATAGCGTGACCATCCGCGATTGAAGTTCTCGACGCGAATAGTCAACTCCTGTCCGGGCGGCAGGAATGTAACGACAGTGTTTTCCGCGCGCGCGTCGATGACGGATTGCACGTCGGGATCATCGGCCAGGTCGTCGGTGGTGGGCGCGGTAATGCCGTTGCCGTCCGGGTCGGTGATGCGCAGGAAATCGGCGATGTCGAAGAGGACGCCGACCTGCTGTGCGTCGGTAAGGCGAGTTCCGGTCGCGGGCGAGGTAAGTTCGAACGGAAGGCGGATCGGATACGCCGCGGCGCTGCGGATCTTGATGAGCAGATCCACGGATTCGTCCCAGCGAATGGTCGGCGCGGAGAATGAAAGTTCGACCGTAGCGCCCCAGAAGAAACACTGGTCAAAGATGGACAGCAGGCGCTGGGCGCGCAGCGAGGTCTCACCGCCCACCTGGAGCGCGGCCCGCAACGCGACGGCGGCTTGCGGACCTATGGCACAAAGTCGGCGCGTGGCGTCGACGCGAACGGTGTATCGCTCGTCACCGAGCTGACGGACGAGGTTTTCAATTTCGACTGCGGTCGCCGTGCGCGGCAATTCGGGCGCCTGTGCGAACAACGGCGCGGACAGCAGCAGCGCGATGACTGCGCTGTGACACCGAAAGCCACGCCATGCTGTACGTACAGAGCCCATAGCTGTTCATCGGCAAGTGCCAGCGCGGGGCCGATAATCGCGAGAGTGCCACGCTACATCTTGCCGTGGCAACTCTTGTATTTCTTGCCGCTGCCGCACGGACAGGGGTCGTTGCGGCCTACCCGGGGTTGTTCGCGGCGAATGGTTTCCACTTTCTGCTCGACGCCCTGCGCCCGCATGGCGGCCGTCTGGTCGGCGGTGGCGGCGGCGAATCCGCCGGCGGCTTCGGCATGACGGAACGTAAGCGGCTTCGCTCCGCCGGACGTGCCGGCCGTCTCCACCGGGTCACCCGCGGCGACGCGAACCTTGAAGATGATGTCGGTCACGCGTGCGGAGATGCGCGAGGCCATCTGGTCGAAGAGGCCGCGGCCCTCGATGGCGTACTGACTTTGCGGGTGCGACTGATCGCCGCCGAGGTGGCGCTGCATGATCGCGGTCTTGAGGTGGTCCATTTCGAGCAAATGGTCTTTCCACGCCTGGTCGTAAATGCGCAGCAGGACGAACTGTTCAAGCCGGGTGAGTTCCCAGCGGAGCATCTCGCGGCCCTGCACGAGGAGTGCCGCTTTGATGTCACCACCCTCTTCGGGTATGGCGCGCGCGTCAAACGAAGACCCAAAGCGCCTTTCGGCCCAGGCGAGGATGGCGTCGCGGTCTTTCCCGTTGGTTTCGCGTTCGATTTCGACGGCGAGGTCGGATTCCCAGAAGCGACGGTTAAGGGTCATCAACTGCTGATGGATTTCGGGAACGGGCTTACCCTGCACATCGGCGAGGGTCCAGTTCACGTTGAACTTCGCATTGGACCAGTTCACCACGAACTGCGCGGCGGCGGCGTTGTCGGCATTGCCCTCCGGACCGAGCGCGCGTTCCATGCAGGATTCAACGGGGTAGGAAAGCTCACGCTGGCGGTACGCTTCACGGACGCGGGCGAGCAGCAACTCGCGGACGTTGCCCACCGCCACATCGACCAGTTCCTGCTTTTCGACGCGGATATTGAACTTGGAGCGTGCCCAATCGGCGAGTGCCTGCTGCGGAAACTGCGGATCGAGGTACATGGCAATGCCGGACACGTCGATCTGTTCCGCGTAGGCCTTGGCCGCTTCAAGCAACGCCTCTTCGATTTCGTCGGGCGTCATGCGGCGCAGGTTGTTTTGCGTAAGCGAAACCTTGAACAGACGCTGCGCCCATTGAGCCAGTCCGCCGACGTCCCACTTGGCCTGGGGCTCTTCGGGGTCGATGTATTCGCCGAGTGACGTGCGAATGGCTTCGTTGGCGTCGTCGAGCGCGCGGCGACGGATGCTGCGCTGGGCTGATTCGAGGTCGCCCACGTCGATGGCGTCTTCGGCGATGTTGATTTCGAGCTGGGCGCGGCACCATTCCGCGATGGAAGTACGCACGAAATCGCCGCCGAGCATCTGCTTGAGCGTCGAGTCTATGGAGTTCTCCATCGTGTTGAAAATGAGGCCGGGCAGATCGCGCCGTTCCAAAATGCGCTGGCGTCCCGCGTAAAACTCCTTGCGCTGGAAGTCCATGGGCTCGTCCCATTCGAGCAGGTGCTTGCGCGTGGAGAAGTTACGTTCTTCGACCTTGCGCTGGGCGCGCTCGATGCCTTTGCTGAGGCGCTTGTCTTCCAGGCTGGTGCCGTCGGTGAAACCGAGTTTCTCCATCATCTTCAACATCCAGTCGGACATGAAGAGTTTGAGCAGATCATCCTGCAGCGACAGCGAGAACCGCGAGGAGCCGGGGTCGCCCTGCCGACCGGAGCGGCCGCGAAGCTGGTTGTCGATGCGGCGCGATTCGTGGCGCTCCGTGCCGATGATGTGCAGACCGCAGGGCACGTTGAGGCTGCACACCTTGCGACCCATTTCGGGGAAGCGCGGGTCGAGCTTGGGCTTATAGCAATGGGCACAGTTGGTGGCCGGATCGTATTCGGTGCAGTGGATGCAGCACTTGGTCGAACCGGGCGGGAAGAGCACGTTGAGCGCGATGCCATCGGGCGGCGCCGCGGGAATTTTGCATTTTTCGTAGACGACGCCGGGGCCGAGTTTGATGTCGGTACCACGGCCGGCCATGTTGGTGGCGATGGTAACGTGGCCGCGCGGGGTTTTGTCGCCGCCGCTTGCGGGCAGCGAGGTGAAGCCCGCCTTGGCGACGATGTCGGCCTCACGGGAGTGGTTCTTGGCATTGAGCACTTCGTGTTCGATGCCGTAGCGATTGCCGAGGAGCCGCGAAATCTTCTCCGAGTTTTCGACGCTGGTGGTTCCGACGAGGACCGGTCGCCCGCGTGCGAGATCGCCCATGACCTCGTCGTACGTTTCGACCATGAAGCGAATGACTTTGGCATCATTCAGTTCCGCTCCGTTGAACTGACGGATGGCTTCGTCGATGCGGGCGGTGTCTTTGCCGAGGCGCTGCTGCAGCGGCTTTACGGCGCGGAGAACGTCGTGCATGAGGAATGGGTCAGCGGGCCGGCCGCGCCGATGAACTTCCTGAATTTCTTCCACAATGGCGTCGAATTTCTGCTCGACGTTGCGGTACATCTTGTCGTTGTGGTCCGCACGGTTCACCGGGCGGTTGGTGGGGATTTCGACCACTTCCAGCTTGTAAATCTTGTCGAACTCCGTGGCTTCGGTGGTGGCGGTTCCGGTCATGCCGGCCTTGATGATATACAGCTTGATGAAGTTCTGGATGGTAATGGTAGCCAGCGTTTGTGTCTCTTCCTTGACACGCACATGCTCCTTCGCCTCGACGGACTGGTGCAGACCGTCGGACCATTGGCGACCGTGCATGAGTCGACCGGTAAAGGGATCGACGATAATGATCTGCCCATCCTGCACCACGTAATCCACGTCGCGGCGATAGACCTTGTGGGCGCGAAGCGCGTTTTCAATGAGGTGCGGCCACTCCATGTTGCCGCCGGCGTAAAGGCTGCCGATGTCGAGAAGTTCCTGCGCGACGGTAACGCCTTCGTGGGTGATGCCGACCTGCTTGCGTTCGACCTGCACGATGAAATAGCGGCGGTACTGTTCAGCGGTGGGGAGTTTCAGGATGTCGTTTTCATAGACCTGTACCGCTTCGGCCATGTCGTCGGTGAGGAAGTCCGGACCCAGCGTGGCGAGCTTGGAGCCGTCACCCTCGACGGACTCTCCTTCCAACGCACTGGGCGCCTGATCCATCCGCCCCGCTTTTTCGGCGCCCTTTTTTTCCTTGTAGCCGAGGATGGCCATTGCCTCAGGGAGCTTGGGAATGTTGTGCGCATTGCCATCGTACCGCGCAACGGTATGCGTCAACTTCCGATCCCAGGTGTTCTGTCGGCGGACGAGTTCCTCGGCGACCTTGTCTGCGCGGGGATAGCGCGTGACGTCGTCATCGGCGGGACCGGAGATAATAAGCGGCGTGCGGGCTTCATCGACGAGAATGGAGTCCACTTCGTCAACGATGACGAAATCGAGCCGGCCCTGCACCTGCTCACCCAGCCGGGTTTTCATGTTGTCGCGGAGGTAGTCAAACCCGAATTCGCTGTTGGTGCCATAGGTGATGTCGCAACCGTAGGCGTGTTTGCGAATGCCTTCGCGCCCGCCGGGGTCCTGCTGCGCCTGAATGTAACCGACGCTGACGCCGACCAGTTCAAATATGGGCTGGGCGAATTCCGCGTCGCGGCGCACCAGATAGTCGTTGACCGTGATGATGTGCACCTTGAGGCCGGAAATGCTGTTGAGAAAGGCCGCGAGGTGACAGACGATGGTCTTTCCTTCGCCGGTTTTCATTTCGGCGATCCGGCCTTCATAGAGCACGCGTCCGCCGATGAGCTGACAATCGAAATGGCGGTGGTTTTGGGCGCGGCGGGACGCTTCACGCAATACGGCAAACGCCTCCGCGGTGATGCCCTCGGCATCCAGCTTCTCGATGATCTTCAGATTGCGCTTGCGGTAGTCCTGTTTGAAATACTCGTTCACCCGTTCAGCGGGCGTGAGGCCGTTCCACCATTCGCGCAGCGGCGCATAATGCACCGAGAGCCGCTCACGCAGCGAATCCGCCCGTGCCAGAAGGTCGGCACTCAACTCCAGGCGGATGCGCCGTCGGATGGCGGCCTGCTCCTCGGGAGGTGCGGCGTCCACGTTCTCCGCCGCGACGCGCTGGGCGAAACGGACGTCGAAATCCCCGCGAATTTCCGCTTCCTGAGCACTGATCCGCGGAACCGCGCGCCAAAAGCGCTTCAACATGCGGTCGTTGCGCGTGCCGAACAGCTTGCGCGGTATCGCCATGAATCCGCGCTTGAGTGATGAGAAGAAATCCATGAAACCCATGGTGAAACCTCAACTTCCAGAATGAACAGAGTTTTAGAGAGCAGCTCGCAGGTTGAATGAACCAAAGTGCGATTTCGGCGATGGTGTGCAGCTATGGGCCGTACAGGCCGCCGATGCGCATGCGCCGAACGGCGACGCGATCCGGCATGAGCACGTCCGCGGTCTGGCGATCATGCGGCGCGGCGGCGTGTTCGGCCACCACCTCGGCCTCATCGGGAGCGGGAGACTGAAACGGGGCGTCGCTGAGCCAGTTGGTGGAAGCGGCGGAGACAACCGCCAAAGAAAAGCCATCATCGGCCGCGCTGGCCGCCGCCTGAAACGAAGTCAGGCCCATGACCAGCAGGAGCGGCGCGAGCACCGAAATCATGCCGGAGCGCGGCACGCGATCGGCGGTCGGAACTGCGGCGGATATCGCCGTCTGGGTGTCCATGTCAGGGATTATAGCTTTGGCCCCCAGGATAGAAAGGCTGGGTGCTGAATTACGTAAGTTCCGCAATGAAAAGCCCCGGTCGCCGCGGGAATCGCAGCGACCGGGGCCGTTTTGATGACACTACATTGGCCGACTATCGGCGAGATCGGCGAACCCGACCGCGACCGATCATCATGCCGGTCAACCCAAGTATGGACCAAAAGAGGCTGGTGATCATACCGATGCCGCAGATGGAGCTGGAGGCGGGCCGCGTCGGAAGCGGCGCGGGCTCATCGGGATTGGGCCGCGGTTCTCCCCCGCCGTCATCGGGCACTACGGCCGTGACCGTGATGGTCTGCGGATCGGACCGATCCTCAAGCTCGCCATCGGAAACGAGGAGTTCCACGGTGTAGGTTCCCAGGGCGTCGAACTGCCGCGACACGATTTCACCCGTTTGGGAACCGATGAGCGTGGTGCCCTGGCGGAATTCCCACGTGTACGACAGGTCGTCACCATCGGGATCAAACGAGTTCTGACCGTTGAATGTCAGCGTCAGCGGCGTCGGACCGGAACGCGGGCCGGTGCCGATGGTTGCGACCGGCGCACGGTTGCCCGCCTCACCCGTCACTACCACTGTCCGAGCGGTGTCACTGCTTGCGTTGCTGTCGTCGCGAACGGTCAGCCGAACGATGTAGTTGCCCGGCGCCGCATACTGGTGCTCCACTTCCACACCATCGGCGGTCTCGCCATCGCCAAACGTCCAGCGATAGGTCAGCGGATCACTTTCCGGATCAGTCGAGTCGGACGCGTCGAATACGAAGACCGTCGCCACTTCACCCTGGCCGGGCGTCGCACTGAACGCCGCCGTCGGCGGATCGTTCTGATCGCCGCCGCCGTTGCCGCCTCCGGCAACCGTCACCGTCTTGGTGGCCGTTCCGGAATTGGGCGGTGTTTCGGCATCGCGCACGGTCAGCGTAATGGTGAATGTGCCCGTGCGGGTATAGGTGTGCGTCGGACGCGCTCCCGTGCTCGCCGCCGTACCATCACCCCAGTTCCAACTGTAGGCGGTCACCGGACCACTCGTCGGGCGATCGAATGACAGTGATCCATCCGCGGTGAAGACTTCATTGAGCACCGGCGGATCCGGTTCGATGGAGAAGATCGCCCGCGGATTCGACGAGCCCGGTCCGGGCTTGTTGACCGTCACCTGCACACCCGGCCACGTCGTCTTGCCGCCACGCGCATCCGTCAGTTCGGCGGTGACGTTAAAGGTCTTCGTGGTTTCGTTGGCCGCGAGAGTAAACGTGTGCGGCACGACGCCATTGGTTGCCGGCGGCTTGCCGGATTTTGGATAAGTCTCATCCGGCTTGCCGTCGCCCCACTTCCATGTCACGTTGATGGCATCGCCATCGGCATCCGTCGACGTGATCGCATTGAATTCCACCGTCAGCGGATCAAATCCGGAAAGCGCCGTAAACGTCACCACCGGATTGGGCAGCGAATTACCCACCAGGATGTTCACCGAAGAAGTACCACTCTTGCCACCCGGATCGGTGACGGTCAGCGTGGCCGTATAGTTCGTCGGCTGGTTGTTCACCGGTGCGTAGAACTTGGAGACGTTGATCGACTGGCCGGGAACGCCGGTGGAGACGGAAGTACCGTCACCAAAGTCCCAGCGATAAATCAATTGATTGGTCGGCGTTTCGGCGTCGGACGAGTTTGCCGCGCTGAAGTTCGTGGTAAACGCCTGAGCCCCGCTCGTCGGCGCGGCGGTGATGACCGCCGTCGGCGAGTTGTTGGTCAGTGCGATGTCCACCGTAGCGCTGCCCGAACGACCGGACTGCGTATTCGTTACCGTCAGCACCACCGTAAAGGTACGTGCACCCACAAAAGTATGCGAAACCTGTGCTCCGCTTCCCGTACCGCCGTCACCAAAGTTCCAGGCATAGGTCAGGTTCTGCTGACCCGACGGATCGGTCGAGGTTCGCGCATCGAAATTCACCGTGAGCGGCGAATTGCCGGCCAGCGGGCTGGCGATAATGCGGGCGATCGGGTTCTCAGTGACCGCTCCGCCGGTAATCGTCACCGGTTCGCTGATCGAGGTGATGCCCGTGGTGACAAACGCGAAAGTATCACCCACGACAAACGGAGTCGCCCCTTCGTTGATCTGGAAAGTCACCGCACCGTTGCGCGACGTGTACAGTGATCCGGCGATCGCTTTCTGGTCGGCATTGTTCGCCGGCGCGGGCTGAGTCAGTGAGCTGGTCACCGCCCATTCCGAAGGTGCGACCGGGTTGACGGTTGCCGACTTGGTGCACACCAAAGACCATGCCTCCAGTCGGGCATTCTGTCCGGCGGTGTCCACCGACACACTGTTCAGCGTGCCATTGCCCTTGTTGTTGCGGCCGGCGCGCGGATTGGTGAATTTGCGCTCGGTACCCCCGGTACCCTGACCCGGCGTCAACTCGGCGAAGACGTAATACGTACCATCCGGAATGCTCTTCACGTTCCAATCGATGCTGAGCTGCAGCGTACCCGGCGTGACCTTGTTCAACTGACCGATCAGGTTCGT
>CAZKIN010000164.1:0-1903 GCA_964552515.1 uncultured Phycisphaeraceae bacterium
CGTTTCCTGTCAATTTGGCATATGGCGAAGGGTCGCAGCGAGGTTACTGCCACAGTGGCAGAAAGCGGCCAGGGCGCGGGGCGCAGCGCCATCGCCGTAAGCTATTGTCTTTACATAATTTACGGTCGATTTCGTGAACTTGCGGGGATGGTCCGGGAATTGCGATGGGATAGGCATGGTTCCGGCGCGAGGGGTCTAGGCTCCCGGTGCGGGGACAGGGTTCAATCTTTGATGTTATTTTCCCCGCCAGATCCGGTGGGGGCTTCAAGTTCAGGAGAGACAGGCATATGGCGGCAAAGCAACTGGCATACGATCAGGAAGCACGGAAGGCCCTATGGGCGGGTGTGGAGAAACTGGCGGCGGCGGTGAAATCCACCCTGGGACCGCGTGGCCGCAATGCGGTCATTGATAAGGGCTGGGGCGGTCCGAACGTCACCAAAGACGGCGTAACCGTGGCCGAGGAAATCGAACTCGTCAACAAGTACGAGAATCTCGGCGCTCAGCTGGTCAAGGAAGCGGCGAGCAAGACCAGTTCGGTGGCGGGCGACGGCACGACGACGGCGACGGTTCTGGCGGAAGCGATTTTCCGGCACGGCTTGCGAAACCTTGCGGCCGGTGCGGACAGCAACGCGCTGAATCGCGGCATCGCGAAGGGCGTGCGTGCGGTAGTGACGGCGCTGAAGGAAATGTCGCGTCCGGTGAAGGCGAACAAGCGTGATGACATCGTGAACGTCGCGAAGATTTCGGCGAATAACGATGAAGTGATTGGCAAGTTGCTGGCCGATTGTTTTGACAAGGTCGGCAAGGACGGCGTGATTACGGTTGAAGAGGGCAAGAGCAGCGAGACGGTCATCGAGGTGGTGGAGGGCATGCAGTTTGATCGCGGGTTCCTCTCGCCGCACTTTGTGACTGATCAGGACGCCGTGGCCTGCGACATGAGCAAGGCGTTCGTGCTCATCCATGAAGACAAGATCAGCAGTGTGCCGAAGCTGGTTCCGCTGCTGGAGAAGGTGGCGAAGGCGAAGCGCCCGCTGCTGATTATTGCGGAAGACATCGAAGGCGAAGCACTGGCCACCCTGGTGGTCAACAAGCTGCGCGGGATTCTGGACGTTTGTGCGGTGAAGGCGCCGGGTTATGGCGACCGCCGCAAGGCGATGCTGGAAGACATTGCGGTGCTGACCGGTGCGACGGCCGTGATGAAGGACATCGGCGTCGATCTGGAGAACGTGTCGATCAAGGACCTCGGTCAGGCGAAGAAGGTCGTCATCGACGCAAACAACACGACGATCATCGAAGGTGCCGGTTCGAGCGAAGCGATTCAGGGCCGCATCAAGCAGATTCAGGCCGAAATTGAGTTGACCACTTCCGATTACGACCGCGAAAAGCTGGACGAGCGCAAGGCGAAGCTCGCGGGCGGCGTGGCGCAGGTGCAGGTCGGCGCCGCGACGGAAACGGAATTGAAGGAAAAAAAGGCGCGCATCGAAGACGCGCTGCATGCGACGCGGGCGGCCCTGGAAGAGGGCATCGTGGTCGGCGGCGGCGTGGCGCTGATTCGGGCGATGAGCGCACTGGACAGTTTGAAATTGCAGGGTGACGAAGCGACGGGGCTGGAAGTATTGCGAGATGCCTTAACCGCGCCGCTCAAGCAAATTGCGACGAACGCGGGCGCGAATGCGGGCATCGTGCTGCACAAGGTGCAGTCGGCGTCGGGCAACTTCGGCTATAACGCGGACAGCGGCGAGTATGGCGACCTGATGAAGGACGGCGTCATCGACCCGACCAAGGTTGTCCGTTCGGCGCTGGAGAACGGCAGCAGCGTGGCCCGCATCCTGCTTTCCACCGATGTGTGCATCTCCGAGAAGCCCAAGAGCAAGGACTCGAAGGGCGGCGGCCATGGTCATGA
>CAZKIN010000164.1:2003-8541 GCA_964552515.1 uncultured Phycisphaeraceae bacterium
ATAGGAGATCGTTGAAATGGCCACAGCAACCGCGAAGAACACGAACAAGAAAATCAAGTTCCGTCCGATGGAAGATCGCGTTTTGATCGAGACCCTGGAAGCGGAACAGACTACGGCGGGCGGAATTATTCTGCCGGACAACGCGCGGGAGAAGCCGCAGCGCGGTACGGTGATCGCTTCCGGTCCGGGCAAGATGCTCGACAGCGGCAAGCGCGGCGAAATGTCCGTCAAGGTCGGCGACGAAGTGATTTACGGCAAATATGCGGGCACGGAAGTGGAAGTTTCAGGCGAGAAGTATTTCATTCTCCGCGAGAACGACATTCTCGCGATTGTGGATTAATTACGAGCCGCAGGCTTTTGCCTGCGCGGAAGTACGGCAGTCAAGATATTATGTATCGCGGGACCATGCGGACCAAAGTTCGCGGCTCGCTAAGAAGGAGTGATTCATGCCCAAGCAGTTGATGTTTTCGCAGGAAGCCCGGCAGCAGATGCTCGAAGGAGTGTCCAAGCTCGCTAATGCGGTGAAGATTACGATGGGCCCCACGGGTCGCAATGTAATCATGCAGAAGTCGTATGGCGCGCCGCGCATTACCAAGGACGGCGTCAGCGTCAGCAAGGAAGTCGAGTTGGCCCACCCGTTTGAGAACATGGGCGCCAAGCTGATCAACCAGGTCGCCAACAAAACGAGCGACGTGGTGGGTGACGGCACGACGGCGGCCACGGTTCTGGCCGAAGCCATTTTCCGGGAAGGATACAAGCTGGTCTCGGCCGGCGCGAATTCGATGGCCGTGAAGCGCGGCATCGACAAGGCGGTCATCGCCGCGGTGGACGCAATCAAGAGCATGGCGACCAAGGTGCGCGGCAATGACGATCTCGCCAAGATCGCGACCATTTCCGCCAACGGCGATGCGGAGATCGGCAAGTTGCTGGCGAGCGCGCTGGCGGCGGTCGGTCCGGACGGCGTGGTGGAAATCGAGGAAGGCAAGTCGCTCGAGACGGAGAAGGAAGTCGTCGAGGGCATGCAGTTCGACAAGGGCTACATCTCGCCCTACTTCATGACTGATCCGGGTTCATTGGAGTGCGTGCTTAATGACCCGATGATCCTGATTTACGAAAAGAAAATTTCCAACTTGCGCAGCTTCCTGCCGGCACTGGAGTCGGTGGCGTCGAGCGGCAAGCCGCTGGTGGTCATCGCGGAAGATGTCGACGGCGAGGCACTGGCCGGCCTGGTGGTAAACAAACTGCGCGGCGTGCTGCAGGTGTGCGCGGTGAAGGCACCGGGCTTCGGCGATCGCCGCAAGGCCATGCTGGGTGATATTGCCGCACTCACCGGCGCGACGATGATTTCCGAAGACCTGGGCATGAAGCTCGAGAGCATAACGGCCAAGGAAATGGGTTCCGCCAAGAAGGTGGTCGTGGACAAGGACAACACGACGATCATCGAAGGCGCGGGCAAGAAGGCGGACATCAAGGCGCGCGTTGATCAGATTCGCGCACAGGTCGAAAAGACGACCAGCGACTATGACCGTGAAAAGCTGCAGGAGCGCCTGGCGAAGCTTACGGGCGGCGTCGCGGTGATTCGCGTCGGCGGCGCGACGGAAGTGGAAGTCAAGGAGCGCAAAGACTTGGTGGACGACGCGTTCCATGCAACCAAGGCCGCGAGCGAAGAGGGCATTGTCCCCGGCGGCGGCGTCGCGTTTCTGCGGGCGATTCCGGCGGTGCAGAAGATTCGCGGCAAGGTCGAGGGCGACGAGCAGATCGGCGTCGACATCATCCTGCGGGCGCTGCGGGCACCAACCCGTCAGATTGTCGAGAACGGTGGTCGCGACGGCGATGTGGTGGTCGAGCAGATCCTGGAAAAGAGCGGAGCCTATGGCTTCGACGCTCGCGCCGGCGAATTTACCGACATGATCAAGGCGGGCATTATCGACCCGGCCAAGGTCGCGCGGGTGGCTCTGGAGAATGCGGCCAGCGTCGCAGGCCTCATGCTCACCACCGAGGTGATGGTGACCGATCTGAAGGAAGAAGAAAAGAAGATTGACCACGCGGTTCGATAAGAAAAGCGTGTCTACATAACGGTTGCAAAGCGAGGGGCGGATCGACATGATCCGCCCTTTGCACAACCCAAGAGGTCGATGAGGAATGTCTGTGGCGGCCGCAAAACGTGACTATTACGAAGTTCTGGGCGTGACCAAAAGCGCGTCGCCGGAGGAGCTGAAGAAGGCCTACCGCCGTCTGGCGCATAAGTTCCATCCCGATCGCAATCCCAACGACCATACCGCCGAGGGTAAGTTCAAAGAGGCGGCCGAGGCGTACGACGTGCTGTCGGACGCCTCGAAGCGCCAGCGCTATGATCAGTTCGGACACGCCGGACTCACCGGCGCGGGCATGCGCGATTACTCCCACGCCAATGTCGACGACATTTTCTCAATGTTTGGCGACATTTTCGGCGGCGGACGGCGCGGCCGGCAGCGCGGGACCGATTTGCAGACCGAGGTGGAACTGACGCTGGCCGAGGTGGCCGTCGGCGCGGAGCGCAGCATAGAATTCAACAGGCAGGAAGTGTGCGACGGCTGCGGCGGAACCGGCGCGGCGCGCGGCACAGAACGCAAGGTGTGCAGCACCTGCGGCGGGTATGGCCAGGTGGAGCAGAGTACAGGTTTCGGCAGCATTTTCGGGCGGGTCATTACCTCCTGTCCGGCCTGTCGCGGTCGCGGCTCGATGATCGTGACACCCTGTGGCACGTGTCGCGGGGCGGGGCGCATGAGCAAAGGCCGGGTGGTAACGGTGAAGATTCCACCGGGCATTCACGAGGGTCAGGCGATCCGCGTGCGCGGGGAAGGCGAAGTCGGACCCGAAGGCGACGCGCGCGGCGATTTGCATTGTTATGTGCGCATCGCGGCGCATCCGTTTTTGCAGCGGCATGAAAACGACTTGGTGTGTCACATGCCGGTCAGCTTTACGCAGGCGGCGCTCGGCGCAAAGGTGGAAGTGCCCACCCTTTCCGGCAAGGCGGAACTGAAAATACCCGCCGGGTCACAGCACGGACAGTTGTTTCGCTTGCGCGGATTGGGTCTGCCGGACCTGCGGAACGGGCGCACGGGTGACGAGCTGGTGGAGATTCTCATTGAGATTCCCACCAAATTGAACAAGGAACAGGAAGCGCTGCTGCGCGATTTCGCCAAGACGGAGGATCGCGCGGTCATGCCGGAGTCGAAGGGATTTTTCGACCGGTTCGTGGAGTACCTGGGCGGGACGGAAGGCAAGAAGAAATAGTGTCGTAGTGCCGGGTAGTACAAGGGGTAAGTCATGAAGGACACGGAATTACACGATCAGGCGTCTTCGAACGAAGGCGCGAGAGTCGACGGGGCAACAGCCGACGTCGGCGGCACGGCCGCGCCGGCAGTCGATTCCCCGGAAGAATTGCAAAAGCGAATTGATTCGCTGGAAGACAGCCTGCTGCGCACCAAGGCGGAGCATCAGAATATCATGCGCCGGGCGGCCACCGAACGGGCCGATGCGCTGCGCTATGCCCATGCGGACATCATGCGCACAATCATTCCGATCCTGGACGACCTGGATCGGGCGATAGAAGCGGGTGCGGACAAAAAGGGGTCGGCCGGTGTCGGCGGCTTGCTTGACGGCGTGAAGCTGGTGCGCGAGAACCTGCTCAAGGCGCTTCGCGAGCAGGGACTGGAGATTATCGAAGCCGCGGACCGGCCCTTTGATCCGCATGTGCATGAGGCAATGTTGCAACAACCTTCGGATGAGCATCCCGCGGGGACAGTGCTCCAGGAACTGGCCCGGGGGTATCGGTTGCGCGATCGGACGCTGCGTCCGGCAAAGGTGATTGTATCCAAGGGAAATGCGAGCTGAGTTAACGACATGCCGACGTACGAATACGAATGTTCCAAGTGCGGTAAGATCACCGAGGTTTTTCAGTCCATGAAGGACGCGCCGAGGAAGAAGCTCCGCGCAACGGACAAGCCGGTATGCAAATGCAACGCGGGCGTCACCCGGCGCATCAGCACCGGCGGCGGGCTGATCTTCAAGGGTTCGGGCTTTTACATCACGGACTATCGCAACGAAAGCTACAAGCAGGCCGCCAAGGCGGACAGCGAAGGCGGCAAGAGCGAAAAGTCCGACCAGTCCGCCAAGGGTGACAAGAAAGAGTCACCCAAGAAGGACGCCGTCGCCGAGACCGCCACCGCCGCCACCGCGAAGAAGGAAAAAACGTCGGCAAAATCCAAGTCTAAAGAATAAGCTTCCGGGGCTCCCCGGTGCTCGCAAGACTCAGGGACACATGGTTGCCGGCTTCTGCGATTGATTCCACAGCCCAAACGCGTTGCCGCCGTTAAGCAGATCCATCAACCGGGTAAGGTCCTCCGCGGTACGCACACCGGATCGATTGATGTCACAACTGTACAGCCCGTGAGCCGGCACGCATGCCTGCTGAAGACAGCAGTTAATCAGTTCGTTCGCGTCGGCCGTATCGGTGGCCGATCCGCCATCGACATTGCCGGGATGGGAAACGAAATTTGTCGCTTGCGACACATTGCCGTCACTGAGATAGGTGATCGTCGTTTCACTCAGCACCGCCATCGGCGCGGTGAGCAACATGGTGAAAGTGCCGTTGCCGTTATCCACGATATTCTGCACCAGGTTCGGCGCAGTGACCGACCAGCAGCTCTCGTTATCCGCACCGGATGGGCCGGTAAAGGTGAGCTGGGTCACTCCTTCCGCGGCCCCCGCATTATTGATGGCGTGCGGCTGTCCGGCATCCACATTGCAGTCCAGCGGATCGGTAAAGACGATGGTTCCTTCCGGGCATCCCGCGCACAAGCCCGGACAAGTCAGCTGTGCGCCGCAGTCGCCTTCCAGCCCCGTCGTGGCACAGTTGATATCCCAGGTCACGTTACAGCAGAACGGATCGCATGCACACACGGCTTCGCAGCAGGTTAGATTGTTGCAGCCGCGTTCCGTGGCGGAGCTTGCACAGCAACTGTTGGTCGCGGTCAGGCACGGGTTCGGCGGCGGCTGAGTGATCGCAATTCCCGGGCAGAATGCCATGTCACTGGCAATCTGGTCGGCCGCGGTGTATCCGTTAATCACATCCGTGGTCTGGCCCGGCTTCGATCCATCCTGGAGCGAAAGGCGGTCCGTTCCGAATCCATGCTGCCAGAACCAGTCGTCGCCCGCCGGGTCGTTGGTGATTTCAATCCAATAAGTCTGACCGGCCACCACCGGAATACCGGCGTGTGTCGCCGAATATTCAAAAATCGGAAAGCCCGCGCCCGGTACAACGGTCTCCACCGGACCAGTGACGTTGAGAGTTGCGGATTGCATGAAGCTGCCAATTGCCAAAGTAGAAGGGAGATTGCTGGCCGTGTTTGTGAAATATCGAATGCGGAAATTGTCCGCCGACGTAGGGTTATCGCTGATGTATGAGCCCCACCAGCAGACATTGGTAATCGTGCCGTTGTTTAACGGCGTGAAATTGTCCGCCACTTGTGAAAAATTGCGATCGCTAAGCGAACCGGTGTTCGCCTTGATATCCTGGCAGTTCGTAGCCGCCTGATTGCATGGCGGGGTCAGGCAGGTCAGCGAGAACGATCCAACGCCACCCGGAGCAGGCGGAAGATCGTCGATCGGATTGTTCGGATCGCCGATGTCTCCGGGATAAGTTCCGACGCGCAGCAAGTAGCTCTGGCCGGAGACGGCCGCGAACGTGCGCCGCGATTGCAGGAAGCTTCCCGTACCACATCCGTCGTCGTTGCAACCCAGAAGATTGGCGCTGGTGCCGGGACAGGAGCAGCCGTCGTACACCGCAATTTTTGAATCCACCATGGTTTGATTGCAGGTCTCGATGATCACCGGTCCGGTGCAGGGGGACGTCCAGCAATACCAGACGTCGTGATCGATCGTACCCACCGGTTCCAGTGGATCGCTGCACACGTTGTGCGCACCACCGTCCAGGTTGGCCATCGCATTGTCAAAATTAAACGTGCCCTGTCCGGAAATGGCGGAAGCATTGACGCACAGATCATTGGCCGGAACAGCGGCCAGAGCGGACATCTCGCCCGCGGTCTCGGCGTGATTGACCAATTTGGATTCGGCGCGCTCCGCCACTTCCATGAGCGACGTGGATTCCGACTCCACTTGCGTATCGGCGTCACGCGATGGTGGTACGTGGCTCGGGACATCGCCCGATTTGCGAATCAGCCGTGCGTCAGGTTCGGCATGCACATGCGCAAGGAACGAAGCCGCGCCGGCCAGAACAACCAGAACCGAAGTAGAATGTCTCATCATGTACCCCCCACTCACATCAACCGCCATTTTGCGAACCCCGCGCGATACGAGAAATTTCGAATCGCGGTGCGAATCAGAAAAGCCGCTTCCGGCCTTCCGTGGCGGGAACAGTCGTCAATCAACGGAAATACAACGCAACAGGCCGTGAATCGAGTCGCCAGGTCAAAGTTGTGATCACGGTCAACGCCCGGCTCCCCCAGCCGACGCGGTAACAAGTATATTCCTTCGG
>CAZKIN010000165.1:0-8539 GCA_964552515.1 uncultured Phycisphaeraceae bacterium
GTGCGCCAGAGATATTCGCCCAGCACGCCGAGCATGACCATTTGCATGCCGCCGAGTACGAGTATCGCGACCATAAGCGATGGATATCCGCGCACCGGTGACCCGCCGACTGCGCTAAGCAATACGTAGACGGCGCCAACGAACCCACAGAGCGCCACCAGCACTCCAAAATAGGACATCAGACGAATCGGCAGGTAAGAGAAGGCCGTGAAGGAGTCCAGGGCGTATTTGATCTTCTTATCGAGGTTCCAACCGGATTTGCCGTGCAGCCGAACGCCGCGATCGTAGTATACGCAATCCTGTGGAAACCCCATCCAGCTGATGAGTGCCGTCAAGTTGACACTTCTTTCGTTGCATTGCGACAGGGCAGCAACCACGCAGTTGTCGAGGAGAAAGAAATCCGTACCACTCTCGGGCAATTGCGTGAGTCCGGGCAGACTTCGGATGATGCGGTGGAACGCGCCGGCCGTGAAGCGTTGGGCTGCGGAATCGCTTGTTCGGCGCTTGCGTGCCGCCCACACGACTTTGGTGCCGCCGCGCCATTTGTCCACCAGATCCACAATGATTTCCGGCGGATCCTGCAAGTCGGCACAAAGAACAATGGTGGCTTCGCCGCGTGCGTGCCGCAACCCGCAGGCAATGGCGGTGTATGCGCCGTGGTTACGCGCGAGCCGGATGGTTCGTACGCGGTGGTCCTGGGCGCCAAGCCGTTCCAGAACGCGCGGCGTGGCGTCAGATGAATGGTCGTCGACTACAATCCATTCCCAATGCGGGCTGATGGCGTCGAGGGTGACGCGCAGCCGGTCGAAGAGGATGGGGAGATTTTCCGCTTCACGGTAAGCCGGCGTGACGACGGAGAGCAGAGGCTGCGTGATTCGCGGGGATTTCATGCGACGGTCTCCACACCGGCATCAACCAACCGGCCCAGTCCGCGGCGCAAGTCCGTCATTGGCTTGAAACCTAGCTTGGATTGTGCCAATGCCATGTCTCCTACATGCCAGTCAACGGGATTGGCGGGCTCGTCGCGAAAGACCGGCCGGCGGTCGGCCATCCTGCCGATCTGGGTCGCAAGCTGTCTTAAGTTCACGATTTCCGGCCCGGCGAAGTGAAAGGTGCCCGGCACAGTCGAGTCGATGGCCAGGACAAGCCCGGTTACCAGGTCATCGATCCAGACCGGATTGAGCCGAACACCCTCCGCGCCATCGATGCGAATCTCCTTTCCTTCCCACACGGACCGCACGATGCGGTTTACGAAGTATCGGTCGCCGCCCGGACCATAGGGGAAAAAGAGACGGACATTTGCCGTGGAGAGTTCGTTCGCAAAAGAGGATGTGATCAATTCACCGCAGGCCTTATGCACGCCGTACGGTTCGCGCGGGCGGTAGCGACAGTCTGTTTCCCTTGCCGGCGCATCGCACGGACCGAGCACATAACCGGTGGAAGCGAAGAGAAAGCGGCGTAATCCGTGATGACGGGCGCGGCAAAGCAATTCGTAGGTTGCGGTTACCGAGAGTGCATGATTCGCCGCGTGTGCCTCGCAATGTTGGATCGCACTGCGGGGTTTCGCAAGGTGAACGATCGTATCGACGGATGTCCAGTCGATGGCCGGGCTCGTTTCGCGATGAACGTCCCATGTCACCCATTCGACGTTGGTATTTGATGTTGAAAAGTCCGGTTCATGAGTTGTTGTTGCGATGACTGCGCGGCCCTCTTCGGCCAGGCGCGCTACCAGATGGCGGCCGATGAAGCCGGTGCCGCCGGTAATCAACACGCGGTGTTTCATCGCCGGGGTCATGGAATTGCGACGACCTCATTGGTTACAGGATGAGCGTTGACGCCCCGCGACCGTACTTCAGCCCAAGGGTTCCACGATATGGGATTGGCGGCACAAAGATCTCGTCGAATTCGTATTTGTCTTGCTTCACCCAGAAACATGACATGCGTACCCAGGCGCACTTCGCCGGTTACCTCGCATTCGAAGTGAATCGGCAGGGCAGGAAGCACGGGCGTTGGTCCGCCGGATTGCACTTCGAGTCCGCAAGACGCGACTTTGTCCGGTTGCTCGCGGATCGAGCATGTGCCGGACAGGCGGATGGCATTGACAATGTCGTCGCGCAAGAAGGGCACGCTACATCCAAACCGGCCGGTGCGGCGGATGGTGTTGAGTGTTGCGCGTGGGGCATAGCGTTGATTGATTCTCGCGTACGAAACGCACGGCGCGATGGTGAACGGACTGCGACTGATTACAGTCGTTGAACCGCAAGGCATTACGTTGGGCGTTGACGCGTCGTACCAGGTTGTAATCATGCCCACTGACGACGGGAAAAAGCAGGGCCATCGAGCGCGATCGTCATTGATTTCGATCTGATCAACCGCATGTTTGGGCATCGTGCGAATGGACATGCCCTGAGCAGAGTCCGTCGCCTCAAATGCCACGGTATTGTCAGCTGGAAACTCGTAATGTGGCGTATATCCTTTCACATAGCCAGTGCTTCTCGCAATCGGAGTTGTCGCTCGGTAGGTCGTGGGTACGGACCGTTCGTCAGCACTTTCCCACGTCGGCAGGCTGCGCCAATGGATTCGCCGTTCCCCGGAAGCAATATCGGAGCGCAGCTGAATGGCCGTGACTTCGAGGAAGTAGAGGCGATGACTGCCTACATCGATCCACGGCGCGGGGAAGATCTCCCCCCCGTCAAAATCGTGCGACGGCTCGGCAAGTCGACCTTCATAGACCAAGTATGCGTCTGCAAAGACTGGTGATGGGCCAGTGATGGCTTCACGGGTACCTAATTTCGTGGCGGCCACTCGAAGTTTCGTGGACCCTTCGGGTATATGACTTATGACTGTCAGTATTGAGTCGCGGGCAGATCCGGCAGGCAGGAACTGCAGCGCGCAATGCCCGCTGCGTTCCAACAGGGTGATAAAATGGTGGCGTCCATGATGGCGCGGCGATAGTTCATCCCGACAGACGCTGATGGCCATGATGTACGGGAAGCGATTTACTATTGAAGCACCGGAGATGCGTTCCATGGCTGATTGGCCGTTGTAGCATGTCGTAGCGATGCTCAAGGAAACCGGAAAGAACGCAGGCCAGCGACTGTCGGAGGCGAGGGCAGTGGGGGATTCAGGCAGGTCGCGTACGAACGCGGCATGGTCCGGAGCCGCATGCCATTCCCTGGCGGGCGACCAACTTTGGTCAGGCCATTGATAGTTGTGCGGCGCTACCATGCGTGTGCCATCCATGCCATTACGCGGTTGTCAGCAGGTCGCTGTTTCAAGTTCGTTCTTGCGCCAATTGTGTACAACCTCTTGCGCAAACAACTCTTCCATGGAGCAGTTCTGGCTCAGGTACCAATCGCGCAGCTGTTTCAATCCGTCGTGCAATGATGTTCTCGGTCTGAATCCAAGCAGTTCGCGGGCGAGTGTGGCATCACCGCACAGGCGCGGAAGATCACCGGGTCGAGGCGACTCATGATCGACCTGTGGGTGATCGACTCCACATGCGTCAGCTACGCTTTGTGCCAGCTTGGCAATAGTTATCTCCGTTCCGCTGGCCAGATTGATCGTTTGTCCGATTGCGCCATTACAGAATCCCGCCTGCATGATCCCGCGTGCCGTATCAGCGACATACGTGAAATCGCGCGTGTGCGTTCCGTCGCCGAAGACGATCATCGATCTCCCCGTCAGGCAGCGCAGCATGAACTTCGGTATTACTTCGCCGCAATCACCTTCATGATGGCAGCGCGGCCCAAACGAATTAAAGGGACGTACCAACACCGTCGGCAGGTCGTATGCCGCGTGAAACGCTCGCGTGTAGTTCTCTCCCGCCAGCTTCGATGCACCGTACACGGTGGTTGGGAATGTCGGGTGGTTCTCCGACATCGGTCCGGCGCAGGCGGTGCCATACACCTCGGAACTCGATACATAAACAAAGCGACCTACCCCAGCGGCGCGTGACGACTCCAGTAGTCGCAACGTTGCCGTGGCGTTCACATCATGATTCTCAACGGGCGAATGCAGCGAATGTCGAACCCCCAGGCAGGCAAGGTGAAATACTATGTCCACACCCTTCAGGTATGGCCTGATGCGGTCGGTATCGCGCAAATCCGCAACCTGCAGTGCCACATTGGGCCCCAGGATTTCCGCCAGGTTCTCACGCTTTCCATTGATCAGGTTGTCTATGACAAGGACGTGGTGTCCGGATGACGCAAGCTGTCCAGCGAGTTCACTACCGATGAACCCGGCCCCTCCGGTGACAATAATGCGGCACGGGGCTGCGGCGGGTTCTTCATATTCAACTTGTCCGAGCGCCTTCCCCTCGTGTGTCACAGCTTCACCCTTTCCCCGCCGGACTTCAGGCTTTGACTTGCCGCTTCCAGCAGTCGTACCACGCGAAGCCCGGCCGCACCGTCCGTGAGCGGTTTCTGGCGTGTGGATACGCAATCCAGGAAATGTGCGGCCACATGGCGCAGCGGTTCGCCACCGTCCACATGCGGTGACCAGACGTCGCCTGTGCGACACTCGATGAGATTCCGCCGGCGGCCTTCCAGTTCGTCCGTATTCACGGTGATTCCGCTGTCGTAGACCTTGACCTTTTCCATCGCGTCAAGGTCGTTATAGATCAGGCTGCGCAGGCTTCCGCCCAGCATGGTGTGTCGCACCTTAACCGGTGACAGCCAGTTGACATGGAAATTGGCGATCAATCCGTTGCCATAGTCGAGACTCAAGTACGCGACATTTGCCAGTCCATTGCCGGTATGGCCCGCACCGAGGACTGAAAGGCTTTGCGGCAGCACACCGACGAGGTAATCGACAATGGACAAATCGTGCGGAGCCAGATCCCAGATGACGTCCACATCATGATGAAAAATACCTAGGTTGATGCGCACGCTGTCCACATAAAGCAGCGTGCCGAGTTGTCCGGCGTCGATAATGTCCTTTACCTTGCGCACCGATGGGCTGAATAAGAACGTGTGATCGACCATCAGTACACGTCCGCAGCGCTCGGCGATCGCAATAAGTTCCTCAGCTTCCGCGACGGACGATGTCATGGGTTTTTCGAGCAGGACATCCTTGCCTGCTTGCATCGCCGCTTTGGCCAGCGCGAAATGCGTGTGCACGGGCGTGGCGATGGCTACCGCGTCGATCGTGCGGTCGGCGAACACCTGTTGCGGGTCATGGGAAATCCCCAGTCCCGGGAACTGCCGCACCATCGCATCCGCACGACGGTGATCGAGATCGCAGCACAGACGCAGGCTGTCGCCGGCGACGGCACGAAAATTGCGCACCAGGTTAGGCCCCCAATAGCCTGCGCCGATGACCGCCACTTGGGGAAGGTGGGTACGCTGCGTGTATTTCTCCGGGCGATACATGGCCGCAATGTTGGCGAGTTCACGCTCGGCCATGCCGATCAGCGATGCGCCAGCGCGCTCCCGTGGGAAGAGCTGTGGCGCAGTCGCGGTGGTAGGTCTTGCGGCGAGGAGCGATGCGTCCGCGGTAACGATATTATTTGGTGTCATTATTGCGTCATTCCGCAGTGCATTAGGCGCGCGGTCGCCGCGCGAAGGTCCGGATAGACCGCACATGTTCTTCGTCAGAAAGTGGGGGTGGCTTGAGATTTCTCGGACGCAGTAGTCACGGAAGCGGGGCTACGCGGTCAAAGAGCCCGCAATTCGCGGCAAGTTGAAGAAATTGCGGGTGTTTTGAGAGGACTGCTCTACGAAAGTGCCGTAATCCACGTCGCGCAAACTGGCGAGATAGCGCGCGGTGTGGGCAACGAAAGACGGTTCGCACGGTTTTGCCCCACGAACCGGCTCCGGCGAAAGATAGGGCGAATCCGTCTCCACCATGATCTGATCGCCAGGATAAGTACGTGCGATGTCCTGGAGCCACCGGGATTTCTTGAAGGTGACAATGCCCGTAAATGAAATGCGCCAGCCATGCTGGGCGATAATCGCGGCTTCCGTCGCAGTTCCCGTAAAGCAGTGAAACACCACGCGGCGCCCTTCAAAGCCGTGCTCGACCAACATATGAACTGTGTCGTCCAGTGCGTCTCGGCTGTGAATGACAATCGGCTTGTCGACACGAGCCGCGTGCTCCAACTGTGCCGCGAAAATGCGGTGTTGGGCCTCGCGGTCGGCGAAGTCGTAGTGGTAATCCAATCCCATTTCACCCAGCGCCACGACTTCCGGTTGCTGCCACAAGAGTGGCAGTTCCGCGATGTCGGCTTCCGAGGTCTTACCCGCCTCATGCGGATGAATCCCGGCCGCCACAAACACGCGGTCGGCGAAACGCCGCGCCAGCTCCACGCCCTTGTGAATCTCAGGAACGCTGGTACCGACAGTAATCACCGCGTCGACACCCGCATCGGCACAGCGCGCCATGACCGCGTCAATGTCTTCGATCAACGGTGCGTAGGTGATATGGGCATGCGAATCAATCAGCCCCATGTCCGCTCCTGCATTCTCGGAATGTACCCGGAAAAGAAGTATGACAATTACATGTCATTTCCCGCGCATTTCGTGTGCGTTCTCGATATGCTCAATTCTCGCCACATCCCCGTTCCAGATGATGGTGATCAAATCAAACCGGCAGGGCGATTCTTCCAGGCGGTGACGCGCCCGAAAATGCAGCGCCGCCCGTTCCACTCGCGACCATTTTACCGGCGCGACGGCCTCCAGCGGATCGGCCGCGCTATCGTCGCGACGCGCTTTTACTTCGACAAAGACGATCGTATCAACATCGCGCGTGACCAGGTCCAATTCACCGCCCGGGCAATGAAAATTGCGTGCGAGGACCTGATGTCTCTGGTTCTTAAGGAATTTCTCAGCCGTACGTTCCCCGCGCACCCCGTCCAGCAGATGCCGTGGACCTATGGATGGACTGGAGGATTTGCTCTTGAAAATCGTACGCAGAATGGCGGTCGGCCAGCGCATGGTCCACCCTGGTCAGTTCGTGGAGTGCACGTCCGCGCAACGGTGTTTGACCGCGGCCGCTAAACGGCTGCGACGGCCATTTCCTTTTCCGGGGCCTTATGCACGTGGACACGCAATTCACGCAGCTTGCGCGCCTTGCCGACACGGTTGCGCAGATAATAAAGCTTCGCGCGGCGAACCTTGCCGCGACGTTTGATGGTTACGCTGACAACGTTCGGTGAATGCACCATGAACGTGCGCTCTACGCCTTCATTATTAACAATGCGCCGAACGGTGAACACCGCGTTGATGCCGGTCCCGCGTCGGGCAATGACCACTCCGTTGAAAATCTGGATGCGCTCTTTCTCGCCTTCCACAATGCGGGTGTGCACGTCCACCGTGTCACCGATATGGAAGCCCGGGATCGACGGCTTCAAATAAGGCTTTTCAACAATCTTAATCAGCGGAGAACTCATTGCACGACTCCCAACTTTGGATGCGCCGCATGCGGCGCTTTGGAACCATTATGCCTTGCGCTGGTCCTGAACCGGCTTTGTAGCCGTTTCGCAATTCAACAAGTCCGGACGACGTTCCAGCGTACGCGCCCGAGACTGCTCCAACCGCCACGCAGCTATCGCCGCGTGATTTCCCGAAAGAAGTACTTCGGGGACTGTCATCCCGCGAAATTCTCGCGGGCGAGTGTATTGCGGATACTCCAGCATTCCGTGACTGAACGACTCATCGTCTGCCGACGTCTCGTCACCCAAGGCACCCGGGATCAATCGTACGACTGCATCCACCAGTACCATTGCCGCTGCTTCACCGCCCGACAGCACATAATCGCCGATCGAAATCTCGCGGGCCCCAAGGCCGACACGAATTCGTTCATCGAATCCCTCGTAATGACCGCAAATCACGACGAGGCTCGGCTGCAGTGCCAAATCGGCGGCTACTGCTTGCGTCAGCTGCTCACCTTGCGGCGTGAGCAGGATGCGCTGCGTTCGCGCCGACTGCTCACATTCCACAAATTCGACGGCGCCGAACACCGGGTCGCACATCAGGACCATTCCCGGACCGCCGCCAAAGGGTCGATCATCGACGCTGCGATGACGATCCGTGGCAAAATCTCGAATATTCGTATTCCGGATGGTCACCAGTCCGTTTTGACGGGCGCGACCAATTATGCTCGCCGAAAAAAAAGCTTCGAGCACTTCCGGAAAAAGCGTCAATACGTCAATGCGCATTACCTTCACGCGCACCGTCAAATCACTTGGCGGCCGGTTTCACAATACCCTGTTTATGCAACAGCCGCGCCACGGTTTCCGAAGGCTGCGCGCCGACGCTCAACCAATATTGAATGCGATCCTTATTCAGAATCGCCTGCTTTTCGGGCGTCACATTTCGCGGGTCGTAGCTGCCCAATTCTTCAATCACTTTGGTGTCGCGTGGACGCCGACCATCCACCGCCGCCAACCGATACACCGGAAGGTGTCTACGTCCAACGCGTTTGAGTCGAATGCGGACTGCCACTGTCTGCTCCTATGCGGTAAGTCGTATGGGTCGCTGCGAAATCACCGGCGACCGAACTTTTTTCCTGAGCCCGGCGAGTATAGCGATTGCTCACT
>CAZKIN010000166.1:0-8532 GCA_964552515.1 uncultured Phycisphaeraceae bacterium
TTTCGATGTCGACGGCCGACGCGATGAGCAGCTTGCTGACCGCGATGCCTTCCGGCTCAGTCTGCACCGAAACCATGCGGTTATTCAGCATGAAATCAGCGGCGGCGCGAACGGCATCGGCGTTGTCACACAGTTTGACGAACCCCGCCTTGCCGCGACCGCCCGCGAAAACCTGCGCCTTGACCACCACCTTGCCGCCGATCTGCTGATAGGCCGCTGTCGCCTGGTCAACCGTCTCCACCACCTGCGACGCGGGAATCGGTACGCCCGCTTCGGACAAAAGCTCCCGAGCCTGATATTCGTGGATTTTCATCGTTGGTCCTTATGTTTCGTTAGTCCCTGCGACCGCCATGTGCCGCCGACGCCGCACATGGCTTCGCGCGGAAACATACCGCATTTTCTTCATCGCGACCAGCACCATAAGGCAAGAGATTCGCGGCTTTTTTGATTGCCCCGCGGCTTTCAGCGCGGTATTCTCTAATCCGAAGACCGTTTGCGCAACCGATTTGTGTAGCATCCGGCCGCACGAAGTAGGGGAGGCGAAAGTCCAAGCAGGTAGTCACAGTGCCGCCATGGACGGCGGTCCACAGCGCGTACAGGGAGGTGCCCATCCTATGATCCTCAAACGCATCACCGTCAGCGGGTTCAAAAGCTTTTGCGACCGCGTCGATTTCGACTTCGGCGCCGGCGTCACCTGCATCGTCGGGCCGAACGGCTGCGGCAAGAGCAACGTCGTTGACGCCTTCAAGTGGGTCCTCGGCGAGCAATCTGCCCGCTCCCTCCGTGGCCGGCAGATGACGGACATGATTTTCAACGGCTCCAGCAGCCGCAAAAGCAGCAGCGTCGCCCAGGTAGACCTCGTCTTCGACAACGCCGACCGCTCCCTCCCGCTCGATCACGAAGAAATCACCGTCACGCGAAAACTCTACCGCAGCGGCGAAAGTGAATACCTCGTCAACCAGCAGGCCTCCCGCCTGAAAGACATCCGCGACATGTTCCTCGATACCGGCGTCGGCGTGGATGCCTACTCGGTCATCGAACAAGGCAAGGTCGACAGCCTGCTTCAAAGCAGCCCGCAGGACCGCCGCATCATCTTCGACGAGGCCGCCGGCATCAGCCGCTATAAAGCCCGCCGCAAGGAAGCCGAACGCAAGCTTGAACGCACCGGCCAGAATCTCCTTCGCGTCGCGGACATCATCGAAGAACTGGAAAAACGCCTCCGCAGCGTCAAACTGCAGGCCGGCAAAGCGCGAAGTTACAAGGAATACGAAGCGCGGCTCAACGAACTGCGCTCCAGCTACGCGCTGGCCGAGTTCCACCGCTTCACGCAGGAGTCCGCAGCCCTGCACCGCGAAGTGGCCGCGTGCAGTGATGAAGCTACCGCCCTCCGCACCGAAATCGACCGGCTCGAAGTCGAAGGCGTGCAGGCGACGCTCCACATGGATCGCCTCGCGGAGGAAATCGGCGTTACTGAAAACGCGCTGGTCAGCGCGAAATCGCAGCAGGCCGCGCAGGTTGAACGCATCGAAGGCGCCCGCCGCCGCATCGAGGAACAGGCGATCATCGCCCAGCGCGCCGCCGAACGCATCACCACGGACACCGCCCGGCAGACGGACGCCGAGCAGGCACTGTCTGCGGAGCTCGCCGCCGCCGAATCCCTGCAACAGGAAACGCAGGATCTCCACACCCAGACCGACCAGCTTAACGAACAGGATCGCACCCTCGCCCGCGCACTGACCGAAGCGCTCGCCACGCTCGAAGACGAAAAAACCGGCATCATCGACCTCGTCCGCCGCAGCGCCCAGGTCCACAACGAAATCACGCGACTCAACACCCACCGCGAATCGCTGGTCGACCAGAAAGGCCGACTCGCCGTTCGGGATGCCCAGATCACGGCTGAACTCGAAGGGATGTTGCAGCAGCGCGCCGAACTCGAAATGCGCGTGCGCGAAGTCGACAACCTGATTGCGGATCAAACGCGCACCCTGACCGACAAAAAAGCCGAAGCAGGCCGCGTTAACCACCTGCGCCAACAGCTGTTCGAAGAACTCGCCACCGCGAAAGAACGCCGCAGCGCGCTCCTCTCCCGTCGCGAACTCCTGCAGGACCTCCAGCGCCGCATGGAAGGCGTCGGCGCGGGCGTGCGCACCGTGCTCAACTACAAACACAAGCTCGCCGAAATCGACCGCGCCGGCGAGGCCGACTGGATTGTCGGTCTCGTGGCGGACATTTTCGATGCCGACATCGAACACGCCGCCTTCATCGAAGCCGCACTCGGGGAAATTGACCAGCACCTCGTCGTGACTGCCGCACGAAAACTCTTCGATTTCGAAGCCGCACAGGGCGAGCTCCCCGAACGCATCACCGCCATCTGCCTCGACCGCCTCCCGCCCATCCTCAACGACCGCGACTTCGCCGGTCAGGACGGCGTCATCGCGCGGGCGTCGGACCTGGTGCGCTACCACGAATCGTTCGGCCAGATCGCGCGCCACCTCCTCGGCCGCACCTTCATCGTCGAATCTCTGGAAGTCGCCCAGCGCCTCGCCGCCGATGATGTCTCGGGACACCGTTTTGTCACCCGCCGCGGTGAAGTGCTCGAACCCGACGGCCGCGTGCGCATCGGCCCCGCCGGCACGCGCGCCGGCTTGATTTCGCGCAAGAGCGAACTCGCCGATCTCGATACGCAACTGCTGCAGCTTGACGCCACCATCGAACGCCTCGCCGATCAACTCAACCGCACCCAGGCCGAAGCCCAGCACCTCGAAGGCGTGCAGCAGGAACTCCGCACCGCCATCTACGAATCCAACACCGCCCGTGTCGAAGCGGTCTCCGCGCTGACGCGCATCACCGACACCGTGGACCGCCTCACCACCGAACAGCCGCTCATCGCCCGCGAAACCAAGATGCTCGACGTGCAGATTCACGAAGTCTTTGCCCGCAGCGAACAGGGCGGCCGCTCGCTCGATGACATGGAGCGCGAAAACAAGGCCCGCGAAGAGCGCATTGGCGAACACCAGCAGCGCATCGACGTGCTCGTCGCCGACCGCTCGCGCCTGCAGGAACAGCAGACCCAGGCCCGCGTCCGCGCCGGACAACTCGCCGAAAAGCGCGCGGCCGTCACCGACCGCACCAATACCCTGCGCCGCACCCTCCGTGAACTCGAACAGGCCCTCAGCTCAGCACAGCACGACGTGCAGCAGTGTGAAGCGCGCATGGATGAAGCCCGCCGCACCATCGCCGCCGGCGAGGAGGAAGTGAAGTCGCTCGCCCTCCGCATCGCCGATCTGGACGACGCGGCCACCCGCCTGCGTCACGAACGCGACGCCCTGCGGCTCGAGATGGACGCCCGCCAGCAGGCCATCAAGACCAGCCGCGTCCGCCTGGAAGAAGTCGAAGCGCGCCTGCACGAACACCAGATGCGCTTCGCCGAAACCACCGTTCGTCGCGACGAACTGACTACCCGCACCCGCGAGGAAATGAACATCGATCTCGCGGAGCGCTACGCGTCCTACGAATACCAGGAGCAGGACTGGTCGGCCGTCGAAGCGGAAATTACCGAACTCCGCGGCAAGATGGACCGCCTCGGCAACGTCAATCTCGATGCCATCACCGAACTCGAGGAACTCGAACAGCGCCATACCTTCCTCACCGGTCAGCGCGACGATCTGGTCAACTCGCAGAAGCAGCTGGAACAGCTCATCGCCATGCTGAACAGCGAATCGAAGGATCGCTTCATGGAATCCTTCACCCAGATCCGCGAAAACTTCCGCGGCCTCTTCCGCAAACTCTTCGGCGGCGGCCGGGCGGACATTATTCTCGAAGATCAGGAAAACGTGCTGGAAAGCGGCATCGAAATCGTCGCCCAGCCGCCGGGCAAGGATTTGCAGATCATTTCGCTCATGTCCGGCGGTGAAAAGTCGATGACCGCCATCGCGCTGCTCATGAGTATTTTCAAGACACGCCCCGCCCCCTTCGCCATCATGGACGAAGTCGACGCCGCGCTCGACGAGGCGAACAACGAACGCTTCAACCGCATCATCAAGGAATTCGTCACCGAGTCGCAGTTCATCATCATCACGCACTCGCGCTGGACGATGAACATCGGCGACCGCCTTTACGGTATCACCATGCAGGAACCCGGCGTCTCCACCCGCGTTAGTGTGCAGTTCAACGAAGCCGAAGTGGCGTGATGCAGTAACACCGTGCCGCTCATGTGGCACCGTCGCTGTTTACTTCGCATCCGGCTTGCACGTCTGACACGCTTTGCGACCAGCACGTTGCGCTTCCTCCAGCGAAGTGAAGCGGATTGTGTTCTCCGGCTTGATCCGTGCCGCATGCTGGCACGAACTGCGGTGATAGGTCTCTGACCCGCTGCTGCCCATGAACTTGTCAGCTACCAGGTCTAATGCGCCCGCCGCGGCACCCTTCTTCTGGTCACCCGCTGCGATACCCGACTTGTCCGCGCCCCCCTGTTTGGCAGTGTCGCCTGGCTTCTCCTCCGCGCGCGGCGCGAAGGTGTCCATCGGCACCTCCGGACTCCCCGCGTCCATCCACGCCGTGCCGATCAAGTTCGCGGCGAGTAACGCGGAATTCTTGAATTGCCTGCAAAGCACATCACCGGCCCGCTCCGAGAAAATCCGCCGGAACTCTCTTTCCATTGGCGACGCATCAAAACCACTGGAATAAGGGCTGCCACCATCCCCAATTCCTGTTTCCCGCCGCGCCTGCTGTTCGATGTCCTGGAACGCAAAATACGATAAATGCGTTTCACGAAGTTTGCCAAGTATTTCCTGTCGAGCATCCGGAAGCCGTTCAAATCTGCCCGGGAAAACGCGAACCTCAATCTCCAATCGAGCGCGGATGCGCTCCGCGAGCCAGAGTTCCAGGCGGTGTGGCGAGCCGTCCCTTTTTTCCCGCGTAGTCTGTGAAGGTAGAGCGGCAGCAGTAGCGTAGTGCAAAACCCAAATGCATTGTTCGCGCACATCTTTCCATTGCGATGCGCGAAAAGCCTCGACCAGCGCTTGATAATGTTCCAACAATTGAAAGGAGAGATCGCCGAACTGCTCCTCTCGGTATCCTGCCTGCTTCGCCAATTCACGGCTCAATGGAAATGCTCGGGCCGCTTCCAATCGCGCATCTCGGGAGGAATTTTCCGGAGCAGAAAAATCCAACCAAACCATGTAGTTCTCGCGGCGCTCTTTCATCATGAAGCCGGGATCATGTTCTGCCGCCTCGCGCGAAACTACCTGAAAATACGGGCGGAAACGCTCACCGAGTGCCGGTGGAAGTACGTCAATCGCAGCGTCAGCGACTATGGGATAGAATTTTTTGGGGTCGGGCGGCATCGGCTTGGACGCCAGGCTCGCTTCAGAGAAAAGACATGCCATATAAGCCGAGGTGATCAGCACTCGGCTAAAAAACAGGTGTTGCGTTCGTTGAGCTATTATTGGAGCGAAGCTGGAACGAAGCATATTCATCACGGCCTCGCCGATGAATCCTCCGCCTCCTTGACGGGTTCGGCGGGTGTCGATCCCTCGACATCCCGCATCGGAACAATCGCCGACGAATCGTCGGACGGCGTCACCGGTATCGCCTGCGGCGTGGATGGTTGCGCCGGCGACGTGACGGAGGGTTGACTCGCTTGCACCTCAATGGGCGTCGGCTCACCGGTCGGCTGCGCGGCCGGTGCGGTGGGAATCTCCGGCTGGCTCTGAGCGGGCACCTGCGCCGACTCCGGCGCGGCCTCACGCGTCTCTCCACGCTCCAACACATTCGCATTCGAACGCAGCACGATGCGATCCACCAGCCGCGCTTCCAGTGCCGGATCGCGCCCCATCGACAGCCAGCGGTCATATTCCGGCGTGATCCGCGTGATGCCGGTGGTGGAAGGCAGCGATTCGCCGAAATACCGATACGCGGCCGTCGAGTTGTTAAACTGCCGATCCGGCGACGAAAGCCGTTCCTTGTGCACCGTCACCGCGACCACGCGCTCCGCCTGATCGGGCTGCTTCTCCACCCGAACTTCAATCCAGCGGCGGATCGGGTTGATCGTTGACTCCCACATGTCATACAGCGTCACCGCATCGTGCCGCCAGAACTCCACCATCTGCTTCGAGGTCTCCGGCCACGAGGTGACCACCCCGGCGATCGCATCCACGCGGTCAATGCGGAATCGATAGTCGCGAATCGAATCCTGCACCGCGTTCCAAAGTGCCTCATCAGTGGCAGCATCTCCGGCGGACAGCCGCACCGTGGACTCACCCGCGCCGACCGATTCGCGGGAGCGGCACCCGACGGCCAGCAGGAGCAGTCCCGCTGCAAAGCAACATGAGAATTTCATTGGCATGGCGGGCATGGTAAGCGCACCGGGCCACCCCTTCAAGCACGAGGCCGGCGGCATCATGGCCGAAGATCAGCGCGCCGCAGGCTTTAGCCTGCGCGGACGTTAGGATTCATTTTCCTCCCCGCCGGGTGTTCTTGTTCGTGTGCCACTGCTCTGTGAGCAGTGTCCTGTTCCGGTACAGAATCCAGGTGCAATCGTTTCCGTCTCCCCAGTTTATGATAAATGGACCTAAGAACCTGTTTCAATACCGAGCCGCGCCCGTGAGGAAGCGGTGGGTTCAACAGCAAAGGATGGCATTGTTTCGGTCACTGGTTGTAGCCAGGATTTGTTTTGAAACAGTCTTTAAAGGAGATCATCGCGCTACGCCCGCGATGTCCCAAAAAAAGACGGGCGCGCGAGTCGACCCGCGCACCCGTCGTGCAGGATGCATTCCAATCGCCGGACAGTGCCACAACATGGCACCCACAGCTTCGGTCTATCTGCGGCGGCGCGTGTGCGTCCGCAAACCCATCCAGCCCAGCAGGCTGAAGATCATGGCCACCCCCGCGCCGTTTCCGCACGCGCCGCACGCGGCCGCGCCGGCATTTCCACCAACCTCCTCATTGCCAAATTCATCATCGAAGCCGTCGCCATCGAGATCGATGAAGTCATCTTCCGAATCTTCGATGCCGTCGCCGTCGTCATCAATGAATTCTTCGCCGCCGTCATCGATGGCGCCGTCATCTCCACCGTCATCAACCGGGTCCTCCCCGTCCACCCCGCCGTCATCGACCGGATCATCTCCGCCCCCGGCACCGTCATCACCACCCATGTTGCCGTCGTCACCGCCGCCGCCCCCACCGGCGCCGCCTACAGCGGCCTGGATGGCCGTCTGAAAATCGGGAATCATCACCGACGCGAGCAGCGTGAAGCCCGCGTCGCACATCGGATCCTGCGGACAGACGGTGGCGCGAAAGCAGGCGCCATCCTGGAAGTAATCGTCGATCGCCAGGTCTGCACTCAGCACACCTTCGATCATGCCGGTGGCCGCGTTGATGATCGGACCGCCGGAGTTGCCGCCGATGATGTCAAAGTCGGCCTCGAAGCCGAAGTCCACCAGGGTCTGAACCGTAGCGTTGTCGGAAAATTTCATGGGGAGGCCCGCGCCGAAGCCGATGGCGACGACGCTTTCACCGACCGCAATCGCGCCGGTGGACCGAACGGGAACCGGCGTGCGGCCGGTGACGGCGCGATCCAGCCGTGCCACGGCCCAGTCATTGGCGCCGTCACCCACGAGGGCGAGGCCAAGCACTTCCGCCGCGCGATAGACCTGATCGGTCGTGAAGGTGGTGGGGTTCATGCCATTCGTGGTGATGGCGTAATCAAAAACGAAGTAGAAGCTATTCAGATCGGTGCGCACCCCGCCGTCCTCCAGGCAGTGCCCGGCGGTGATGATGACGTCCGGCGCGATCAGCGTGGCCGTGCAGTTGGCCGCCGTGGGCTGATCGGCGAATCGCTCGCCGTCACAAAAGGGGTCGAACATTTCGGCCAGTGACGCGGCGTTGACACTGAAGGTGCCGTTTCCCATGTCGGTGAGCATATCGGTGCCGATCATCGCACAGACCGAGTTGCCGATCGCCTGTAGCTCGGGGGTCGTCGCAAAGAAATCGGCGCGGTCATCCGGCGGGCGGATGATGCGCGGGCGTAGTCCGCCGTCGCCCTGGGTGAAGCTGCCGAGAGACATGACCAAGGCGGCCACGATGACGGACAGGTGGCGCGCGGGGAAACTCCTGAGCATGGAGGACACTCCTAAAAGGTTAAGGAAACCGCTTTTGGCAACTTCGACGCACGAAGTATTTGGTAAGATAGGTATGGTGCGAAGCGGCGCGTGTCAATTCTCAGGCAGCAAAAGAATGCTCCCAAGCTTGATTTTCACGACCGGCAGTTGGGTTACGCCCTTCCCACCGCCTCCTTATGGCATGGTCCACGCCCCGCGCCGCCCTGATTGAAAGGTGCCTCATCGTTTCGGTAGGGTACGCCTCAGCGGACCACCCTTAGCCTCCGTCGTTCCGTGGCTTCCCCTCCCACGACTGGGCGACCCTGCCATGATCCACCGAATGGTGTTCTCGTGTGCCACTACTGTGGCAGCAGTGCAGTCGTGTGGCATGCGCCACGCTGGTGAGATCACATACGGCTTCAAGCGGCAACAG
>CAZKIN010000167.1:0-8524 GCA_964552515.1 uncultured Phycisphaeraceae bacterium
TTCCGATGACAATGCGAAAAACGCCGAGCAAGGCCAGCATTTCGGAGGAATTCCACCCCGCGAGGGAATCGGTGTTCGAGTAAATGATCCAGAGTCCAAACAGTTCGCTCGCCGCCTGTCCGATGGCCAGTAAGGCATGGGTAAAGAAATCGAGCCGATACGCGGTGCCCTGTTGCACGCTGATCCGCATGAAGAGAACGAACAGTTTGAAATACCGCCGGATCATCATTCCCCTATCGCACCTAGGCGCCCACCGCGGTATATTGCCGCAGCGCCTTCTTCCACAGCACCGGAAACAAGAGCCATCCCGCCGTCAGCCAAACAATCTGCATCAAGAGGCCCACCGCCACTTCGCTTCCCTGTACGTTCCCCATGAGCACGGCGGAGGGAAACCAGACGATCCATTTGAAGGGCATGAACTCGGCGATCCATTGCAGCGTTTCGGGCATGATGGTCAGCGGGGCCATTCTTCCGCCGAAGAAGAGGCTCGCCCCGAACCAGACTTCGGCGATGGCATCCGTTCGCGTGACCCAGAATGCCGTCAGCCCCAGCGTATAGCCCCACAGAAAATTGATCGCCGCTCCCAAAGTTGTCGCCAGAATTCCCAGGAGAATGCCTGCGGTCGACAGGTCGGCCGTCGGACCGGTGAACACCGCTACAAACGCCCACAGCGGAAGCAAAATGACCAGCGTAAGAATCTTAAACGCCAGGTTGGCGGCGAGATTCTCCCACACCGGCAGCACCGGGCGGAGCAGCTTGGGTGACATCATGCCCGAGCGCACCATTCCGCCCATTTCATAAAGGTCCCACGCGGTCACGCAATGCCCGACGATCATCGTAAGCAGGAAATAGGCCGCGAAATCGTGCGGGCCAAACCCCTTGATGAGACCCGCATTGGAAGGCGCGTTGGCCGCGGCGCTCCACACCGCAATCGCCACGGCCGGATAGGCGACACCCCACAGCGCCCACAGCGCGATTTCGATGCGGTATTGGACCATGGTCCCGAATTCGGTTTTGCAGAAAGCGATGAATACGGCGGGCAGATTTTTCATGGTGCGGCCTCCACCCCGCTGGCGAAGACCCGCTGGATCACGTCTTCAATCGGCGGTTCCTCGATGGTCAGGTCCAGCACCGGCAGATCGGCGAGGAGTTTTGCGGCCACCGCCGCGGCGCGGTCCTTGGGAACACGTAGCTGGACCTTTCGGGCTTCCTGCTGCATCACCTGGCCGACCGGCGTGAAGTCGTATCCTTCCAGGTCGCGGGTGAGGTCTATAGCGATGACCTTGAATGGTGCGATGCGCGTGCTCAGTTCAGTAAGCGGGCCGTCGAAAAGCAGCTTGCCCTTGTCAATGACCACGATCCGCCGACAGAGCGCGGTCACATCCGCCATGTAGTGCGAAGTGAGGATGATGGTGGCCCCGTAGCGCCGATTGTAATCCGCGATGAACTGCCGGATGCGTGCCTGCATGGTGACATCGACGCCGAGCGTCGGTTCATCCAGAAAAAGCACGGAAGGGCGGTGCAGCAGCGAAACGCATAGCTCGCACTTCATACGCTCGCCGAGTGACAGCGTCCGCACCGGCTTTTTAAGCAGTTTTTCCAGGTCCAGCAATTGCACCAGTTCGTCCATCGCGGCCTTGCCCTGCGTCTTGTCCACGCGATAAACCGACAGATGCAGCAGGAACGAATCCATCACCGGCAGGTCCCATTCCAACTGGCTGCGTTGCCCCATGACCAGGCTGATTTGTGACAGATAATGGGCATTGCGTTCCCACGGGGTGTGGCCCAGCACTTTGGCCGTTCCGGAGGTGGGATGCAAAAGTCCGGTCAGCATTTTCAGCAGCGTGGTCTTGCCCGCGCCGTTGGGCCCGAGAAACCCGACGACTTCGCCCTGTTCCACCCGCACGCTGACCTGGTCGACCGCCGCCACCGACGTGTACTTGCGTCGGAACAGACTCCCCAGTGCGGCGATGAGGCCGCCCTCGCGCACCGGTACGCGGTATGTCTTGCACAAGTCAGTGACTTCGATCTGCGTCATAGGGCGGAATTGTATGGTTGTGCGTGCGCGGATTCTATAAGCTTATAGCACTTAACGTCCTCGTGTAGCGTCCAACAGCGAGAAACTCACCGGAATAGTGAAGGATTCATCGCTACAGACAAATAGAGCTTGCTCTAGCCGTTGAGTGCGCTGGGCGGCAGATACTCCACCGGCTTCTCCGGCGGCGTCGCCTGCCGCGCGTGCGACCACAGGCGTTCCTTAAGTTCATTCAGCCCCTTGCCGCTGACACCACTGATCGCCATCACCGGCTTGCCGATTGCTTCCGAAAGTTCCCGCGCCGCTTCTTCGCCACCGGTCAGATCAATCTTGTTCGCCGCAATGAGTTCTTCTTTTTCCGCGAGGATCGTACTGTATTTCGCCAGCTCATTACGAATCGCGCGATAGGCGTCCGCCGGCGGAAGCGGGGCGTATTCGTTGCCCACATCCACCACGTGCAGAATTACCTGCGTGCGCTCGATATGCCGCAAAAACGTATCGCCCAACCCCGCGCCTTCGTGCGCGCCCTCGATCAACCCCGGAATATCCGCCAGGACGAGCCGGCGATGATCGGACAACTCCGCGATACCCAGTTGCGGCTTGAGGGTGGTGAATGGATAGTCCGCAATCTTCGGCTTCGCTTTGGAGAGTCGCGACAGCAGCGTGCTCTTTCCCGCATTGGGCAGTCCGACGATCCCCACGTCGGCAATCAGCTTGAGCTCCAGCCGCAGCCAGCGCTCCTGACCCGGCGTGCCTTCCTCAAACTCGCGCGGGGATTGATGCGCCGGCCGCGCGAACCGCGCATTGCCGCGACCGCCCTTGCCGCCTTGCGCAATGCACACCAGTTGATCGTATTCGGACAGGTCCTTGAGCAGGATGTCCGAGTCGCGATCATAGACCAGCGTCCCGGCGGGCAGATCAATGATGATGTCTGCCCCTTTTTTTCCGGAGCATTCTCGACCCATCCCCGGCTGACCATTCCCGGCCGACCAGTGATGATGCCCCGTCAAGTCGAGCAGCGTTTCGACGTGCCCGTTTGCCCGGAGGTACACACTGCCGCCGTCGCCGCCGTCGCCGCCGTCGGGTCCGCCTTTCGGCATGAACTTCTCGCGTCGAAAACTCATGCAGCCGTGGCCGCCGTTGCCGCCGTGAACGTAAATTTCCGCCTGGTCAATAAACATGGTTTGATTATACGCGAAGGCCGCCGCTTGTGGGCCTATTGCTGTTTCCGCGTTCCAGCGGCTACGATGCGCGTGGCGATGACCACCGTGAAAACCGTTCCCTCACGGCATTTCGCCTCCGCCGCCGCTTTGACCGGGCCGAGATTGTCGCCCCACGCGGAATAGGTTCGCTCTTTGGGATCGTCGCGTGTCCGCACGCCCTGTGCATCCGGGGCACTGATTCCTGACGACTTTTCGCTGAATGACTTCTTCAGATTTCCCTCGATCTGGTACTTGCTGCCCTTCGGCGTGGTCAGCGTCGGACTGCCGGCGATGATCTTGCCGCACACGGCTTCCGCGTCCGCCTTCTTGCCGACGATCCGCACCTTGATGCCGCCTTCCAGGTAGCCAATGATGCAGGTTTGCTTCAGCACTGCCCGTGCTTCGTCACCCGCGACCACCGGACCCGCGTCAACCTTCGCGGCTTCGGCCGTACCGACCGTCGGTGCCGCTTCATCGTCATCGGCCAGGGCAACAACCTTGATCCCCATTTTCGTCTTGGACCTGCCGCCCGGCGCGTGCCCCTTCAGCGTCCCGCGTGCCACCGGTTTGCCGCGCTGCTCCTCTTCGGTGATCGACGGTGTTTCGCCGATCGCCTCGGCCACCTGCCGCACCACCTTGGCGGACGTATCTCCATGGCCCGCAACCTTGAATTTCCCTTCGGGCTTTTTCTGCACCACGACTTCGGCTTCCACACGCTCGGGCAGCGTGTGCCGCGTCACGTAGGCCGTGTACGCCTTCTTGGTAAACGTGTGCGGCTCGCCTTTGCACATAGCTCCGCCGACCAGCTTGACCCAGTCGCCCTTGCGACCGGTGGCCACCATGCGTTTGCCTTCAAAGCGGATGAGCACATCAGTGTCATTCGCCGGCACCAACAGGTCCGTTCGCTTTTCACCCTGTAACCCGCCTGAACTCATCGCTGCTGCATCCTCCGCATGGAATTCCGGTCCGCTGGAAGAAGAACCATACCGATCACCAACCGGCTGGTCCGCTTCCCGTACTACGGTTCTTAACCCCGCAGCTAGATTAAGGCGTGAGCGACGATTCGGCAAACTGTCGGACATGCCGAGCCGTGCCCGGGTGGAAGCTTTGGCGGGTTGACCTAACTGGGTGCGGAGCGGTCGGCAGGGGGGACCTCCGCTCAGCCGGGCTTTCATCCTTACGCTGCTGATTTTCATGCGGGACGGAAATGGGTTTGTTTTGCGAATTTTTTTGAGTGTGCCACATAACAGTCACAATTGTGCGCGGACTGGTGGCGCGGGTGGGTGTTGGCTCGTGATGTGCAGCAGGCATGGCAATACCCTCCTAAGTGGCGACATCCGCGCCGCTATATTAACTTATACCTAACAAACCGGAGGAAGTCAAGGAGATTTTTCAGATTTTTCGTAAGTGCCTGGGAAATCGAAGGTTAGGATGATGTTTGCAAGGAGGGAGCGTGCAGGCGCTCACGCACCGATTCCGACAGCGCCGTCCCGCACTCCGGACAAACCCCCGAAACATTCCCAGTCAAATCGTACCCGCACTTTTCGCAATTCGGCAGCAACTTGCGCGCCCGCGCCGCACGCTCCATGGCGATGTGATCCGGTGCGAGGGCGGCAAATAGAAGACTCCACTTAATCGCTGGTAGGCCAAAGGGATATAGAAAAGATGATGAAGAATAGTATCCAAGGTCAAGCACCATGTCGGCCAATTTCGTGAAAGCGAAGTGAATAGGCAACATGAAGATCACAACCATTCCAATTCTCACCGCAGTGCGGACCATCGATGGAGTCCCCAGCGCAAGCGGAATCGCAAATGCCAGGATTACGAGCAAAGCTGTTTCGGTCAACGAAATCGTATCGCGAGGAAAAATAGGCCAATTTACGGGAAGCACCCAGAGGACAACAAAGATTAAGGCGCTTTGTCCAACTGCGAATGAAATACACAAGACGAACAAACGACTCCATGGACGGTTGAGTAGATGTGGTCTGAACACTTGCCAGAGCAAATAGGCTGGTAAGAAGAATCTCCAAGCTGCTACGACTTCAGCGAGAATCCCAAAACGCATGAGTATATAAGGACCGAGCGAAGAAAGTGCCCCAACGCCACCAAGCCACAACGCACGGCGACTCATGCCTTACCCACTTCCAGCGCCGGCGCCTGCTCCGGTCCCCACGCGTACTCACTTCGAAGCAATAGGCGTTGCCGCAACGACTCCGTCAGCGCCGTTCCACATTCCGGACAAACCCCCGACACATTGCCGGTCAAATCGTATTCACACTTCTCGCAATTCGGCAGCATCTTACGCGCCTGCGCCGCACGCTCCATCGCGAGGTGCTCGGGAACCAAGAGCACAAATAAGGTGATCAGGTCAATCCGGATACCCAAATAATGCAGCCAGGCAAAGCCTGTTGAGCCAAAGGACGGTTGGGTTATTCGCAGCACGAGGGGACCGACACCAAACAACACGGCCCAGCCAATCAGCCGCAGTGTCGCTTGTCTTGGAGCTGGAATTCCAAGTAACTTCGGGAAAAATACTACCTGAATCACTGGCATGGCGATGCCAAGCAGCATGAAAACAGCAGTTGTCACTTCGGGCATCGGACTGGGTTGGCCCATAAACGGCATGGGTGATCCCAGAATTCCGATGCTGCCAAGAGCAACCATGGTTACGATAGCAAGAGCTGTAGGAGCAATCGCATAGAGGGCGATCATTCCAAGCAGTCGCTGGTTGGGACGATTCTCCAGGAACGGACGAAACAGCGCCCAAAGAAAAAGAGGAGTAATTGACTCCTGTGCAAGTGCACCCAGCAAACTCGAGTGGACGATGTCGAGGGATGCACTCCACGAAACGACGAATCCTGCCAGCGCACCGATAGCAGCAAACTTGATGGCTCGATTTTTCACTCATTCAACCCCAGCGCCGACGCCGAAGCCTGCTGTCCCGTATGCGTAATCGACAGCAGCGTTAGCACGATCCCCATCTCGGCCGCACGCCGCGCCGTCTCCCCGCTCAGCGTCACCACCGGCCGACCCAGCGCATCGGGAAGAATCTCCATATCCGTCCACGCGATCTGCCCGCGCCAACCCGTCCCGATCATCTTTAAGATCGCTTCCTTCGCCGCCCACCGCCCTGAATAAAACGGCACCGCATCCCGATACTTCGCGGCCACCTCCCGCTCGGCCGGCGTGTACACGCGCTGCAGAAAGCGATCGCCATGCTCCGCGATCATCCGCGCGATGCGTTCGCACTCCACCAAATCTATTCCGTGACCAATGACCGACATGCAAAACAGCGTAGACGGGATTTTGCAAAACGCCAGACCTGCAACCATTCAGCAGCAAAATCTCAAGCTAACCCGGTATCGCCCGCGCCCACTCCGCTAGCTTCCGCACACCCATCACCGCCGAGGCGCAATACTCCTCCGCGAAATCATCGGGTAGCGGTTGATCCAGCGGAATTGCTTCCGCCGCGGCCAGCGCCCGTGCGCCATCGAAGTCAATGAACGACATGCGCGACGTCAATTCGCCGCGTGCCCGACCGAACGCCGACCCCGGCAGCATGGCCACGCCGGCCTCGGACAGCAGGTTTTCGCACAGTGCCGCGCCATGCGTGATCCCGCGGGCATGCATTCGCGCCGCCAGCGCCGAGAAATCCGGAAAGAGATAAAATCCGCCCTCCGGATCATGTACCTGTGCACCGGCCGTTCGCAATTCTCCCACGCAGCGCTGCCCCAGCGCCGCCAGAATCCGCCGCGCGTTGGCCAGGTATTTTTCCATCACCGCGCCGCCCATGAACGCGGTCACCCCCGCATGTTGAATCGGCGCACTCACCGACGTATAGGTCTCGCTCGCCACGCAGGCCATCGCGTCGAGCAGCCATTGCAAATCCGGTGGAAACGCAAAAGTTCCCAGCCGCCAGCCGCCAGCGCCGCACCACTTCGACAGCCCCGCGCTGACGATCGTGCGCTCCGGGTAGAAACGGGCGATCGAATAGTGTCCTCCGCCGAAGTGCAGCCGACCATAAATCTCATCCGACAACACGATCAATTCATACCGCCGCGCAACGTCCGCAATGTCCTGCAATTCTGCCTTGGAATAAGTCAACCCGGTCGGGTTCATCGGATAATTGAGTACCAGCAGCCGTGGCCGCGTGTCGTCTCCCGTTTGTGCCAGACACTGATCCAGCGACTTGCCGGAAATCTTCCAGCGGTCCTCCGCCGTCGTATGCAGCAGGCTGATCCGCCGACCGAGAATCCGCGCCTGCGGTTGATAAGAAACCCAGCTCGGCGTCGGCAGAATGATCTCTCCGTAATAGACCAGCTGCAGAATGAACATCAGCTCCTTCGAACCGGGGCCGACCAGTATCCGATCCGGATGTGTCTCCAGTTGGTCATAACGGCGATGATAATCCGCCACCGCCTCACGCAGCGCGGGGAGTCCCAGCACCGGAAGATAATCCTTCTCACCGGCGGCCAGGCGCAGCGCTTCCACCACCGGCCCGGGAACAGGAAACGGAGATTGACCCAGGCCAAAATCGTGAACCGTCCTGCCCGCGCGGCGCAGCTGGCGCACTTTTTCCTTGATCGACACGGTGGCCGATTGCTTCAGCCCGCGCACGTTCAGATTCAAGCTGACATGCCGACCGCGCGCAAGCTGTTCCGCCGCGAAAGATGATCCGTCTTCCATCGCATCCAATTCCCGGGACATCCCACCTGATCGGCATCATGCCCACGCAGGGCCAATTCACCAAGGCGCCGGCATGGCCCTCAATCCGGACCCTCATCCACCAAATACGGATGCGTCTCCGCGAAGCGCTCCGCTTCGCTATTCTCCGCCGGAATGAGCTGGTCCAGCCAATACGCTTCATCGTTGCGTTTGTAAATCATGAACCGACCACGGTTGGCCGCTTCCTTTGCCCGATGATACCGCAGGTAGATGTGCCGGTCGTCCACCGCGAGGATTTCGATTTTTCCCGTTTCGTGCGACATCACATAGCGCGCCCGCCGGGCCAATCCCGACCCGATGCGCAGGGCTTCGCGGAAAATGTTCCATCCACGCACGATCGGCACTTCGTACGGCTCATTGCCCGCAGTCGGTCGGCCCTGGAACAGGTAGTAGGGGGGGCACCCGATGAACGAAAGTTCACGGTACATCGACGCCAGCACCTGCGGATCGTCGTTGATGCCTTTGATCAGCGGACACTGGTTGACGCAAATGACTCCCGCGCGGATACAGGCGTCGATCCCTTCGACCGCCACGTCGGTCAGTTCCCGCGGATGGTCAAAAT
>CAZKIN010000168.1:0-3210 GCA_964552515.1 uncultured Phycisphaeraceae bacterium
CTCGCCATCGTGATCATGACGACGAAGATGCGCGCCAAAAAGACGCGCTGCATTCGGCTTCAGTCTGTGCGGAAGCCGCTGGCGGCATGGTCTATTTGGATTTCTACAAGTCGGTCCTTGGTTGCTTCATATAGACGACCGGGTGCCCCATGACTCTCTAGCCTTGGAGGAATCGATTCCCAAAGATTCGTCTCATCCACGGGTAGAATCACTGGACTTGGAAAGATCGATGTATCGCGGACATATGGGAATCAGCTGGAGGTGGGCGAATGAGATTTCCAATAGTTTCCTACGAATCTGTTGGTCCATTACGTTTTGGGATGCGGTTGCGTCAAATAGAGGAATGTTTGGGAAAGAAAGCAGATGTATTTCGAGGCTTCGGAGACTCAAAGCTGGCCCGTGCACTCTTGGAGAATACTGGTGTATTTGTGGATTTTGTTTATCCCGACGTAAGTGTTGCGTATGAACTGGCTCTGCCTGCGAAGCCGTGTCTTGAGCAGCGTTCTTTGCTTGAGGAATCAGCCGATTCTCTTTTTGCGTGGCTCAAGAGTATTGATGCGAACTGGCGTCAATACGATTGTGGCATCATGTACTTCTCGTTAGGAATAAGCATATATGCTCCGAACTTCGACGACGAACCGAATGTGCCCCCTGAATCCGTGTTGGTCTTTGATCGCGGCTATTGGGATTAATCAATGCCGGGTGGCCCATGGCTTTAGAGGAATGCGCATGAACGGCTCATGCGCATTCCTCTTCAACGCAGGGAAAGCGCTCACATGAATAAGAAAGTCGCGTAGCAGGACTCGCCTTGGAAATCCCGCCCCGCTCCCTCCTTTTGCCTTACGCCTTACGCCTTCTGCCTTTTGTCTTACGCCTTTTGCCTTCCCCCTTCCGCCTTGACTGCCTCTCATGAGACACTTTCCCCCAAACGCCGCCCCGCAGTCCGCTCCCCGCCGCCCCTGCTGTCACCCCACTGACACCCTGCCTCCCCGGAATATTCGCACCATTCCCCCACCATTTTTCCTACCCATCGCCCATAACTTCCTATTTCACAATGGCTTAAGTAATGCGTCGCTGCCTCCAGCCCCCCGTTCAGGACACCGCATGCTTCCCCCAACCCCGAAAAACCCCAAAATCGTCGCACATTGCCGCACAAAATTTCTGCCGGTTGCACCGCACCAAATACCCCTGCACTTCTAGTGGTTTCTCGCTGCCACGCCCCTGGCATCATCGGCCGTCGCGCCGAGAGTGTGCGTTAACCGTCACCTTCCGTTCACTTATCGGACCCTGTGATATCCCAAATTCAGGACCGTCGCTCGCACCAAAAATGTCAGATATGCGTCACTCCACATCCCGCTACGCCGCAGGTGCGCCCGGGCGGCGTTTGGCTCATTCGCAGGTGCGCCCCAGCTGGCGCAATTCCCGCCCCATGACCTGCCGCGTCGCAGCACCCCGGCCACCAGAATAACCCCACCCGCACCTTCCATTTTTTTTTGCCGCCCTTTCTTTTCTTCGCGCTTCGCCGTTCCACTTCTTTCCCTAACCCCCACCGCCACAACGACTTGCGAAAAACTCGCCCCGCGCCTTGACTCCCGCCCAGATGTTTGGTATAAGTTAATATCGCCATCAGGCATCGCCTACACATGGAGGGCTTACCATGCCTGCGCCACTTTCCATGACGCCACCCCAGCGCGCCGGCGCCGCGCGCCGAGTGGTGCCACATAAGTGGCACACTCCAAAAAAAATGCGGAAACAAACCCAAGCTTGCGCAAGATCGGCAAAATGGGAAAACCCCGATTTCCTTGTAACCGCATCGTCACCGCTGTTCGATCCCACCCGCGCGCCGGAAAAAACTCGTGAATTCCGCGAAAAAACGGGAACCTTCTTGCCGCTGGCGGTTCTAAGTACCATATCGGGCTGGGAGAGCCGTGGAACGGCCTCCGCCCTGGAAATGGAGAATCACGATGCTTGCATTCCGTCTCGTCCTTGTTGCCGCCGCGCTGACCGCCGGCATGACTTTCCCCCCGGCCTTCGCCGCCGAAGGCGAATCCACCGCCATCACCATCTACAGCAGCGCAACTCCCGGCGGTGTCCCGCCCGAGGTCTACCAACCCGGCATGCAAAGCCAGTTCGCCACCATCAACTACCGGCAAATCATCCCGGGCTATGCCATCGTCAAGCAGGAGCGCCCGGTTGAACTGAAGCCGGGGCGCAGCGTCATCCGCTTTTCCGACGTTGCGGCGCAGATCGATCCCACAACTGTCACATTCGTGTCACTCACCGATCCAGAGAAGACGCGCGTGCTTGAACAGAATTACGAATTCGACCTGGTCAGCGCCGAAAAACTGATGCAGCGCTACCTCGATCGACCCATCAACGTCGAACAGGCCGCGGGCGACAAGATCAACACCTTTACCGGCGCGCTCCTCGGCACCAACGGCGGCCTGATCCTCCGCGGTGACGGCGGTTCGGTCAGCGTGATCAACGGTTATTCCAACGTGAAATTCGGCGAACTGCCCGGCGGACTCATTTCCAAACCGACCCTGGTGTGGGATGTCACGACTGAAAAACCCGGCAAGCACCAGACCCGCGTCACCTATGAAACCAAGGCGATGGCCTGGTGGGCCGATTACAACGTCATCTTCACCCCCGGCAAGGATGCCAACAGCGGGTCACTCGATCTCGGCGCATGGGTCAGCATCATCAACCAGTCCGGCGCAACCTATCCCGACGCAAAGCTCAAGCTGATCGCCGGCGATGTACACCGCGCTCCGACTCCCGAACCGATGTACGCGAAACGCGGCCGCGCGATGCCCATGGCCGCCGCGGAAATGGCCGGCGATGCCGGCTTCGAGGAAAAATCCTTCTTCGAGTACCACCTGTACACGCTCGGGCGGCCGACCACCCTGCCGGATAACTCCACGAAACAGATCGAACTTTTCCCGCCCGCGCACAACGTGCCCTGCGAAAAGGTGCTCGTCTATTACGGCCTCGGCTCGCGACTTCCCTTCTACGGCCAGGCGATGACTGACCGTAACTTTGGCGTCCAATCCAACAAAAAGGTCGACATCTACATTCGCCTGAAGAACGAGGAAAAAATCGGCCTCGGCATGCCGCTGCCTTCGGGACGCATCCGGGTCAGTCAGATGGACACCGCCGACGGCACGCTTGAATTCGTCGGTGAAGATGCGATCGACCACACGCCGAAAA
>CAZKIN010000168.1:3310-5576 GCA_964552515.1 uncultured Phycisphaeraceae bacterium
GCCGACGGCACGCTTGAATTCGTCGGTGAAGATGCGATCGACCACACGCCGAAAAACGAGGAAATTCTTGTCAAAATGGGCTCCGCATTTGACGTGGTCGGCGAGCGCATCCAGAAGGATTTTAAGGTCGACGGCCGGCGTGATTGGATGGAAGAAACCATCGAAATCAAATTGCGCAATCACAAGCAGGAATCGGTGAAGGTCATCGTCAAGGAGAATCCCTACCGCTGGACCAACTGGAAGATCACACAGAAGTCGCACGATTTCGAGAAGATCGACGCGCGCACGATTCATTTCCCGGTTGAAATCCCCAGGGACGGCGAAGTGACCATCAGTTACACCGTTGAGTATTCTTGGTAGGCCATTCGTGCGCCGGCGGTCGAGGTTCATGGCGTCATGACAGAACGAAGATGACGGTCACCATCACAGCGGTGCGCACCAGCGCAGACCTGGAGAGCTTCACGGCTTTTCCCTATGCGCTGTATCGAAATGATCCCTGCTGGGTCGCACCCTTGGTAAGGGACGAGCGCAGCCGTTTGCGGCGCGATCGTCATCCCTTCTTTGCCCACGGCGACGCGGAGTTCTTCCTCGCGAGAAGACACGGCGAAGTCGTGGGGCGAATCGCCGCGATTCGCAATGACCTGCACCTGGCCACGCACAACGATGGAGCCGGGTTTTTCGGTTTCTTTGAAAGTGTGGATGACAACCACATAGCGGAACAGCTATTGGATTCGGCGAAATGCTGGCTGGCGTGCCAAGGCCTGGCACTCATGCGCGGCCCCATGAGCTACTCGATCAACGAAGACTTTGGCCTGCTGGTTGCGGGTTTCGATCGTCGGCCGGCAGTACGCTGCGGACATCATAAGCCTTATTACCGGCAGCTTTTGGAAAACTCGGGCTTTCGCACGGCGGCAACTCTACTGAGTTACGAAGCGTCAGCCGATCGACATTCATTTCCGCGGCGCTGGACGCGCGGCATCGACCTGGCGCGCCGGGCATTGAACATCCAGACTCGTTCGTTCGACCGTCGCCACCTGGAACGGGATGCGGAATCGATTCGACGACTTTTTCAACAATCCTTCGAACAAAACTGGGGATTTGTTCCATTGACTTCGCTCGAAATGAAGCACCTTTGCCGGGAACTCAGTCGCTTTGGCGACCCGCAGCTTATTCGTTTTGCCACAATCGACGGTGCGGACGTTGCGTGCATAGTGGCCCTGCCGGACTGGAACTTGGCACTGCAACACCTCGCGGGAAAATTGCTGCCGATCGGTTGGGCCAAGCTTTGGTATCACGCGAAACGCATCAACAGGTTGCGGATTATGTTGATGGGCATTGTTCCGCAATACCGCCGCCAGGGCGTGGACATGATTCTGTACGACGACTTGTATCGTCTCGCCGCGGCCAAGGGGTACGTGTGTTCGGAGGCCGCGCGCGTATTGGAGAACAACCATGCAATGCGGCGGACCCTCGAAAAGGCGGGCGCAGAAATCACCCGGACTTATCGCGTGTATGAGCGGGTAATCAGCAATTCACTTCAATCGAACATTCAGGAAAAACTGGTCGCTTTGAGCGTACAAAAACGGGATGGAACTTCTTGCGTGCGCCGGGTGCGTTGCGTAACATCAGCCGCAAGCCCGGAAGATACAGAGTCAATCAGCGCGGAGTATGACCAATGAATGCAAAGTCCGACCGGTGTCCCATCATCGTCACCAGCTTGGCGCTGCTGAGCCTATGTGGATGTCCCGCGCAGAACGGCGCGGGCAACAGTGGCGGAATGGAAACGCGCTTTAACCTTCCGCTTGCGGCCGCGGTTGGCGCCGTGGAAGTCCAGGGCGGCGAAATGACCACCTTTCGTCAGAGCTTCGACCTGCATGGAATGATGGGGCCGCTGGAGTCCGTCACTATCGATATGGCCGATACGCTGGACTCGGCAGTGGTGACCATGCTCGATGATGACATGAAACGCCAGCCCACCGCGCAGAATTCCTCTTCCACCGTCACGTATCGGGTGGGAACCATGGATCAAGCTGAAACGGTTTGCGAAACCGGCGTGCTGTATGGTCCTTTCATCGTGGCCTTGGATACAAACGATCAGCCGACGTCCATCGATCCTCCCACCTCCGCGCTGACGGCGGCTTCGGTCGAGGTCATTAACACCGGCCAATTTTCTGTTTGCGTTCAGGTAATGTCGCAGCGCCGGGCCATGGTTGCAGTGGGCAACCTGGCTGTGGATGCGACCGCGGAATCATCCGGCGATTGCGCA
>CAZKIN010000168.1:5676-8475 GCA_964552515.1 uncultured Phycisphaeraceae bacterium
TATCGCAACAATGATACGCCGAATTGCGAAGGCGACTGCCAGGACACCTTCACCCGGACGGATGGCGGGGGTGGAAACGACGACCATATCTGCGGCAACGGTGTTGTCGAAACAGGCGAAGCCTGCGACGACGGCAACACCGTCCCCGATGATGGTTGCAACGCCTGCCAATTGGAAACCGGTGACTGCGTCCCCTTCGGCGGACAATGCACCGATGACGCCGATTGCTGTGATGATTTCCCGTGCATTGATGGGATTTGCATCTAATACGGGAATAACCGTTGCCTTTGAACCATCGTAAATGGGTGTCGATTCAAACGGCAACCGGAAGAGCGATTTCGCGCTTCGTGCCGATCTGCGTAAACACATCGTCATACTGCCGGGCGAGGTATTCATCCGGCGCGCCGCCGCGGAGGTGGTGCCAGGGGAAGACTTCGGTTTGCGGGCGCTCGCGGTGAGCGTACCAAGCCGGATCGACGCCGGTCTTGTCGAAGGCGTCGCGCCAGATGTCATTCTTGAAGCACTCATCCCAGCCGTCGAAGCGCGCCCCCAGGCGATAGGCCGTCTCCACCACGTCGGCAAGCTTGCGATCCCCGCGTGCGAAAACCGCTTCAAGGACCGACCGCTCGACATTGTGTGTCTTGAGCTTGACATTGCCCTTGGGCTTGGGACCGCGCTTACCACCGGCACCGTTGTGCCGCGGCTGCGTTGAGCCATAGAGCAGTCCGGCCATGCGCTTCCGCGATTCGTGAAAATACTCCGCGCGCGGCTGCGCGGCCCATTGCAGCGGCGTGTAGGGCTTGGGCACCAGCCAGCCGACGCTGGCATTTACCTGCGCGGGTCCTTTACCTAATTCGCGGCGTACATCGCTGACTTTGCGACTGAGGTGCACGATTCCATCGATATCTTCGGGGCGTTCGCCGGGGAATCCGAGCATGAAATAGAGTTTGACGCCACGCCAGCCGGCACTGAAGGCCTGACGCACGCCGTCGAGCAGATTGCCATCGGTGACCAACTTGCGAATCGCGGCGCGCATGTCGTCGTTGGCCGCTTCGACCGCCATAGTCAGTCCGCCCTTGCGCACGGAGTTCACCATCCAGGGAATGTTCTGCAGCATCTTGTCCACGCGCAGCGAAGGAACCGAGATATTGACCTTGCGCTCCGCGAACTGCTTGTTGGCCCGCTCGGCCAATTCACGCAGGTGCGGATAATCGGCCGTGGAGAGGGAGAGTAATCCAAATTCGTCCATGCCGGTCGCCCAATACATTTCCTCGGCCATATCGAGAATGCGATCGACGCTGCGCATGCGCAGCGGGCGCTTGGTGTAACCGGCGTGGCAGAAGCGGCATCTCTGGGGACAGCCGCGCATGATCTCAATGGCAAAGCGATCGTGTACGACTTCGACATAAGGCACAATCGGACGCAGCGGAAACGGGGCGTCTTCGAAGTTGTCGGTCTGGCAGCGGACGATCGATTCGGGAATGGTCGCGTCGTTCGGGACGATCGCGCGAACCGAACCGTCCGCCTTGTAGGAAACGTCGTACAAAGATGGAGCATAGATCCACTCGAAGCGCTGCGCCATGAGGCGAATCATGTCGCGACGGCGGATGCCCGCCTCACGGTATTCCTTGTAAGCGTCCATGATGGCGGCCATCGAGGCTTCGCCATCGCCGAGGACGACGAGATCCAGAAATGGGGCCATCGGCTCGGGGTTGTCGGCCTGGGGACCGCCGGCGATGACAAGGGGATGACAGTCATCGCGATCCGCCGATCGGAGTGGAATTCCCGCGAGGTCGAGAATCTGCAGTACCGAGGTGAACGCCATTTCGTATTGGAGTGAAATGGCCAGGATGTCGGCGGATACCACTGGCTGCCGCGTGTCCCAGGTGAAAAGTGGGATGTTCTTGTGCCGCATGACGGCTTCGGCATCAGCCCAGGGACAAAAAACCCGCTCGGCGCAGCAGCCGGGGGTGTGATTGACCAACCAGTAAATAATCTGGCAGCCGAGGTGACTCATACCAATGGTGTACGTGTCCGGAAATGCCACAGCCACACGGACTTGTGCGCATTGCCAGTCTCCGGGGGCCGGCAATTGGTTAATCTCGCCGCCGATGTACTGGCCCGGATGGTTTACATAGGGGAGAAGTTCAGTCGAGATTCGTTGACCCAGAGTTGGCAAGATATTCACCGGCACTTTTAGTGCAACTGCACAAGAAAGATTTCATTTCCAATTTTGTAATTTGATGATATCATACAGGCCGAGAAATACAAGGAAGCACTCGGCGACGAATGTGTTGCGGGGCGAGATTCTATGATTACGACGACGCGTAAATCAAGAGTCCGCGAAAAACACGGACGGCGACTTGTGCAACGAACAGGCTGAGGGTGGAACATGCGTCAACTCATGCCACTATCGGAAACAGCTTCGCGCAGCGCGAAGCGATTGCGAGCGCGTCGGGCCACAACATTGATTGAATTGCTGGTGGTGATTGCGATCATCGGCATACTCATCACCATGTTGTTGCCGTCGATGCACCGTTCCATGCGAATGGCATCCGCAACAGTTTGTACACATAACCTGCGGAGCGTCGGTCAGGCGCTTGCCATGTATCGCGTTGAAAACGACGGTTGGCTTCCCACCAATCGCACTGCCAACCCGCCACCAATCACGACAGCATCGACCAGCGAAAACACTGCGTGGTTTGGCAAGTTGTTCCCAACGTATCTTAATGATCCCATGGTGCTGACTTGCCCCGAAGATCCATTTCGCAGTCGCATGGCCAAAGCGAAGAATGATCT
>CAZKIN010000169.1:0-1787 GCA_964552515.1 uncultured Phycisphaeraceae bacterium
GGGGTGTTGACCTCTCCCGGCACGATGGTGTCGCCGGGCATTCGCGTCAGGACCGGCCGGGTGGCCGACATCCGCTGCTGCGCCGCGCGAATCGCGCCAATCACTTCCTCCACCGGCCGGACTTCGATGCGCGACGCCATCGCCGGATTGCGCAGCCGGTCAACGATCCGCAATTCGTGGTAGGGGCTCCGCGCCGCCAGCTCCCATTCCTCGTTCGTCTGCAAGTCATCCACAAACGCATAGCCCGCGATGCGCCAACCCGGCACGACACGGAACAGCATTTCCAGGTGATGCAGCACGATGGGATGCAGCAATGCCGCCGGTGTCGCGGCCATGACAATACTCAGTGCATCATCCGCATATCGCGCGATCAACTCTGTCCACCACATGTCGTCAAACCACGGGGCGGTCTCGCCCGTACTGTCCGTGGCCATAATGTTCAGTTGCAGCGGCGCTGGCGGCAGACGAACGGCGAGCTCGTCCGAACCAACGAACGGAACATCAACAATGGTGGGTTGGTTGGGGGGACGGCGCTGGGCGCTGGTTTGCGTGCGCTGAACTTGTTTGTCCGGTCGTAGCATGGGACGCTCCATCGTCAGGGCCAGCCCTCCAGGCTTCAAGGATTATCGGAACCACCGTCGCGAATTCTTGATTCCAGTATTGAAAAAACGGATTTACTCGCTTGGCCGGACCGACCGTTCAAACTTCACGCCCGGCGGCGGGGCGGGAACATTCTAATCGTAAAGCTTTGCTAATAAATAGTTTATGTGCAATCGGCGGTCGGTCGCAACGTTGCAAATTCGCCGCGCACGTCTATCCTGAAGATGGCCGCAGCGTGAAATCGCTTAAGATGGCATTCTTGCGGTCCCCGTTCTCGCGTGGTCGATGGAAGAAGGGCATGGTTCGATCCAAAACCAAGGTGACCCCCGTTTCGCCGGCACTCCTGGGATGGCGCGAATACGTGGCTTTTCCGCAGTGGGGCATCGATGCGCTGCTCACCAAGATCGATACCGGCGCCAAGACCAGCGCGCTCCATGTGGCCGATATCGTGGATCGCGCCGACGGCATCGTCATTTTTGACGTGGTACTCAGCCGCAAACATCCGGACCAGGTCGTCCGCGTGGAAACCCACAAGGTGCGCACCAGCCGCGTGCGCAGCAGCAATGGACAGATACAGAGTCGGCCGGTCGTACTGGCGAAGATCAACATTGGCGGAGTCACCAAGACCATCGAGATCAGCCTGGTCGAGCGGTCACACATGCTCTGCCGCATGTTGTTGGGACGCTCGGCGCTGGGGTCCGATTTCCTCGTCGATGCGGGGCGCAAGTTCGTGCATGGCAAACTCTCCGACCTGAAACGGAAAGCGGGCTGAACATGAAGATCGCCATTCTCTCCCGCAGCCCGCGCTGCTACAGCACCCGCCGTTTGCGCGAGGCCGCCGTGAAAGCAGGGCATGAAGTCAAGGTGCTGAATACCATGAACTTCTCGCTGCAGGTCGAGCGTGACGATCCCAAACTCTATTTCTGCGGAACGAAGCTCAGCCGCTACGACGCGGTCATCCCGCGCATCGGTGCGTCCATCACGTTTTATGGCACCGCGGTCGTGCGCCAGTTCGAGCAGATGGGCGTCTTCGTGCTCAATGCTTCGCACGGCATCAGCGTCTCGCGCGACAAGCTTCGCAGCATGCAGGTGCTTAGCCGCCACCACATTGGCCTTCCGCCGACGGCATTCGTCAAGCGCAAGTCGGAAGTGATGAAGGCCATGCAGCGCGTCGGCGGCGCGCCGGT
>CAZKIN010000169.1:1887-5195 GCA_964552515.1 uncultured Phycisphaeraceae bacterium
ACCGCCGTCCGCGCGGCGCAGATTCTCGGGCTCCGCGTCGCCGGCGTGGACATGCTCGAAGCCGCCGACGGTCCTCAGGTCATGGAAGTCAATTCGTCGCCGGGTCTGGAAGGCATCGAGGGCGCCACCGGCATCGACGTCGCCGGCGCGGTCATCCAGCACTTGGAGGAACAGGTGCTCTTCCCCGATGTCGATCTCCGCGAACGGCTCCCGCTGAGCAAAGGTTACGCGGTCGTCGAGCTTCCGGTCACCAAAGGGTCGGCGCTGGCGGGGCAGACACTGGCCCAGGCCAAGCTGCGCGAGCGCGACATTTTAATTCTCAGCATCGACCGCGGCGGACTGGTGATGCCCAACCCCCACGGCACCAGCCGCATGCTGGTCGGCGACGTACTCCTTTGTTACGGCAAGTCGCTCGCGCTCAAGGGACTGCTTCCGGCGGAGCGCGCGCGCAGGAAATCGCCCGTGCGACGGAAGTCGGTGCGTCGGGCAGTGTAGTGGGTGGCGTTTGGGTGGTGCTTGGCTGTCGGGTGGTGGCGCCCGGGGTGGTGAAAAATGCGCGGTCTTTTCGATGCCAGTGAAGGGCAATTGCGCCGTGTACGAACAGCGTATGCCAGATTGAATTCAGTCCATGGCAGCCCGGCCGAATGGGCCGGGACGGGCACGAGTTAATGGCAGGTAGGGATATCATCATCGGCGGAGAGCGCATCGCCCCCGGCGAAACTCGCGATATCCGCTTGAAAATGAGCGAAAGTTACACCGGTGACCCGGTCGAACTTTTCGTCCGCGTCATCCGCGCCAAGGAAAGCGGTCCGACCGGCTTTCTCACCGCGGCCGTGCATGGCGATGAGATCAACGGCGCGGGCATGATCCGCGAGCTGGCCTTCAGCACGCCGCTGCGACTGCGTCGTGGCACACTGCTGTGTGCGCCCGTGGTGAATGTTTTCGGCTTCGAAACGCACACGCGCTACATGCCGGATCGCCGCGATCTGAACCGCAGTTTTCCCGGCAGCGCGCGCGGAAGTCTCGCCAGTCGGTACGCGCACACGATGTTCACGGAAATCGTCAGCCGCTGCGACTTTGGAATCGACCTGCACACGGCGGCCGTGCGCAACACAAATTTCCCGAATATTCGTGCGGATTTGAATACGCCCGATGTCAAGCGGCTGGCACGCGCATTCGGCTGCGAGCTGATCGTCAACAGCGCCGGTCCCAACGGTTCGCTGCGTCGCGCCGCCTGCGCCGCCGGCTGTCCGACCATCGTTCTGGAAGCGGGTGAAGTGTGGAAAGTCGAGCCGGCCGTGCTTAGCGTCGGCATCCGCGGCGTCCGCAATGTGCTCATCACGTACGGCATGCTCGAAGGCAAGCCCGGACTTCCCCCGTTCCAGGTGACGGTGAAGAAGACGACATGGGTGCGCGCCGACCTTGGCGGGATTCTGCGCTTTCACGTGGCCCCCGGCGATATCGTGCTGGGCGGACAGGCGATTGCAACGAATTCCAGTCTGTTCGGCGAGGCGCGATCCATACTGATTTCCCCGGTCGACGGCATTGTGATGGGCATGACGACATTGCCCGCGGTGAAACCCGGCGAGCCGGTGTGCATGATTGCGATTCCGGACAAGAGTATTGCGACGATCCGCCGGTCGCTGGAAAAGAGCAGTGATCGCGAAACACATCAAAAGCTGCGCGATGACCTGGCCAAGAGCCTGTCGATTGAAGAGGCGCCGGCCGTCGGACCGTCCAGCGCGGCGCGGCGTCGCGGCAAGCGACAGACGCTTGACACCATCGCCGATGCGGCACCCGCAGATCATTTCATTGAAGAAGACTAAGCGATGACCGCGACTTGCGAATGGTCCTTCGCATCGTAAGCCATCCCGAAATATGACTGGTCAGCTACGGCACGCGCAATTCGAGCGTATGGGTGCGTGGTCCGTCGTTGGTTTCGCGCAGTTCCAGGCGGATGCCGGAGCCGATCAGGCCCGAGCAATCGCGAAACTTGTATTCGACGCGCTGCGATTCACCGGCCTTGAGGTTGTTGATGGGACGGTACTGGCGTTCGCGTCCGGGTACGAGGGCCGAGCCGCGAAAGTGCAGCGTGGCCGTTGAGCGGTTCGTGACTTCGTGACGTATCATGAGGTCGTCGCCGTCCAGCCAGGCCATGCCCTGGACGTGCGCGGCGGACAGACCAAGTTCAACGTCCAGCGGCACTTCCATGTAGGTCCCGTCGCTCAAGCTCAGTTCGGCGATGATCAGGTTGGGACCGGCCGGCGCGTTGTGCGCGGCGCGAATGGTCATGCTCAGTTTCTCCTCGCGCTGCGGCAACAGGTTAACATCAAATTGTCGGGGGACGATGTCCCAGTCCTGGGGGGCGCGAAGCATCAAACTTCCGGAATAGGTGCGCGACGACTTGTTGGCGAAGGTGAGGTTGACGTCCGGCGCCTCCCGTCCGGACTCCACGAAATGCGGCGAAAGGGAGAACGAGGTGAACAGGTCGATGAGCGCTGTGTCGACCCGGTCGATGAAAACCGGCGAAGGTCCGAGGCGAAAACGGTGTCGGCCTTTCGCGTCGCGTTCCAGCGGGGTGGGATTGCCAAATATGTCTACCTGGCGGTTGGCGGCGCCCAACGGGAAGGCATGGATACTGCCCTCGGGCGGTGCGGACGAATCCCAGGCGGCGATGACCGCATCGCTGCCGGTATGGAAAACGAATAGGTGTGCGGTGGGCGAAAGCAAGAAATGTTGCGCGGGATGGGCCTCGCCGAGCATGTCGGTGACGGTGCGCAGGATGAGGTATTCGTGTTGTGGTTCGGCGATGCTCCCATGAACGGACGAACGAACAGTCCACGGTTGAGGTACAAAAACGGTTTCCACCCCGGTGTGCCGTGCCGCGATCAGACGCTGCGCCCAATCGATCAGTCGGGCGGTGCGTTCAAAAGTGTCGGCAGGCAGTGCGGGCACACTGAGCGACAACTTGCCAGGAAACTGCGCGCGCCAGGATGCCACCAGCGGGGCAACGCTTTCCGGTTGCGTTTGGGCGGGCAAACGCAAGACGAGATGATCAAAGTGGGGTTCGGGCACGCGTGCTTCAATTTCGGTCGAAATGGGTGCGATTAGATAGGGGGAGGTGACATACCTGCGCATGGACGACGTCAGTTGTTCGATACTCTTGACGAGTCGTTCGTTGCCCAGCGGCGCTGACCAGTCATCCGGTCCGAACTGCCAGGCTCGGAATGTGCTTGCGTAGGGCGCGACCACCGCACCCAGTGAAGGCTCCCAGAGCGAGGCATGTTCGGTCAGGAGATCAAGTAGCG
>CAZKIN010000169.1:5295-8473 GCA_964552515.1 uncultured Phycisphaeraceae bacterium
GCACCCAGTGAAGGCTCCCAGAGCGAGGCATGTTCGGTCAGGAGATCAAGTAGCGGGCGTGAGTAGGGGGTCTTTCCGCGCAGCAGGTCCGCGGGCACGCCAGCGAGAACGCCGGTAAGCAGAAAACCGTCTTTGAGCAGGAATTGCAACCAACGATCCTGTGCGGCTTTGGCTTCCGGAAGCGGAGCATCATCGGCCAGTCCGCTCCAAACCGGCAACTTGAGCGACTGCACGCCACAGCGGCGGACCAGACGGTCCTCCGTGTCGGGATGGGAACGCTGGGCGGGGTCGATGGAAACACCCACGGCGCGAGTTCCACTCTCGGCGAAGCGGAGAGCGGGCGCGAGAATCGCGAAACGGAGCGTACGCGTGACGATGATGCGGTCCTGCGCGCGGATGCGCAGGGTGGCGACATAGAGCCCGGGCGAAAAGGTGTTGAGGTCAATAATCGTCGGTGGCGCGGGTGAGTCGGCGGTGGCGGGAATAGTGCGTTCGTCCAGGTTGCGACCCGCGGCATCGACGATAGTCAGGTCGCCGACGAGGCCCTGATCGTGCTGGTCTGCAAGCACGACGTGCAGCTCGGCGTTCTTTCCGCTTTCCAGTACATTGGCGGGGTTGCTCGTGTTGAGGGAAACCAAGGGCAGGGCGTAGACGACGATGTCGTCGAGCCAGATGCCCGCGTTGACGTTGACAATGGAAAGGTGTCGCTGGGCGGAGTAGCGCATGTTCCAGGTGGCCTCCTGCATGACCCACGCGGTAAGACCAATGGTGTGTGCGTCAGCGGGGGCGGGGGGCAGAAACAACTCAACGCGCACCCAATCGGAGTTCTCCCCCGGATCGCCGATCCAGCGCGAGCGCACGAGGCTGCTGAGAATCGGGCGGCGCGCGCGGTCGAGGTAAAACGCGGAGAGACAGGCACGGGCCGTGTCGAGCCGATCGGGGCGCACATGGGCGACGATGCGATAATCGGTGTCCTCGCGGACGCGCGTTTCCGGGCCGGTGTATTGAAAAGCGATGTTGCGGCCGTTGCTGGCGAGGTGGAAGGAAACGGGGGTGGAGTGGCCGACCGCGAAGTCGAACGCTCCTTCGGCAAATCGTGGGAATCCGGCCAGGCGGAGCGGTTCCCAGTAGCGGGGCAGGTCTTCGAGGTTTCCTTCTTCACGCTCGTTGAAATGAAAGTGGTGGACAATGCGTGAACCGTCGGTGGTGTCCATCTCCGGGTCATTGGCATGGAGGCGCGGTGCGACCACCAGCATGAGCAGTGCGGCAAGTAAAGGTCGCCATCGTTTCATCTGCGATCCGGGAAATCGTGTGCCGTTCACCTGAGTGCGCGGATCGCGCGACCACGGGTGCCAATAAAATGACACGACGGAAATCTCAGGCCGGGTCGCACGCAAGAAAACACCTCGCCATGAATATCATCGGATAACGACGCGCTTGCGGTTCTTGAAGGTTCGTTGCCCGAAAGGCCCGATAAACCTAGAATCCCGATAACATGCTGCAACGACTCGATGCCCGGCGCTACCTGACCAACTTTGATTCCGCACGCGCGGGACATGTCATCACAGATGTCCTGGTTATCGGAAGCGGCGTCGCCGGTGCGCGGGCGGCGATCGAGGCGGCGGGCGAGCGCGATGTCATCCTGGTCACCAAGGGTTCGTTCGAGCAATCATCCACGAGCTGGGCACAAGGCGGTATCGCGGCGGCGCTGGGACCGGCGGATTCGGCGAAGTGCCATCTGGATGACACCATGCGCGTGGGGTGCGGGTTATGCGTGCGCGCGGCGGTCGAGGTCCTGGTAAACGAGGGGCCGCGGCGGATTGCGGAGCTCATTTCGTGGGGGTTTGAAGCGGATCGCGACGGATCTGACCTGGCGCTGGCGCGGGAAGGCGGGCACTCGCTGCACCGGGTGATTCATGCGCAGGGCGATCAAACGGGACGGGTGCTGTCGGACACCTTGGAGAAAATGGTGCAGGCGGCGGCGCGGCTGCGTGTATTTGATCATTGCTATGTGATTGATCTGCTGACTATCGACGGCGTGTGTCGCGGTGCGGTCACTTACCATCCGAAGTACGGGCATCAACTGATCTGGGCGCGGCGGACGATTCTCGCGTCGGGTGGGTGCGGGCAACTCTGGCGGGAGACGACGAATCCGTCAGTGGTGACCGGTGATGGACTGGCGGCGGCGCTGCGCGCGGGCGCGCGATTGCGTGACATGGAGATGATGCAATTTCACCCCACAACGCTGTATGTCGCGGGCGCGGGCCGAGCGCTGATCTCCGAAGCGGTGCGCGGCGAGGGAGCGTATCTGGTGGACAAGGCGGGCGGGCGGTTCATGCGTGATTTCCACGCGGATATGGAACTGGCGCCGCGCGACGTAGTGAGTCGGGCGATTCACGCGCACTTGATCGCGACGCGGGCCAATTGTGTGTTTCTGGATGTGCGGCATTTGAAGGGATTCGCTGAACGATTTCCGCAGATTGCGCGGTTGTGCCGGGATTTTCAAATTGATGTGACGACGGATTTGATTCCGGTGCGGCCGAGCGCACATTATCTGGTCGGCGGGGTAGAGGTGGACCTGGACGGGCAGACGAGCGTGCCGGGACTGCTCTGCTGTGGGGAGGCATCGAGCACGGGTGTGCATGGCGCAAACCGGATGGCGAGCAATTCGCTGTTGGAGGGATTGGTTTACGGTGCGCGGGCGGGACAAACAGCGGCCGATGCGTGTGGAAGGGAAGCGGGACAGTCGCAGGTTTTTCGCGCGGTGCATGAAGCGGTGAAATCGCAGCGGACGACGCTGGACCTGCCGGATATTCGTAATTCACTGCGCAGTGTGATGTGGCGTAACGTCGGAATCGTGCGCGATGCCGAGCGGTTGCGCGAAACCTGCGACATATTGAAATTCTGGGGGCATTACACACTCGACAAGACCTTTGATGAGCCGGACGGGTGGGAATTGCAGAACATGGTGCTTGTTGCGCATGCGACGGCCAGTTCAGCGCTGGAACGCAGGGAATCCCTGGGTGTGCATTTCAGAACCGATGCGCCGGTTGGGGAAAAACCGTTGGGCGACAAGCTGTATCATTTAATCACGACGCGCGAGGGAGTGACGCGCGCGGGGCATGTTGTTTGACGCCCGGTGGGGCGTCGGGGACGCGCCCTACGGTTGACCCGCGCG
>CAZKIN010000170.1:0-4882 GCA_964552515.1 uncultured Phycisphaeraceae bacterium
ACGGACAGCCGTATCTATGGGACTAGTGTCCGATATATGGCACGAAGTGCGCGAATCGCGGGCGCACCGGAAACAGCCATAAGGTCAGACAAGCGGGCTAATGGACTCCTTTTTCGCCGAGCCAACGTTCGGCGTCGAGTGCGGCCTTGCAGCCCATGCCGGCGGCGGTAATGGCCTGGCGGTAGACGCTGTCCACGCAGTCGCCGGCGGCGAAGATGCCGTCCACGCTGGTGGTCGAACGGTAGGGGTCTTTGAGCTTGATGTAGCCCTTGGCGTCGAGGTCCAACTGGCCGTTCAGGAAGGAGGTTGCGGGAGTGTGGCCGATCGCCGCGAAGAGGCCGCCGACGGTTAGGGAGGATTCCTTGCCGTCGACGGTGTCCTTGAGTTTGACGCCGGTGATCATCTGGTCGCCGAGGACATCGGTGACGACCTTATTCCAGAGGAGTTTGATCTTGGGGTTGTCGATGGCGCGCTGGGCCATGATTTTGGAGGCGCGGAGCTGGTCGCGGCGGTGGATCATGTAAACTTTGGACGCGAACTTGGTGAGGTAGGTGGCTTCCTCGACCGCGGAATCGCCGCCGCCGACTACGGCCAGTTCCTTGTCACGAAAGACGGGCAGCGCGCCGTCGCACACGGCACAGGCGCTGACTCCGCCGCCGATCTTGGCGAGGCGCTGTTCGTTGGACAGGCCGATCCAGTTGGCGGTGGCGCCGGTGGCGATGATGACGGTGTGGGCGCGATACTGCGTGCCGTCTTCCGATACGACGACAAAAGGCTTTTTGGACATGTCGATGGTCTGGCAGTCCTGGTAGGAATAGCTGTGGCCGTCGTTGGCGTCGGAGACGTTGGGTGTCAGGCCGTTGTCAGTGACGATGCGGGTGCCGAAGCGGACGGCCTGCTGTTCGAAATAGGCCATAAGCTCGGGTCCGGTCACGCCGTGGGGGAAGCCGGGGTAGTTTTCGACCTCGGTGGTCATCATGAGCTGTCCGCCGGGGAGGATGGTGGTGGGGATGGTCTTGGGCCTGCCGGCGAGGACGAGGGGCGTAAGATTGGCGCGGGCGGCGTAGATCGCGGCCGTCCAACCGGCGGGTCCGGAGCCGACGATGATCACTTTTTCCACAGATCCGTTGTGCGACATGGTGAGCAGGCCCTTTGAATATGTATGAATGATCCAACCGATGCAAACGTCGCACCGAGCGCGACGACCTCGGGTGGGATGATAGCGTCAAATGTGCGGCAGGATCAAACACGCCCGAGCTTTGACCGAAGGGCGCACGAACCTTAAGCTGCGCGGCATGTGGAAATCATGCGGAAAAACGTGCTGCGGGGCGGCGGTTTGTTACGCCGCGATTTTACAATTCGGTTGCGCGGCGGGGGAGAAGAAGTCCGCGGTACACACGGTGGTGCAGAGTGAGCCGTGGAAAGAAGAGGGGTTTGCGGGGCGGCGGCTGGTCACGACGCATTTTGAGCTATTGACCACGCTGGATGACGCGGAGTTTGTCGATGCGCTGCCGGGAATTCTGGAGGCGGCGCATGGACAGTTTGTGCAGGTGATGCCGGGGGCGGATGCGCCGCGGCGGCTTACGACCTATTTGTTCAAATCGCGGCCGGAGTGGGCGGGGTTCTGCCGTGAGCGGTGGCCAGGGCGATCGGATACGGTGATGCACATCCACCTCGGCGGATATACCGAGGGTGACACGTCGGCGTCATTTTTTGCGGATCGGACGACGGCGCTGGCGACGCTGGTGCATGAGGCGTGGCATCAATTTGTCTCGGCGCGGAGCGGTGGGATGCCGGGCTGGCTGCACGAGGGGATGGCGTGCTACTTTGAGGCGGTGCAGTGGAAGGACGGCGAGCCGCAGTTTGGCGGAACGCGAAACACATTTCGAATGAACAGCCTGCGGGATGCGCTGGCGGAAGGGCGGTGGCGGCCGCTGGAGGAGTTGCTGGATGCGCGGGTCGCGGGGTTGCTGACCGCGGGTGACAGTTGTGCGACACACGAGTATTATGCACAGGTGTGGGCGCTGGTGGTGTACCTGCGGCATGGGGAAGGTGGAAAGCATGCCGGGCGGATGGGGGAGATGCTGGCGGATATTGCAGCGGGAAGGGCGGCCGCCAAGACAAGTGCCTGGCGTGTGACATCGGGTGGGGCGTCGCAGGTGGATGACGGGGAGGCGCTGTTTCAAGCTTATTTCGGGGAAGAGTTTGCGGCGATTGACGCGGCGCTGAAGGGCTATGCGCGGGAGTTATGCGGGGTGTAGGGCATGGGCAGGTTTGGAATCAGGGTAGAGGCGGGGTTTTGCGCGACGCATCAGTTGCGATTGGCCGATGGCACGGTCGAGCCGGTGCATGGACATGACTGGGGCGTGCGGGCGGTTTTTCGAACAGTGGAACTCGACGCACAGGGGATGGTGCTGGATTTTCACGAGGCGGAGCGCGCGGTGCAGGCGGCGGTGGCGGGGTGGCAGCACGGGCATCTCAATGAACTGGGGGATTTCACAGGACGGAATCCGACGGCGGAAGTCGTGGCGGAAGTTCTTTTTCTGCAACTGCGCCGTCGCGGGTGGCACACCATAAGCCGCGTCGAAATCACGGAAGCGCCGCACTGCACGGCGTTTTATGAAGCGGATGAAATCTCCCGATAAATACGATGTCGATCGGCAGTTTTTGACGCGCGGCGATCGATCCATATGATAGATACGGGTGGCGCGAGGGTCCGGATTATCGGATCGACCGCAAAACCTTATGCAGTCACCATGACCAACCATGCAGAGTCCAAAACCATGAACCAGAATCCATTCGGAACACGGAAGAACCTCGCGCACAAAGGCGGAACGTTAACCATGTACAGCCTGCCGGCGCTGGCGAGCGCGGGGTTTGCGGACGTGGAGCGGCTGCCGTTCAGCATTCGCATTCTGCTGGAGAGCGTACTGCGCAACATGGACGGATTTACCATCACGGAAGACGACATCAAAACCGTGGCGGCCTGGAGTCCGAAGTCGGTATCGGACAAGGAGATTCCGTTCGTGCCCGCGCGGGTGCTGTTGCAGGATTTCACCGGCGTACCGGCGGTGGTGGACCTGGCGGCGATGCGCGACGCGGTGAAGCGCATGGGTGGTGACGCGCGGCGCATCAATCCGCTGATTCCGGTTGATCTCGTCATTGATCACTCGGTGCAGGTGGATGCGTTCGGGTCGGGTGAGGCGCTGGGGATCAATGCCGATCTGGAGTTTCATCGAAATATAGAGCGTTACCAGTTCCTGCGCTGGGGACAGAAGGCCTTCGCGGGATTTCGCGTGGTGCCGCCCGCGATGGGGATCGTGCACCAGGTCAATCTCGAATATCTCGCCGACGTGGTGACTATGCGCAACGGCGCGGCATTTCCGGACAGCCTGGTGGGTACGGACAGCCATACGACGATGATCAACGGACTCGGCGTGGTGGGCTGGGGCGTGGGCGGCATTGAAGCGGAAGCGGCGATGCTGGGTCAACCCATGTATTTCCTGATGCCGGAAGTGGTGGGGTTCCGGTTGACGGGGCGGCTGCGCGAAGGCGCGACGGCCACTGACCTGGTGCTGACAGTCACGGAAATGCTGCGGAAGAAGGGCGTGGTCGGGAAGTTTGTCGAGTTCTTCGGCGAAGGGCTTTCCGGCATGTCGCTCGCGGATCGCGCGACGGTAGCGAACATGGCGCCGGAGTATGGTGCGACGGTAGGATTCTTCCCGGTGGATGATGAAACGCTGCGCTACCTGAAGCGCACGGCGCGGCCGGATGCGACCGTGGAGCTGGTGGAGCGCTATTGCAAAGAGCAGGGGCTGTTTCGCACTGACGCGACCCCTGATCCGCTGTTCCACGATTCGCTCAGTCTGGATCTGGCCGTCGTGGAGCCAAGTCTTGCGGGGCCGAAGCGACCACAGGATCGGGTGCTGCTCAGTCGGATGAAGGAGTCGTTCCGCACAGCGCTGAAGGCACCGGTAAACGATCGGGGATATGCGCTGGATGAGGCCGCCACGCAGCGCCGGGTGGATGTGCAATTCAACGGTCATGCGGAAACACTGGGACACGGCGCGGTGGTGATTGCCGCGATCACGAGCTGCACGAATACGTCGAATCCGTCGGTGATGATTGCGGCGGGGTTGCTGGCGAAGAAGGCGTTTGAAAAGGGTCTGACCGTCAAGCCGCATGTGAAGACGAGCCTGGCGCCAGGTTCGCGCGTGGTGACGGAATATCTGAATTCCGCAGGGCTCACGCCCTTTCTCGACAAGCTGGGATTTCAGACGGTGGGGTATGGGTGCACGACCTGTATCGGGAACAGCGGGCCGCTGCCGGAGAAAGTTTCGGAGGCGGTCAACAAGGGTGAACTGGTCGCGTCAGCGGTGTTGAGCGGTAACCGGAATTTTGAAGGTCGCGTGCATGCGCAGGTGAAGGCGAATTACCTGGCATCGCCGCCGCTGGTGGTGGCGTATGCGCTCGCCGGCACAACTGACATTGATCTGACGCAAGAGCCTCTGGGCGCGGACAAATCCGGCAAGCCGGTCATGTTGAAGGACATCTGGCCGTCGCAGGCGGAGATCAGCGCCGCGATGGAGAAGCACGTCACGGCGGAACAGTTCCGCAAGCAATATGCCAACGTGTTTACCGGAAATGAGCAGTGGAACAAGATTACCGGGGCGGGCGGGGATACCTATTCATGGGACCCGAAGAGCACCTATATCCAAAACCCTCCATTTTTTGAGAAGGTGACGAAGACGCCGGCGGAGATTCAACCGATACGGGCCGCGCGGGTGCTGGTGATGGTGGGTGATTCGGTGACGACCGATCACATTTCTCCGGCGGGATCGATCAAGGTGGATTCACCGGCCGGCAAGTATCTGATGGATCA
>CAZKIN010000170.1:4982-8444 GCA_964552515.1 uncultured Phycisphaeraceae bacterium
GCGGAAAGCTATGAGCGAATTCACCGCAGCAACCTGGTGGGCATGGGGATTCTGCCGCTCCAATATCTGACCGGCCAGACGGCTGATACGTTAGGTATCACGGGCAAAGAGATTTTTGATCTGGTGGATGTGGCGACGACGATGCGCCCGCGTCAGGAGATTCGAGTGCAGTTGACCAATACTGTGGATGGATCGAGCAGAGTCATTACGCTGATTTCGCGACTCGATTCAAACGTGGAGATAGAATACTACCGGCAAGGCGGAATTCTGCCGGCGGTGCTGCGTAAGCTGGCAGCGAGCTAAGGAGTAACGCTTGATCATCACCCACCTGGCAGCTTATCGGGAAGAATCGCGGGCCCATGTCACGCGTTGAATCGTCCAGGAAACTCTATACCCGGTTCACCCAAGCGCTGCGCGAAGGCGCGGCCGTACAGAAGAATCGCGATCCGGACAAACCGCCGCCGTCCGCGCGGCGCAAGGCCTATCTTTCCGAATACCGTCGCTGGTTGCGTCCTTACTTTCCCCGGCTGGTGGTGGTATTTCTGCTGGCGCTGGTCAGCGCGGTGCTGGTGCTGGTCATGCCGCTGGCGACCAAGTACATCATCGATGACGTCATTCCGCATCCGACCGCGCCGCCGGATGAAAAGCTCGTGCGGCTGGCCTGGGTCTGCCTGGCAGTGCTGGTACTGATGCTGGCAGCGCAGGCGATCGACACGGTGCGGACGTATACCATGTCGGTGCTGAATGCGCAGATTGTGTTTCGGCTGCGGCGCAAGCTGTTCGCGAGTTTCCTGCGTCTGCCGCTGACGGATCTGACGGATTACAAGTCGGGCGGTATTGTCTCTCGTCTGTCACAAGACACGGACAAGGTGATGGGCATGGTGCAGATGGCGCTGATCACGCCGGGCGTCATGATCATCCGCGTCGTGCTGACCATCGCGGTGCTGATTTTCCTGTCGTGGCCGCTGGCCGTGGTGGCGGCGATGCTCATCCCGCCGATTGTGCTCCTGAACATCGCGTGGATACGCAAGGTCAAGCCAATTTATCGATCGATTGCGGATGACCGGTCGGAACTGGACGCGCGAGTGACGGAGGTGTTCGGCGGGATTCGGGTGGTGCGTTCGTTCGGGCGGGAGCGCAAGGAGGAACATGACTACGCGGTTTCCAATCATGCGGTGATTCGTAAGAATCTGCTGGCGGAGCGGATGCAACTGGTGGTGAGTACGGCGTGGGGGCTGGTGGTGCCGGCGACGACGCTGGCGATCGTCGGGTTCGGCGGCTACCTGGTGATTCGCGGGCATGGAACGATCGGCGACATCATCGCCTTCCAGATGTATGCGCTGCTGTTGCTGGGTCCGGTTTCGGCGATTGTGCAGTCTTTCAGTGCCACGCAACAGGCACTTGCGGCGCTGGACCGGGTGTTTGAGGTGCTGGAAAAACCACTGGATAAGCCGGATGCGGCGGATGCGATTACGCCTCCGGAAACGATCCGGGAGATACGTATTGAGGATTTGGGATTCAGCTATCGCGCCGGGTTGACCGTTTTGCAGGATGTCAATCTGACGGTGCCGGCCGGTGCGACGGTGGCGCTGGTCGGGCCGAGCGGGGGTGGCAAGACGACGCTTTGCGATCTGGTGGCGCGTTTTCATGATCCGACGTCGGGGCGAATTTTGATCAACGGGGTCGATCTGCGTACGTTGCGGTTGGCTGATTATCGACGGCGACTGGCGGTGGTGCAGCAGGAAGTGTTTTTGTTTGATGGGACGGTTCATGAAAATATTGCCTATGGTCGGCGACACGCTTCGGCGGCGGCGGTGGAGCAGGCGGCGCGGCGGGCGAATGCACATGAGTTCATTGCGCGGCTGCCGGAGGGGTATGAGACGCTGATCGGGGAGCGTGGGGTGAAGTTGTCGGGCGGGCAGCGGCAGCGGCTGAGCATTGCACGGGCGGTGCTGGCTGATCCGGAAATTCTCATCATGGATGAGGCAACGAGTAATCTGGATTCGGAGAGCGAGCAGCTTATCCAGGCGGCGCTGGCGGATTTGTTTGCGGGACGGACGACGTTCATCATCGCGCACCGGTTGAGTACGATTCAACACGCGGACATGATTGTGGTTTTGAATCAGGGGCGGGTTGAGCAGGTGGGGCGACACGCGGAACTGCTGACAGTGGACGGTCTCTATCGAGCCATGGTTGAGCGTCAGCAGCGGGCAAATGCAGATGCTTGCGCGGCCCTGACGTGGCAGTAGGCGGACTGACGTATCCGCGAATTATCCATTGCACGAGGGGCGCAAGAAAAACGCCGCCCGTTTTGGCGGCGTTTGTTCATTTCGCAATTTGCTGGCAAAAGTTACTACACAAAGTCGCTGATGAAATCACTTGCGACGTCCGCGGACGCAAACCAAGCTGCCCAGGCCGCAAGCGGCGAGGACAACCGCACCCGGGATCGGCACGATGGCCGCAGTCTGAGTGGGCGCAACGCCGAGCGAAAGAGCTGACGTTTCGAGGGTGGCCGAGCCGCCAATCCATCCGCCGAAACCGAGGATGCGAATGTGGATCGGAAGTCTGCCAAGAAGATCGTTAGCGCCAAACCCGAATGAGGAGTTCATCAGGGCAAACGTATGGGCGCTATTGTCATTGATGTTTCCGATACCGGTCCAACCGGACCCGTTGGTCTTGACCTGCACCTGGACCCACTCGAGGCCATTGATGCCAGCGAAGTCGAGCGTCAGGGCGATGGACTGGATCAGTCCGGCGGAAACCGCGGAGGAATATTGTCCGCTGGAAAATCCGCCAACCGACTCAAAGGGGTTGGAGTGCGCGTAGTTGAAACCGCCACCAATAAAACCCAGGAAATTCGAAACCGTTTGGTTGAGGTTGAGCGATTCCGTATAGACCACATTCGCCCGGGCGGAATGTGAAATACAAAGAACCAAAAGTCCGATGAGGAACCCCGCGCGCTGCCTGATCATCACTTCTTTCCTTCCAAGTACAAAACCCAATTTCTTGTTGACCGGGATGTGGACTTGGCGCTTCTTCCCTTTCCCTATCTCCGGCAATCAACTTCAATCATACTGCAAAGTCGAGGATTCGTCCAATTTAAAAAAACGAGATGATCAAGGGTGAGATCTCGGTTTGTTGAGTCCTATAATGTCGGGAATTGTGATGAACCAGAGTTCAAATTTCGGCATCAGGTCGCGCGACCGCGTAGTTAAGGCGAGACAGCGCGGCGAAAGCACGTTGGTAAACTGTGTTTGTCCATAGAAGATAAGGGAATCATGCAACGGCCGCTTAATCGTTCAGGTTCGGTTTGAGTTTGCCAACCAATTGCTGCATCAGACGGCCCGTTGGCGCGAAGGCCATAGCAGTCTTATTCTGCAGGATTCACACACACGGCCCGAATGAAAAAGAAGATTTGCGAGTGGCGTCAGCTTGTGGTGTTAGAAAAATCGGGGCGACAGG
>CAZKIN010000171.1:0-2949 GCA_964552515.1 uncultured Phycisphaeraceae bacterium
CAGTCCGCAGCGACATTCCAGCGCGTCCGCGCCCCGTTCCACCACCAGAACGTCCAAGTGTCGCGTGCGTCCCGTGTCCAAATCGACCAGCGCTCCATCGCGCACGACTCCCAGCGCGACGCCGGTTCCCAGGCGCAGGTGCGCAAAGGTCGGAAGCGGCGATGGTTGTGCCTGATACTCACCCCACGTGGCCGCCGCGGCATCGGTCATCAGATGCACCGCGGAGCCGGTGATCTTCGCCAACTCCGTGCGCAGGGGAAAATTCTCCAGAAACGGCAGGTTTACGCAGCGCGTCAGGCATCCGCGCTGCTGATCGACCAGGCCGGGCAGAGCCAGGCCAATCGGATGATCGGGCAGCGTCACCTGGCGCGGGCTTGCGGGTGCCACATGATGAACAGCTGCCAGGCCCTTCGTGACCAGCAACAGAAAATCACGGGGTGAGTGACAGGTCTGCGTCACGCCCCGCCACACGTCGCCGGCTATACGGCCATTCTCCACCTGCGCAAAACGAGCGTGTGTGCCGCCGACGTCGATCCCCACCGCCATCGATGGTTCCCTATCGATCATGCCGCCGCTCCGCCCTCCTTGCGAAAGAAGGCCATCATCTCGCAGCGATACGGTATGAAGTGGCCGAAGAACCCCAGGAACAAACCGCGCGGTGAAAGCAGCATGGGATGAAAGCGAATCGGATCGAACGCAAGATCAATGGTGTTATCGAAGAGGGATGCGTAGTAGAGATTCGTACGCACGTTCACAAATGGCAGGACCATATCGGCGTAATAAGTGTCGTAAAATTTAGTCATAGTCAGTCCGTGCTGTTCGGCCAGATCGCACAGCGCCCGGGCCGACAAGATGTGCAGGTGATAGGGCTGATGCAGCGAGTGTACGAAAGTCTTCCACCGGGCCAGGTCGATCCCATCCGCGTTGGGGGTGCCGATGCAGATCGTCCCACCTGGGGCGGTGAGCGCTGCCAACTTGTCCAGCAGTTCCACCGGATCTTCGACGTGCTCGATCACATCCTGGGCGATTACCATGTCGTACTGTTGTGCCAGAACCGTGGCATCACCAAAGGTGCGGCTGTAGGGGTCGTATCCGTGGGCGTCGCTGTACCCCATGCGGCGGAGTTGTCCGATGAGCATGCCGGATCCGCAGCCATAATCAAGCACTTTGTGCTTCTTTTGCAGGCCGGCGCGGCGCAAACGGCGCACGTAGTTCCGCGCGACGAGGCGCATGCCGAAATGCGGCACCTGCCTTTGAAACGGATAGTTGGCATAGTAATGCGGCAGGTCCACCACATCGCGCGAGTGAATGGTCCGGCAGTGCGGGCAGCGCCAGACGGTGAACTGCTCGCGGGAAAACTCCCGCACGTTGCAGCGGACGACGGCAGTTTCGCTGTTGGCGTCCAGCTTTCCACCTTTGGTGCATACGCTGCAGTGATTTCGCGTGTCGGCCATGTGGTGTAGGCTAACGGGCGAGGCAGAAAGAAGCCAATGCAAAGCCCCTGCTGCGCCGTCCAGGGAAATTAGCACTCCGCCGGCGGATACGACGATTACCTATTTACCCCAGGCTGTGCAGGTGTGGGTTTGTTTTCGCATTTTTTATGTAGTGTGCCACATAACAGTCACAAATCTGCGCGTACCGGCTGCAAGATGAGTCAGGAGTTCGCAACGCCCGCCCCGCCTGCTACGGTCGCCTCATGGACACGCCCGTAGTTAACTTATACCAAACATTTGACGCGAAGTCAATGGAATTGACGAATTTTTGTAAGTTGTTTACCGCCAAGCAGTTATCTTGCACCATTCCGCGGTGGCGCAGGGCCAATTCGTCCAAACCACGAACAGGGCACCCCGCATGCATCGATTCCGGGCGATCTACTTCAAGGCCCCGCAAAGGCCACCTGTGACATCGCGAAGTCGGCCAGTTCAACCGCCCCATTGCGGTTCACATCAAAACATTCACACCCCGTCGCCAGAGATGACGCGGGACCGTCCAGACACATCGCCAAGGCACCGTAATCGAGAAGTGACACGGACCCGTCCGCATCACAGTCGGTCGGCGCAAGCGAGTGGAAGAAGCCGCTGTTCAGTGTGTACCCATCGCCTCCGGGCTCCGCGCTGTGCAGGTACCCGACGTGCCCGCGCAACTCGTAGCCATCGGCCACGCTGACGGTTGCATCCGTGCTGCTAACCGTCGATCTAATCAGTTCATACTGCGGGTCGCCTCCGAGCGCGCGCAGCGCCACCGGTACACACAGTAGTACCATCGTCACCCGCACGGTGTAGTTTGCCGCTCGCATTTGCACTCTCCACTGACGTAACCGGGATTCTACGGTTGAATCGTGCTGCCGATGACCGTTGGCTGTCCGCACGCGCCGACTTCCTGCACTTGTTCTTCCAGACGCTTCACCGCACCCAACAGGACGGACACCTGTTCATTCATCGCACCCAGTTGCGCCTGCAGTCGCACGTGGTCCGCGGTGAGTGAGTCCAGGCTGCGCGCCTGTGATTCGATCCGGCGGAGTTGCCGGTCGAACACCACCTTCTCCGCATTGTCCGGAAGACCAATGGCCACGTTGATCAGGGTGTACACGTCATTGTCCGACTCCGACCAGGCGCGTCCGAGGATTTTCCCCAAATGATCGACTTGCAAATCCGTCGGGGATACCGCAACCGCCGTGCCGTCCGCACGCCCGGATGGAATGATGTAATCACCCGGTCTGACCATGCCGCGGACCACCACCGGCAATTGGCCCATGAATCCGACGGTCACGAACTTGTGCTTGTCGCCTTCGGGCGGCACGTTTCCGACGACCACCGGCGCATGCGAGACGGCCAGAATGTGCTCGGCCCCGTCAGTTTTCAAACTCACTTTGCCGCCATGAACGCCCACCACCTGGCCAAGCTGGAATCGATCTTCGGGGTTCAGCTTGGGCAACCACTCTGCGTAGTC
>CAZKIN010000171.1:3049-6013 GCA_964552515.1 uncultured Phycisphaeraceae bacterium
GGCCAAGCTGGAATCGATCTTCGGGGTTCAGCTTGGGCAACCACTCTGCGTAGTCCGCGCCTTTGGAGCCATAGGTGACCCCTTCATCCATGCAGATTTTAGTTACGGCCTCCTTGATGGCCTCAGCGGCGACGTTGACCGGATCGAGTGCCACGTAGTTATGGATGCCATTCTCATTGGCCCAGCAATAAAGGTCATGAATATCTTCAAACGTGGGCACATCGAAAGTAAGCGACGGCACGCCAATCGTGACGGGGTGGTGATTGAGAGAAGGGAGTGATCCGCCGCTGAAGGAAAGTGATGGCAGGGTTCCCGGTGCAAAGGACATCGTTGAGAGAGTGCCCCCAGAGAAGGAGAGCGTGGGCAGGGTGCCGGGGGTGAAGTTGGCGGCAGGCAGGGTGCCCGGATTCAGGCTCGCTGTGGGTAGCGTACCGCTATTGAAAGTCGCGGACGGCAACGTCCCTGTGGAGAAAGTGGCCGAGGGCAGAGTGCCGGTGTTAAAGCTGAACGATCCGGCAAAGAAATTGATGCTTAGGGACGGCAGAGTTCCGGGATTGAACGTGTGCGAGGGCAGCGTTCCTCCGCTGAAGATCAGTGATGGGTTTGTTCCGCCACTAAACGACAACGAGGGCAGCGAACCCGGAGTGAAGTTCAAGTTGGGCAGGGTTCCCTGGTTGAAGTTCAGGGTCGGCAAAGTGCCCGGCGTAAAGTTAAGCGCAGGCAACGTGCCCGGCGCGAGGGTGGCCGTGGGGAGTGAGCCGGGATTGAGCCAGTTGGGGTTGTAAGTGATGTTGGGATCGAAAGAAAGGTTCACATCAAAGGTGGGCGGGGGTGCGACCCAGTCCCCGTTTTCAAGATCGAATCCTTCAATGCGTCCAGTGACCAGTTGGGCGCTGTTGTAGAAGGTGATGAAGTTGTTGTTGCGGTTGGTGTGCAGGTTGCCCAGTTGGATGGCGATCCCATCGGAGGACAGGCCGCTGCGGCTTTCGAAGTAGGCGAGATGGTTGCCGCGGAATCGGCCGGCACCGACGACGTGCAGTGGTGCCAGTGGCGTGTCAGTTCCGATGCCGACTTCGCCGTCATCGTTCACGGCGATGCCGCGGGTGCGGATGGCATATGGCACGCCGGTGATAAGTTCGCGCGGGGCCAGGGTCGAATAGACGCCGGCGCCCGCCGGGCACCTTACGCTGATTGCCAGCCAGCGATCACTATCCACGAATGCGGTTGGTCCAAAGTCCAGCAATGCGGAGAAAAGACCGTTTGCGACGTCGACGGGCGCGGCGTTGCCGCCTTGACCGTCGAAGGTGATAATCTGCCCGATGAGATGGGAACCCGAACTGCTGGCAGGATCATCCCAGAGGCTGAATTCAAAATCGCAGGTGTCATTCACAGGCACGGCATTGAGCTTGAGCTGTCCGCGATAAGTGAATTCCCCGCTGTCGATCGCGGCCCCGTGAACTCCATGGCCGATCAACCCCAGCGCCGCCGTACCCAGCCACCAATTCCGATGTCTCATGATGTTCGTCTCCGCCATGCACTCCCATGCGGCACAACGCCGCCTTGCATATCAGTCGCAGCGGACGGGCCGGCGTAACGGAAATAATTTGTGGCTTCGCCGGGTGCCGCGGCGTTACCTTTGGCTGCAATTGCGACTATTACCGGAGATGCCGGGGACAAGGCATTTTTCTTACGGAGAGGGTGCGTTCCGGATATGATACGGAGCGCATGGAGAATCAGCCTGAACTGACTGATGAGATGGTTGCGGCAGCGGCGGGCGGATCGCGCGAAGCCGTTGAGCGGATCGTGCTTGCGATGGTGGATAGGATCCGGCTCATGGCCTACGCACGGCTCAACCCGGCCGCCGGTAAAAGCGAGCTTGTCGAAGACATTACCCAGGAATCCATGGAATCTCTGCTGCGCGGATTGCCTACGCTGCAAAACCACACGGTGGGCGGGCTGCGTTCGTTTGCCTCCACGGTGGTGACGCGGCGGGTGGCGGATGCCATTCGCGACCCGGCCGGCGCCGGACGCGGGCGTCCCGCGCCGAGATCGCTTGACTCCACGGTCGCCCAACTTTCGTCCGTCGGTCCCCTGTGCCAGTTCCTCGCCGGAAGCGGCACCTCGCCGCTCAGCGCCGCCGACCGGGACGAACAGTTCCAGCGTGCCATGACAGAGATGTGTCACCTGAAAGAAGAGCATCGCACCATCATCACGCTGGCTTTCTTTGACCAGCTGGCAACGGCGGAGATTGCAGCCCACCTGGGCGTGACCCGCCAGGCGGCGGCGATGACCCTGCTGCGCGCCGTGCGCGCGCTGCGCGAGCGGATGACCGGCCCCACCAGGCCTTGACGTGGAAAACGCCATGAGCGCCGATTCCCACTTGCCGGACATCACTCCTGACGAAGTGGACGGCGCGCTCCAGCAGCTCTGGCGCGGGCGATCCGGAGAGCTGCAGCGCCTGCTGCAGCGTTCGGGTGACGCGGAAGGCGATGTTGATGCGCTGTTCGGTGATGCGGTGGCGCTGGGAATGCCGCCTCCCGAGATGGAAACCATGCCGACCGTCGCGCACTACGACGTCCTGCGGGAGATCGGACGCGGCGGCATGGGCGTGGTGTACGAAGCAAGGCAGCACCATCCTCCGCGGCTTGTCGCGCTCAAGGTGAACCGCACCGGCCATGCGCGACATCCCCAACAACTCCGGCAGTTCGAGCGTGAGATCCGTTCGCTCGCGCGGCTGCGTCATCCCCACATTGCCGCGATTTACGACGCGGGATTCACCGCGGACGGCAGGCCATACTTTGCGATGGAACTGCTCGAAGGGACCACGCTGCTCGAATACGTTCAATCGTCCGCCGTGGAGAATCTGCCGCCCGCGCAGCGCATCCCGTCCGTGCTGAGCCTGTTCGAGAGGATTTGCGAGACGATCAGTTTTGCGCATCAGCGCGGCGTGATCCATCGCGACCT
>CAZKIN010000171.1:6113-8374 GCA_964552515.1 uncultured Phycisphaeraceae bacterium
GGATTTGCGAGACGATCAGTTTTGCGCATCAGCGCGGCGTGATCCATCGCGACCTTAAGCCATCGAACATTTTCGTCCTGCCGGCGACACCTGCGGGAGGAGCGGGGTCGGGTTCCGCCTGGAATGCGACCTCGCAGATCAAAGTGCTGGATTTCGGCCTCGCGCGCATCACCGATCCAGAATCCCCCGACACACTGGTGACCGAAGCGGGACAACTGCGCGGCACACTGGCGTACATGGCGCCGGAGAATCTTCTGGGCACGTCGGCCGACGTTGATACGCGCGGCGATGTTTATTCATTGGGCATGATTCTCTGCGAACTACTCACCGGCTCCCTGCCCTATAACGTAAAGAACAGTCCGATGGCGCAAGTGGTTCGCACGATCTGCGATACACCGCCGATCCGGCCCAGCGACATGAACCCCCTGCTGCGCGGCGACCTCGAGACCATTATTCTCAAGGCCATTGCGAAGGACGCAGACCAGCGCTACGCGAGTGCGGATGCGCTCGCGGAAGATATTGCGCGGTTCCGCGCCGATCTTCCCATTCTGGCGCGACCGCACAGCGCGATGTATCAACTGCGCAAGCTTGTCGCGCGGCACCGCATTGCATTCGTGGCGGTGCTCGTGGCGGTCATGGCATGTGTCATGGGATTTGCGGTCAGCGCGGTGCTTTATGCGCGCGCCGAAAGCGCGCGGGAAGCCGAGCAGTTACAGCGGCAACTGGCTGAACAACAGCGTGACCATGCCCAGGCCGCGGAGCGCCGCGCCGAACTTCACCGGGTGGAAGCGTCGACCGAGGCGCAGCGGGCCGCCGCGGTGACATCCTTTGTGGCCGACATGATATCGTCCGCCGATCCTAATCAAGCCGGGCGGGATGTCCGGGTCATTGACGTGGTGGACGCGGCGGCCGAGCGGCTTGAGGCATCCGCCCTGTCCACACCGGTCGTTGAGGCGGGCATTCGGCACGTCATCGGACTGACATACATGAATCTCGGCCAGCCGGGCAAGGCGGAACCGCACCTGCGAAGGGCCGCCGAGCTTCGAGTGGCGCACCTGGGAGATGACAGTTCCGAGTCGCTGCTCTCCCGGGAGACTCTTGCCTCGGCGCTGAGCGCGATGGGCAAACACGAGGAGGCCCAGGAGACGGCGAAGGATGTGGTTGATCGTTTCATGGCGCTCTCCGGCGAAATGGATCCCACCACGCTGCATGGCATGAACTCGCTGGGAATGATCCTCGTTTCAGGCGGAAAACTGGACGAAGCGGAAGAGTGGCTCCGGCGCACGGTGGAAGGACAGTCGCGCACGCTGGGGCGTGATCATCCGGATACGCTGGTATCGATGAGTGGACTTGGCATTGTGCTTCAGGAGAAGGGCCGTCTGGATGAGGCCGAGTCGCTGTTTCGACACGTGGTCGAACAGCGCGGCAAGCAGTTTGCCGTCCAGCATCCGCGGCGACTGGTCGCTGAAGAGAACCTGGCGAGCGTGCTGCACGACCAGGGAAAGCTTGGTGAAGCTGAGCCGATTTATGATCAACTGTTGCGGGCGTCGCGCGACGTGATGGGCAACGAACATCCGCGTACGCTGGTGCTGATCAACAGCCTGGCACAGCTCTATCAGGCGCAACAGAAGTTCGAAGCCGCGGAACGGTTGTTCAAGGAAAACCTCGAAACGCGGATGCGGGTGTTCGGGCGCGAGCAACAAGGGACGCTGGTGGCGGTGAGCAATCTGGCCAGTTTGTACCAGGAAATGGGGCGTTTCTCGGAAGCTGAAGCCCTGATGCGTGAGACCATCGCGATCGGCGAAGCGATCCTGCCGCAGGACCATTGGTATATGGCCGCGTTTCGAAATAATCTGGGCGCGTGCCTGATGAAACTGGAGCGGTGGGAGGAGGCCGCGGTCGAACTTGAGTTCGCGCATGCCGGCTTTGTCCAGGCGTTCGGCGCGGATCATGCCAAGTGCAAACACGTCGAGGATCTGCTGGGCCAGATCGCGGAAAAAAGAAATGTCGGGAAGTAACGGGCAGAACGCGACCTCGAAATTTCAGCACCTGGGGCGCACCTGAATGCCAGCCAGACGCCGCCCGGGCGCACCCGGAGCGTTGCGGAATTTTTCGTGCCAAGCAACTGGCACGGGCGGTGCGGCGGACGGGCCTGAATTTGAGAAATCACAAGGTCTGACGCCTGCACGGATGGTGACCGTTAACGCACACTCTCGGCGCGACGGCCGTTAATGACCGGGGCGCGACACTCTCAAATGCCA
>CAZKIN010000172.1:0-8349 GCA_964552515.1 uncultured Phycisphaeraceae bacterium
CGATCCAGCGCAAACGCCGTCAGTGCCGCCACCTGGCAGAAGGTAGCCAGCGCGAACCGCGCGGCGGCGGCCGGGTTGGCGTCGATCATCGCCAGGAACCCCCACACGGCCGCCACGATGGCGAACATCTGCAGCAGCGCCCCCAGCAACCGGTGCAATGAAAAATCCTGCTGCTGATATTGCCGCTTCGCATCATCCAGCCGGTCGCGAATCTGATGCAGCGCCTGCAACACCTCGCTGGATTCGAGCCCGCGCTTCCGTTCGACATCGGCGGAAACCGCCGGCGGCGCTGTCGCGGCGCGGGCGCTGGTGATGGCGGCGCCCGGGGTGGTGGATTGTTCCACGCAAATGACCGCTTCCCGCAGGTCATGCACGACGGGCGTGGATGGGTCAACGCCCGGTGGAGGTGCCATCGGCGTGGCACTGCCATTGCCGTTGGCCGCCAGCAGAATGGTGCGGCAGCCGGCCCGGCGACCCGCCTCCACGTCGCGCGGCGAGTCGCCGATCATCCACGATTTCGCCAGATCAATATCATGTTCCTGCGCCGCTTTGAGAATCATGCCGGGACGGGGCTTGCGCAGTTCACTGTCGCGGCGATACGTTTCCACCACCGCCTCCGGACCGGGCAGATACGGACAATAGTACGCCGCATCGAGCCGGATGCCGTCGCCTGCGAGCTGCTGCTCCAGCCGTTGATGCACTTCCTGCAGATTGCCGTCGGTAAACAGGCCGCGCGCGATGCCCGATTGGTTGGAGACGACGACCAGCCGATAGCCCATTTCGCGAAATCGTTTGAGCGCATCACTGGTGCCGGGCAGAAGTTGGACGTCGTCCGGATGGCGCACATACCCCACATCCGCGATGAGCGTTCCGTCGCGATCGAGAAAAATGGCCGGTGATTTCATGGGCTGTCTCCCTCGCGTTTCCCCGGTGAAGCGGCTGGTGCTTCCGTGCGTCCGCCGACACCTAACGCTGGTTCGTTTCGCTCGCCACGAGTCCTTCCAGCACCGCCATGCGGAGCAGCGGCAGAAGAATCTCGTGATGCCCGATGATTTCGTGTCCGCGCCCGCGCTGTACCGGTCGGATGACGACGTTCTGCGCAGGCCGGTAGTGTCGAATCATATCCAGATTGGCCGTGGTCATGCAATCCAGATTTCCCCCCAGGTTTCGGGCGACCGAAACCGCCTTCAGGAACACCTCCGGCAGCAGCACCGCCGAACCGATGTTCAGCCAGACGCCGCCTACGCCGGGTGCCCCTGCGGAATTTCCGCCCGACGGTGCCACCGTTTTGGCACCCAGATCGCCCACCACGGCGCACAGCAACCGAAAATCATACATTGAAGCCGCGCCAATGGCCGCCCCATCCGCCCCGGCCGACATGTGCACCGTATCCGTTCCCAGCGCCACGTGCACGCACGCGGGAATGCCCGCTTCATGCGCGGCCACAAACACACTTTGCTCACGCTGCGGCGCGTTCCGCTCCATGAGCAGCGCACCCACGGCGTGACCCAGTCCCCTGCCGTCGCGCTTGGCCTTCACCGCAACCGCGTCAAAAAACTCCAGGGTCTCGGCCACCATGCCGAACCGCCCGTCGCGAATGGTGTCGGCCACTTCCTCACTGGTCTCGCCGAAGAGTGCCAGTTCCGCGTCATGGATAGCGCCCGCGCCGTTGGTCGCAATCGCCTTGATGATGCCGCGGCGGATCAGGTCCACAAAGATCGGTCCGCAGCCGACCTTCAGCACGTGCGCGCCGAACGCGGTGACCACCGGACGATCATTTCGCACCGCGGCGACGATCGCATCCGTCACGCGGCGCAGCGCGGTGGCGCCGAGATATTGCGGCAACGATTCAAACCATTCCCGTGCGGAAGCGCCCGGCTGCGGCAGGCGGGCGGCCGCCGCGGATTCGGCCTTGTGCGCGCGCTGCCCGACGCTGTAGGTGCGTATGCGCGAGGCGTCAACAGGTTCGTAGGAGCGTGCCATCAACTGTCACCGTGCAATCGTGGGTGCGCATTTGGCCAACAGGCTGTCCAGAATTGTACCGTGCGCGATAGGGAAGTCGATTGCAATCGCGACCACCGCTACGCGCAGCGATAGATCCCCCGCGATGGTCGCGAGCTTCACCGCATCCTTTTCGGTGGTCACCAGCAGTTCAGCATCCGTGCTGTGCAGCAGCCGCGCGAGCATCGCCACATCATAGGGCGTGTAACGATGATGATCGCCGAACCACTTTTCCCGGATGATTGTCGCGCCCTGCTGGAGCAATGTCCCGCGAAACGCGGCCGGGTTTCCGATCGCTGCAAACGCAACCACACGCCGATCCGCCAGAGTGGCGGGCATCGCGCTTCCATTCAGGTCCCGAATGTCGGTGACGCGGTGGACGCTGGTCAGGTGCGCCGCGTCAGGCGCGAGATGATGGAGACGATCCAGCAACCGCGCCAAGTCAGCGGACGATACCTGATCGCTGCGCGTCACCACGATGGCATCTGCGCGGCGCAGGGCGGAGACCGGCTCGCGCAACAGTCCGCGCGGCAGCAGGTGGCCGAAGCCGAAAGGACAAGTCGCATCGATCAGTACAACATTGAGATCGCGGGCGATTCGCCGGTGCTGAAAACCATCGTCCAGTATGATGACATCAGCCTGGCACTTCCTTACCGCCTCCCGCGCGGCCGCGATGCGATCGGGGTCGGCCACGTAGGCAACGGCGGGACAGTGTCGACGGATCAGCAACTCCTCGTCATTGGGCTGTCCCTCCTCCGCGTGGTACCCCCGCGCGACCACCGCCGGTGAGAGTCCGCGCGCGAGGAGTCGCGCGGCGATATCAATGACCATCGGCGTCTTTCCCGTTCCGCCGACGGTCAGATTGCCCACGCTGATCACCGGAACGGAAACGCGCGTCGTCGCGTCAGGTTTGTCGTAGCCTTGGTTGCGCAGGTGAATGGTCAGCCGATAAGGCAGTGACATCACTCCCAGCGCGCCGCGCAACGGCGCTGCCCACCAGCCTGCCTGCCCCGAGATGATGCGTCGATAAATCAAATGGCTGATTCGAATACCAGTTACTGCGCCGTGTACACCGCCGCCGCACAGGTCACGCCGGTCTGCGTCGGCTGATCGACGGCCTGATGATACCCGAGAAGCGTGCAGCGTGCAGGATGGAGTGCCGTGGCCAGTACATAGATGCACCCGACGCTGCACACCCGCGTGGGGTTGCCGTCACCGGCATGGGCTTCCAGAAACGCCTCCGGATCGCCGACCTCCAACTCGCGCAGCGCCGCTTGATTGCGCACGCGCACTTCGGCAAGAAAGTCATCATCCAACTCGCGCTCGTCGCCGAAATTCGCGCCGATATGACTCAAATCCGCGCCCGCAACCAGCAGCGTGTCTGCGGGATCCTCCGCCACCAGATCGCGCAGGGCCGCGGCGAAATCGCGCAGGTCCACACCCTCGCCATTGTAAGGCGCGGTGCGCGTAGGTCCGCAGGGATCAGGACACAGCACCGCAAGCATCTTAAAACTCTCTGCACCGAACAGGTACTGTAGCCAACCAACCTGCAATTCGATGGAATGCTCGCGGCGATGGTCAAATTCGAACTTCCGCAGGTCGCCACACCGCATTTCCAGGCGCTCCAGAAAAGCGGTGTCGCACGGTGTCACTCCCAATGGCGTCTCAAAATGCTGGGCCGTCGCTACCACCGACGTCGAACGCCCGAAATGATTCGTGCCCAGAATCACCACGCGTCGCGGCGCGGGGCGATTGCGCAGCGCTCCATAGGCCCGGGCATAACACGGCGCGCCGCGCGGGTAATCGAGATGCGGGGCAATGACTCCGATGACCGGCGCTGTCACCGTCGCGACCGAAACACCGGCCAGCATGTCCGCATAAACCCGACCTTGCGGATCAATGCCCAGCGCCTCCGCATAAGGCATGTCGCGCACCTTCGCGGCGCGATATTCACTTTGCAGCCGCCCAAAATGCGCCTCAAAGTGCGGACCCTCCAGAAACATCGCCTGTTCCAGTTGATCGATCACGCTGTGAAATGTGTCGCGCGGCACGTCGTGTCCATGCGTCGCGTGGAATTCCGCGCGAATCGCCGCGTAGTCACGCGTGCCATCCATCAGGGCCATCAAGAAAAGTGCGGCCGGTGACAGTGTAAGCACCACCTCGGAAAGCCCGGAAGGATCGCGGAGTCCAATGGTCGTTTCTTCACCCGCCTCCACCGGAACCGGGAACGACTCCAGTGGCCTTAGCCGCGGTTTGACACGGTACATGGTTGTCACGCGCTTACCCCATTTTCCAAGTCGATGAAGTACCAGCCGCTACTTGAGAACCACCAAATCCTATGCACGAGAATCGGCGGTCGCAATTTGGTTCCCGAGAAAGTTCTACCTGCTTCATTTGGCCTGAGCCGCCGTTTCGTGGTATAGCAGCAGGCCAAAGTTCACCAGCAAAGGAGCCTTGCCATGCGAACGCCGCTGATCGCCGGAAACTGGAAGATGCACAAAACGCTCGCCGAAGCGCGGGAGCTGGTCACCGGCATTCGCGCCGGTATTGAGTCAGTGCAAAGCGTCGAAGTATTGATCTGCCCGCCTTTCCACCTGCTTTTCCCCATGGCCAAGGCGATCGCCGGTTCCCGCATCAAGCTCGGTGCACAAAATGCCTATCACGAACCACAAGGTGCCTTTACCGGCGAAATTTCGGTCCCCATGCTCCAGGACGCCGGCTGCTCCTACGTCATCATTGGTCATAGCGAGCGCCGACACGTTTTTGGCGAAGGCAATGAGCTCCTGGCGAAAAAGGTCCGTGCAGTTGTGAATTGTGGGCTAACAGCGGTTTATTGCGTGGGCGAAACACTTGCCGAGCGCGAAGCCAATCAAACCCATCAAGTCGTTCAGCAACAATTGAATGCGGTCCTCAGCAAAGAAATCCCCCCAAACTACCTGGTCGTCGCCTATGAACCGGTCTGGGCCATCGGAACCGGGAAAAACGCCACTCCGGAGCAGGCCCAGGAGGTTCACGCCCTGATCCGCACCCGACTTGTGGCTATTTTCGACCCGACCACCGCGGCGAAAATCCGCATTCTCTACGGCGGAAGTGTCAAGCCATCCAATGCCAAGGGGATCCTGGATCAGCCGGACATAGACGGCGCATTGGTCGGCGGGGCCTGCTTGGTGGCAACGGACTTTGTGAGTATTATACAAGCTGCGGTTTGACCCCCTGCTCGAAATCCGTGAGCAGCGATGGGACGAAGTTTTTAGCGCGGTTGACGCCGTCAAGGCTGAAGGTGTCGGCGCACCGTGGCGTTGTAGGCAACTACGTCGTTCGTTCTGGAAGGAAAGTTAGATGAACATGCTGGCGGCCATGTCTTGGGGACAGTGGTTCCTGGGTTTCGTTTTGATGAGCACCTGCCTCCTCTTGATCCTTGTGATTTTGCTGCAACGCGGACGCGGCGGCGGACTCGCCGGGGCGTTTGGCGGCGCGGGCGGATCCAGTGCATTCGGCGCGAAGACCGGTGACGTTTTCACCTGGATCACCGTCGTCGTGGCCACCGTCTTCGTATTGCTTTCAATCGTCACCAATTTCGCCTACGACGAATCGGGTGATGTCGTTCCGCCGTCGGCCGAAGTGGAAGTGGTGCCGACAACGACACCAACCACGCCCCCGGCACCATCCGGTCCGGACGGCGCGCAGCCGGTAACCATCGACCTGAGCAAAGATGGAAATCTGATTACGCCCACCGGCAATGACGGCGAGACCATCAAGATTGAGCGCATCGACGGCCCGCCGCCGGAAATCCAGAAGATGCTGGAGGAAGAGCAGAAGAAGAACCAGGGACAACCGGCACCCGGTGCCGCGGTGCCCGCTCCCGCTCCGGCAGCACCCGCTCCGACCCCGGCCGAAGAAAAGAAACCGGAAGGCGCTGCCACTCCATGATTCAGTCGATGACCGGCTATGGGTCGGCCCAAAGCGCGGTGGACGGTGTGAACTATGCGATCGAGGTCCGCAGCGTCAACCACCGTTACCTGAAGCTGTCGGTGCGCGTACCCGAAGCGTGGCAATTCGCCGAGCCGAACATCGAAAAGCTGATGCGCGCCGTGCTTTCCCGCGGCAGCGTCTCGCTGGCCCTGCGAATCCGCGAGGAACGTGCGGATCTCGCCGCCCCAGTCAATGTCGATGTCCTGCAGGCTTATGCCAACCGCCTGACCCACGTGAAAGTGCCGGCCGGCGTACAGGCGACTATGGATCTCGGGGCTTTGGCCCAGTTGCCCGGCGTTATTGAACCGCCGCCCATTGATGAGGAAGCGCGCAAGCGTCAGCTCACCGTCATTGAAAATCTCGCCCGCAAAGCGCTGGACGTACTTTTGGCCATGCGGCGCGATGAAGGTGTAACGCTTCGCGGCGTTCTGTTGGAATCGTGTCAGTCGATTCGCGGCTGCCTGAACTCCGTGGCCGAACGGGCACCGCATGTGATTGATGAATATCACGAACGCTTGCGCACCCGCGTCGGCCGACTGGTGGCCGAGGGCGGCTACGAACTTGATCAACAGAGCCTGGCCCGGGAGATCGCGCTCTACGCGGAACGATGCGACGTAACCGAGGAAATGGTTCGACTGGCGTCACACCTCGAGCAGTTTGCCGACTGGTGCGACCGCAAGGAACCCTCCGGCCGGACGCTGGATTTCATCGCGCAGGAACTTCTTCGCGAAGCGAACACGATCGCCTCGAAAAGCAACGACGCGGGAATCGCCCGGGCGATCGTCGAAGTGAAGGGTCACATTGACCGGCTGAAGGAGCAGGTGCAGAACGTGGAGTAACCGCGGTTCCGGCGAAACGGGATTCGCCGCCGCGGATCAAAAGGGGAGATGCGTGGGTTCAGGGATGCAGGCGCTCGGCAAACTGATCGTGATCAGCGGTCCTTCCGGAGCTGGAAAGACTTCGATCTGTCAGGCCTTGCTCCAGCAGTTGCCCGACACCGATTGGAGCGTCTCGGCGACCACGCGCCCCATGCGGCCCGGTGACGTACCCGGAGCAACTTACGAATTCGTCACCCGTGACGACTTCCTCCGGCGCGAAGCCGCTGGAGAGTTTCTCGAATCGGCCGAGTACGTCGGGAACCGGTATGGCACACCGCGAACCCCGGTCGAAAAAGCGATCGCCGCCGGACGCAATATCGTCCTGGAGATCGACGTACAGGGCGGCATTCAGGTGGCCGCGAAAATGCCGCAATCGGTCCGCATCTTTGTGCTTCCGCCCAATGCGGAATCACTCAAGGCTCGCTTGCAGGGTCGCGGCACTGAAGCGGAAGAGCAGATGAAAAAGCGGCTGGCCAAGGCGGACGGCGAGATCGCGGTCGCGCGGGACAGCGGCGCTTATGATTACTTTGTGGTGAACGACGTGCTCGAAAGCACCGTCGAACAGGTGAAGAGCATCATTGCCAGGCATCAGGATATGTCGCCGGTTTCCAGCCGGTGATCGGATTGGCACAAGCGGGAGCAACAAACGTTATGATCGAAGCCTTACGACACGACGACATCATCGACCGCGCAGGCGGCCGTTTCAAACTCTGTGCGCTCATTCAGCGCCGCTGGTTGCAGCTCATGCAGGGCGCCCGGCCCATGGTCGACATCAAGGGCCTCACCGAAATGGAAGTCGTCGTCAAGGAAATCCTCGACGGCAAGCTCGATTTCGAATTCTCCCCCGAAGCGGAGTGGGTCAAAGATGTCGAAGCCGGCGCCTGATCCCGCCGGTCCACCGGTTGACCTCGCGGGCTATGAAGTCCTGGTCTGCGTCTGCGGAGGCATCGCGGCCTACAAAGTCTGCGCCGCTGTCTCCGAACTGGCACAACGCGGCGCGGGCATCAGCGTCGCCATGTCCGCGGCCGCTACGCACTTCGTCCAGCCGCTTACGTTTGAAGCCCTCAGCGCGCGCCCCGTCCTTCTCAGCCTATGGGACGCCCCCGACGCCGCCGACGTACAGCACATCCGCCGCACCGAAGACGCGGACCTGCTCATCGTCGCGCCCGCCACCGCCGACATCATCGGAAAAATCGCCTCCGGCCTCGCCGACGATGTCGTCTCCACCCTGGTCATCAGCGCCGCTTCGCCGGTCCTGCTCGTTCCCGCCATGAACAACCGCATGTGGGACAATCCCATCGCCCAGCGCAACGTGCAGACGCTCAAAGGCTTTGGCTATCACTTCCTCGGTCCATCGACCGGCTGGCTCGCCTGCCGCAGCGTCGGCCCCGGCCGCATGGTCGAACCACGCGAAATCGTCGACCAGGCCGTCACCATGCTGAAGGCCAAACGTCCGAAATCCGCGAAGTAACCTGGCCCCTATGTTGTTTTGACTATC
>CAZKIN010000173.1:0-5450 GCA_964552515.1 uncultured Phycisphaeraceae bacterium
TTCCCAAGTGCATCGTGCATGGTCATGGCGGAACGCTGCTGCAGCACATGAAGGAGCTGATGCTGCACTGCGACCTGCGGCGCGACGACAAGATTTTTTACTTTACCACCTGCGGCTGGATGATGTGGAACTGGCTGGTCAGTTCTCTCGGCGTCGGTGCGACGGTGGTACTGTATGAAGGCAGCCCGAGTCATCCGACGCTGGATCATTTGTGGCAAATGGCGGACGAAATCGGAATCACAGTGTTCGGGACGAGTCCGAAGTTTGTGGCCTCCTGCGCGGCGGCCGGGGTCGATCCGATCACGCAACACAAATTGACCCACTTGCGCGCGGTGCTTTCGACGGGATCACCGCTGACCGTGGAGAATTTTCGCTGGGTATATGACCACGTGAAGAAGGATGTGCAGCTTGCGAGCATTTGCGGCGGCACGGATATCATCAGTTGTTTCATGTTGGGAAATCCGCTGTTGCCGGTTCAAGCGGGAGAAATACAGTCGCTGGGGCTGGGCATGGATGTGCAGGCGTTTGGGCCGAATGGCCGGCCGGTGATCGGAGAAAAAGGGGAACTGGTTTGCTGCGCACCTTTTCCGTCGCAGCCGGTGGGATTCTGGAATGATCCAGACGGCAGCAAGTATCGCAAGGCGTACTTCGCGCACTATCCGAACGTCTGGCGGCACGGGGATTATGTGGAAATCACCGACCATGGCGGGGTGATTGTCTTTGGTCGGTCGGATGCGACGCTCAATCCCGGCGGCGTGCGGATCGGCACGGCCGAGATCTACCGGCAGGTGGAAACGGTGGAGGAAGTGGCGGACAGCATTGTCGTTGCAAAAAAGATGGCGGACGGTGATGAGGAAGTCTGCCTGTTTGTGGTGCTCAAGCCTGATTTGACGATGGATGCCGCCCTGGAAAAGAAACTCAAGCAGCGCATTGCCGACGGCACGACGAAGCGGCATGTGCCGCGATATGTCAAGCAAGTGTCAGCGATTCCCTATACGATCAGCGGGAAGAAGGTCGAGCTGGCGGTTACGCAGATGATTCACGGGGAGAAGGTGTTGAATCGTGATGCGCTGGCGAATCCGCAGTCGCTGGAGCAGTATGCGGGGATTGTTTGAGCGAAGCGGTTGATCTAATCTCGTTCACGACCCTCACGGATCATGTCCGTGGTACCGCTAAAGTCGCGACCGCCAAGGGGCCTTTGAATTTTCTCCGCCATGCGCCGGGCGGCCGTACCGCTCAGTTTGGTCCCTTCTAGCCGTTGCGGCGGCTGGGTAAACCGCAATCGGTAATGGATGTCGTTACCGACTTTCTGAGCGCTTATGACGGTCGGCTCTAACCCATCGGTGATACGCGAAGTTCCGGCGCCCATCCATACGGACGGCGCGTCGCTTCCGCCTATCAACCTAGGCGCGACGAAGACGTGGGTTTCATCGACCAACCGCTGATCCAAAAAGGCGCTGAGTATCGTCGGTCCGCCTTCGACCATGAGATTGGTCACGTCGCGGGACGCGAGGTGTTTCAAAATCGATCGTAGGGACAGGGTCCCCCGCACGAGCGGAACGGACTCCACGGCGACGCCATTGCGGCGCAATCGTTTGGCGCGGGCGCTGCCCGCCTTGTCCGCCGAAGTGAAGATCAACACCGGCGCATCGCCAATGGTGGCAATTAATCGGCACTTTTCCGGAATGCGGAGCCGGCCATCGAGAATGACGCGCGTGGCTATACGTCGGATGGGAACCCCACGCGCGGTTAACAGCGGATCGTCCTTGAGCACGGTTCCCGATCCGACCAATATGGCGTCCACGCGGGCGCGAAGTTGATGCACGCGGCGGCGCGACTGCTCGCCGGAAATCCATTTGGAACCGCCGGTGCGCGTGGCGAGTTTTCCGTCGAGACTCTGTGCCCATTTGGCGATGACATAAGGTCGCTGGTGCAGCATGCGCGTGGCGAAAGGCGCGATGAGTTCCGCCGCCTGTTCGGCACAGACACCGACATCGACCTTGATTCCGGCGCGGCGCAACTTCGCGAATCCATCGCCGTCGACGATGGGGTTGGGGTCGCGAATGGCGGCGACCACGCGCGCGATGCCGGCCGCGATGAGGGCGTCGGTGCAGGGCGGCGTTTTACCGTGATGATTGCACGGTTCGAGCGTGACATAGCAGGTTGCCCCGCGCGGGTTGGATTTGCAGGAGCGCAGGGCTTCCACCTCGGCATGCGGACTGCCGAAGCGGCGATGCCACCCTTCGCCGATGATCCGATTTCCGCGCACGATAACTGAGCCGACCATGGGATCGGACTCGACAAAGCCCTCGCCCTTGCGTGCCAATTTAATGGCACGCAGGATCATGGACTCGTCGATCCTTACATGATGAGTGTCGATGGCCATCTCTTGGGATTTCCAGCCTGTGTTTTGCTGGCGCCCGCGAGTTCTCCGCGGTTCGCACTTATGGTTTCGGGTTTTTCATCAATGCGCCGTTTCGGGCCCCATGGTTACGCGAAAGTGACGTTTACTCATCGCATGAGCGCACCGGAGAATGTTATTATTCACTCGATGGACGTCACTTTCCATGCCATCCTTACCATGTTCTCTCAGGGAAAGGAAATGCTTATCTGCGCTCGAGAATTCTTTCAAGGTTTGCAGCTTATTTTCAGCGTGATGATGGCCATGCAATCTCCTCCGGTCGTAAGTGAAGAGAATCCGAAATCGTTTCGTACGCCGGGAATGATTGTTTCTTGTGATGCGAAAGAGATTGTACTACGAGAAGCAAACGTTGAATTATTTGAAGGTCCAGAGGGACCAACGTGGGTGAGCGACCGGCCGACCATTGATTTCGGTGAGTTCTGGATGGGGCCGGATTTATGTGCCGAAGTTCGTTTTGTGAATCACACGAACTATGTGCAATGGGTGAGCGTCATTCCGTCAGTAGGATGCACGGGATGCGGTGAGCTTATCTGCTTGCCACCGAGCGGAGAGTTCACGAGTCAGAATTGGATGCGTTCAGTCAAACTGCGCGGAAAGTTTGAGAAGTCCCTGAGGACGAAGCTGTTGACCGGCGATAAAGCAGATCAGCGCTGTACGCACTGTCGAATGATGTTTGACAGTCTACACCATGAAAACGCGTGCGGTTCGATCTGCAGTCTAAGCGACGAGGAATTTTACCAGGCCTGTTTCCTTCGCTAGAACGCTAGCCCTATTCCTAACCGCAAACCCAATCGCACTTCGACAAGTTCAAAGTGTTACGATTATCGGCCTCTGCCGTCTTCCGGCTCCGGCGGAAGGCCAAGGGCTTCCTCTTCAATTCGTGCGGTCACCATGGCCATCAGTTCAAGATAGTCGGCCTGTGCCTTGAGCAAGTCCTTGAGGACCGGGCTGCCAACAACCTTTCCGTGCAGGTCGGCGAGGCGGCGTTTGTCGTCGGGCTCGATGGGTTTGCCCGCCCCCTCCAGTTCCATCATTTTCCGCTGCTGCTGCTCGTAATCGGAGAGGAGCTGGCGGTCGGGCAGACTCTTTTCGAGGGCGTCGCGCGAGGTCTTCATGCGAATTCCGCGCGGATCGGCGGCAATTTGTTTGCCCAGTCGGGCGGAAAGTTCTAGGATGTCATTCATCGAATTCTTCCTTGATTCGGGTCTTCTCCCGAACGTCGCCGAGCGTCCGGCGGCGCGCGTCAGATTGAGGAAACAGATTATGTCGTCCCCCGGCCTGGCCGAGAGGATACTGCAGTTTATTCAGGCCAAGGGTTATACGCCACGTCAAATCGAAGATTTGGCCGAAGCGATGAACCTTGGCGATGAAGAGCAGGGTGATTTTCATGCGGCGTGCAAAGCGCTCATGAAGAACGGACGCATTGTATTGGGTGCGGGCAACGCGCTGATGCTGGCGGAGCCGCCGGGCCAGATCGTGGGGATTTTCCGCGGCAATCAGCGCGGATTCGGGTTCGTGGTGCCGGAATCGCCAAACGGGCACGGCGATTTGTTCATTCCAGTGGGCGCTTCGGGCGGGGCGATCACGGGCGATACGGTGTCGGCGAAAGTGCTGAAGCGCGGTAAACGCAACGGCAAGATGCTCTACGAGGGGCGCGTGGTTTCGATTCTCAACCGCGGGCAATCGCGGTTTGTGGGGGAGCTTCAGGAACAGCTGGGCCGATGGCTGGTCATTCCGGACGGGAACACGTTGCATGCGCCGATTGGGGTCGCGGATGTGGCGGCGAAGAATGCGCGGGCGGGCGACCAGGTGGTGGTGGAGGTCATTCGCTATCCCAACGAGCGGCAGGAGGCGAAGGGGGTCATCGTGAAGGTGCTCGGCCGGCGCGGTGAGCCGTCGGTGGATACGCAGAGCATCATCGAGCAATACGGCTTTGCACAGGAATTCAGCGCGGCCGCGCTGGAGGACGCGCACCGGGCGGCGGAGTCGTTTGATCCGGAAGCGGCGATGGAAGGCCGTGAGGACCTGACCGATCGCACGATCGTCACGATTGATCCGGCCGATGCCCGGGATTTCGACGACGCGATTTCCCTGGAGTGCCATGACGATGGCACCGTTGAACTGGGCGTACACATCGCGGACGTTTCACATTTTGTCACCCCGGGTTCGCCGCTCGATGCGGAAGCGATGCAGCGGAGCAACAGTGTCTATCTGCATCGCGCGGTGATCCCGATGCTGCCGGAGGTGCTGTCCAACGGCGTGTGCTCTTTGCAGGAGCGGGAAACCCGCCTGACCAAGAGCGCTTTTATCACCTACGACCGCGACGGGAATGTGCTCGAGGCGCGGTTCGCCAACTCGGTCATTCGTTCCACCAAGCGTCTGTCTTACGAACAGGCGAGCGCGGCACTGGACGGTAAGCCAGGGCGATTGAGTGCCAAGGTTTTGACACTGCTTAAGCAGATGGACGATCTCGCGCGGCGCATTCGGGCGCGGCGGCTGCGGCAGGGCATGATCGTGCTGGAGTTGCCGGAGGTGGAGCCGGTGCACGATGACGAGGGGCGCGTGGTCGACGTTGCGCCGGCGGACACCAGCTTCAGCCATACGATTATCGAAATGTTCATGGTCGAGGCGAATGAAGCGGTAGCGCGGCTGATGGTGGAGCACAAAATTCCCGCACTGCGCCGGGTACATGAAGACCCGGATGACATCGCCGACGGGAATCTGCACCGTTTCCTGAAAGCGCTGGGGCATGACATACCCAAGGACGCGGATCGGTTTGATGTGCAGAAGTTGCTCGATGAGGTACGCGGCAAACCCGAGGGGTTCGCCGTGCATTTTTCGGTGTTGCGGTCGATGAATCAGGCGGAATATTCACCGGCACTCATCGGCCACTTCGCACTGGCCAGCGAACATTACTGCCATTTCACGTCGCCCATTCGGCGCTATCCGGACTTGACGATTCACCGTTTGCTTGATGCGTATGCGCGCGGCGACTTTGACCATCGCGACAAGCGCAGCAAGCTGCCGA
>CAZKIN010000173.1:5550-8206 GCA_964552515.1 uncultured Phycisphaeraceae bacterium
GATGCGTATGCGCGCGGCGACTTTGACCATCGCGACAAGCGCAGCAAGCTGCCGACCGAAGATGAATTGACGCTGCTCGGAAGCCAGTGCAGTTCCAACGAACGCCGCGCGGAGTCAGCGGAGCGCGAACTGACGCTGCTCACCATCCTGCGCCTGCTGGAGAGTCGCGTCGGTGACATTCTGCACGGTGTGGTGGTTGGCGTGGCCAACGTCGGGGTCTTCGTGCAATTGGAATACTACCTGGTGGAAGGGCTGCTCCGGTTTGAGAACATCCGTGATGACTGGTGGGAGGTCGATGTGAAGCGTGGCCGGGCGATCGGTCAGCGCACCGGTCGGCAGATCGGCGTGGGAGAGCGCATCGAAATTCAAATCGCCCGGATCAACCTGCATACGCGGCAGATGGAGCTGGCCCTGCCGGGACAGGGTCGGCGCGAAGACAAGCCGCGCCGCAAGCGCGTGGCGCTGGTTCAGCGCGGCCGCGGAAAACCCAAGCGCGGCGCGGCGACGCGCAAGCGCCCGCGGCGGAAGTGATTTCCAGCGAATATCCATTTTCGAATAAGTTGCCCGAATCTCTACGCGCGGAGAGCCGCCACGCTACAATGCCCGATCGAAGCCATGTGCCGAGTGGCCGCCCATGGGTGAAATGGGCGCTCGGTGATCGTTCTCGCGGGTGATTGCATGCTGCCTTCGTTCGCGACGCGGGAAGCCTCATGACCGATCAGGGCGAACGCTCCGACGCGCAACCGAACGACCAGGAATCGGTTTCCGACCGCGTCAAACATCTCATCATCGGCAAGCCGCGTGACCTTCGCGACAGGTCGGTGTTCCACAGCCTTTCATTGATCCCGTTCCTTGCCTGGGTGGGTATGGGCGCGGACGGATTGTCGTCGCTCTCCTACGGTCCGGAGGAGGCCTTCCGGGCGCTGAAGGAGCATACCTATCTGGCGGTCGCTCTCGCGCTGGCCATGGCGTTCACGGTGTTTGTCATCTCGGCGGCGTACAACCGAATCATCGAGGCCTTCCCCGCTGGTGGCGGCGGTTATGTCGTGGCCACGAAGCTGCTGGGCAAGCGCGCGGGCGTGATTTCAGGTTGTGCGCTGCTGGTGGACTATATCCTGACAATCACCATATCGATCGCCGCGGCGGGCGACGCGCTGTTTTCGTTGCTGCCACAGCCATGGCACGAATATAAAGTATTTGTGGCGGCCGTCGTGACTCTGCTGCTCATTGTGCTGAACCTGCGCGGCGTGCGCGAGTCCGTGATCGTCCTGACGCCTATTTTTCTGGTGTTTGTATTGTCGCACATTCTGCTGGTGGCGCTGGGTATCGGTTCCCATCTGGATGAGATTCCGCACGTCGCGGATGAACTGCGCAACGATTTTCAGGGCGGCATGGGCAGCCTGGGCGTCGTGGGCATGTTGCTTCTTTTCCTGCATGCCTATTCGCTCGGTGCCGGTACGTATACGGGAATTGAAGCCGTTTCCAACGGGCTGCCGCTGCTGCGGGAGCCCCGGGTTCAGAACGGCAAGCGGACCATGGTGTACATGGCCGTATCGCTGGCGTCGATGGCCAGCGGCGTCATCGTTTGTTACCTCCTGCTGGATGTGGGCCAGGTGGAGGGCAAGACGATGAACGCCATCCTCACGGAAATCGTCGCGCGCGAGCACTCGCTGGGCCAGGGCTTTATCACCGTAACGCTGCTCTCCGAAGGAGCGCTGCTGGTGATTGCCGCGCAGGCGGGCTTTATTGCGGGTCCGCGCGTGCTGGCCAACATGGCCGTCGACTCCTGGATGCCGCGACGTTTTGCGGCGCTGTCGGAGCGGCTCACCACGCAGAACGGTGTCATCATGATGGGTATCACGTCGCTGGTGGCACTATGGTACACGAAAGGCGATGTGCACACGCTGGTGGTCATGTACTCGATCAACGTGTTCGTAACCTTCACGTTGTCGATGCTGGCCATGTTCAAGGAAAGCCTGCGCGTGCGCCGTGAAGGTCCGAACCGTCGCGATCTACTGCTCTTTTCCGTGGGATTGTTGCTTTGCGGCACCATTCTCATCATCACCATCATAGAGAAGTTCAAGTACGGCGGCTGGGTGACCATCGCGGTGACCGGCGGCTTCATCGTACTGTGTTTCCTGATCCGTCGGCATTACGAGCAGGTGCAGCGCTACCTGGCCGCACTGGACAACACGCTGGACCGCATGCCCGATACGGACAAGCAGGTTCCCGCGCCCGATCCCACGCAGCCCACGGCGGCCGTGCTGGTGGCGGGCTACGGCGGGCTGGGTATTCATACCGTCCTCAACATCTTCAAGGCGTTTCCGCATTACTACAAGAATCTGGTTTTCGTTTCGGTGGGAGTGACCGACAGCGGTCAGTTCAAGGGCGAGAAGGAGATGGCCGCGCTGGAGGCGTCCACCAAGAGGAATCTGGAGCGCTATGTTGAACTGGCGCGGCGGCTGGGCGTGCCCGCCACATACCGCTGGACCATTGGTACGGATGCGGTGGACGAGGCCGAGGGGTTATGTCGCCAACTGGTCGACGAATTTCCCAAGTCCGCGTTCTTCGCTGGTCAGGTGGTCTTCCAGATGGAGAAGTGGTACCACGCGCTGCTGCACAATCAGACGGCTTTCGCTGTGCAAAAGCGATTGCA
>CAZKIN010000174.1:0-4514 GCA_964552515.1 uncultured Phycisphaeraceae bacterium
TGATGAGCATGCGGCGAATGGTGGGCACATCGAAAATGACGACGGTGATCTGTTCGCTCTGCTGCAAGTTCTGTTTCTCGGCGACGAGGCCGCGCGCGACGAAGACGTACATTCTTTCAGTCAGGATACCGGGTGATGCGTAAAACTCGACCAGCGGATCCATGCGTGCAGCGCGGTAGCCGGTTTCTTCGATGAGTTCGCGGTGGGCGGTGTTGAGCGGGGACTCATCGGGTTCGCGCGTGCCGGCGGGGAGTTCGAGGAGTTCGCGCCCGACGGTGTAACGAAGATTGCGGATGAGCACGATGCGGCCGTCGTCGAGCACGGGGAGGATGACGACGGCCCCGGGATGAAAGATGATATCGCGGGCAAAGTTTCCTCCGTCGGAAGTTGTGTATTCACGGTGTTCCACGGAAAAAAGAGGCGTGGTGAGGAGTGTCCGACGGGATTGGGGTTCGGTCATGGTAGATGTCGCGCTGACGCTCCTCGTGAAAAGTTCGGGGATTATAGAGGCGCGAGGATAGAGGGACAACAATTGATCATCGTGATCAAGCGACGGCGAGGAGCGTCATGGTGCGCATTATCTTGTCGCGCGCGCGATCCACCCGTATGATTTCGCACGTAGAGTTGATGTGGATATGGGGGTTTTGAGGTTCATCGATTGGCGAGAAAACGCGTCATTATTCTCGGGGCGACCGGTTCCATCGGGCGCAGCACGCTGGATGTGCTGAGCGACATGGCTGATGAATGGGAAGTGGTGGGCCTCGCGGCCGGATCGAAGGGGCGCGAACTGGCGGAACTGGCGAATCGGGTGCGGCCAGGGTTTCTGGCGCTGGCGCGGGGGGAAGAGCTTTCGACTTTGGATGCGGCGCTGAATTATGCGCCGCGGGTGTTCAACGGGAAGGATGCGCTATCGACGCTGGTGTCGGAGGTGGCGTGTGATTGCGTGGTTGCGGCGGTAGTCGGTGCGGGCGGGCTGGCGGCCACCTTGCGCGCGGCGGAGTTGGGGCGGCGCATTGCGCTGGCCAACAAAGAGGCGCTGGTGATTGCCGGGGCGATTTTGATGCCGCTGGCGCGGAAGTGCGGCGCGACGATCATTCCCGTGGACAGCGAGCACTCGGCGATATTTCAGGCGCTGCATGCCGGCAGCGCTTCGGAAGTACACAAGATTTATCTGACGGCGTCGGGCGGGCCATTTCGGACGTGGGATGCGGGACGATTGGACGAGGCGACGCTGGAGGACGCGCTGTGCCATCCGACATGGCAGATGGGTCCTAAAATTACGATTGATTCGGCCACCATGATGAACAAAGCGCTGGAGATTGTGGAAGCGCGGTGGTTGTTCGATTTGAATGATGAGCGGATCGCGGTGGTAGTGCATCCGGAGTCGATCATTCACTCGGTCGTGGAGTTCTGCGACGGGTCGATGATTGCGCAAATGGGCGTGCCGGACATGCGCGTGCCGATTCAGTATGCGCTGACTTATCCGCAACGACGACCGCGTCCCGGTTCGCGACTCGACTTGCAACAGGTGGGGCAGCTAAGGTTGTTTCCGCCGGACGTCGAGCGTTTTCCCGCGCTGCGACTGGGGCATGAAGTGGCCAAGAAAGGCGGGACGTGCGGTGCGGTGTTGAATGCGGCAAACGAGGCAGCCGTGAAGTTGTTCCGGGAAGGTGCGATTCGATTTGGTGACATTGCGCGGCACACCGAGCGTGCGCTGACGCAACATGATTTCAAACCAGCGCCGTCGCTGGGCGATCTGCTGGATGCGGATCACCGGGCGCGCGAAGAGGTACAGCGATGCATACCCTGTTAACGGCGGCGTCTTCCATCAGCTCGACAGTTTTCGGCCAGGCCGCTTCCGGCGGAATCTGGGACAGCGTGTGGCCGTACCTGCTGATGATTTTCGGATTCTCGTTCATCGTGTTCGTACACGAGCTGGGTCACTTCGCTGTGGCGAAGTGGGCGGGCGTGCGCGTGGAGCGGTTCGCGATCGGGTTTGGTCAGGAGTTGTTTGGATTTACAAAAGGGGAAACGCGGTACTCGATCAACATTCTTCCGCTGGGCGGCTATGTGAAAATGCTCGGTCAGGAGGACTTCGACGACAAGAGCAACGAGCTGATGTTCAAGGAGGATCCGCGTTCGTTTGTGAACAAGCCGGTGGGACACCGCATGGCGATTGTGTCGGCGGGCGTAATCATGAACGTGATCCTCGCAGGCTTGCTTTTCATGGTGGTGTTCATGATCGGCATGCAGGCGATGGCGCCGCGGATTGGTTTTGTGGAGCCGGACAGTCCGGCGGATATTGCAGGGCTCATGCCGGGCGACGTCATTGAACGGGTCAACGGGGAAACCATTCATGAGTTCCGCGACGTGAGCATGGCGATTCAGCTGGCGCCGCCGCACGATCAGATTGAGTTTCTTGTTCGGCGCGAAGGCAACCTGGTCAAGCCGATTCCCGTGAAGCCGGATTATCGACGTCCGGAGAATACGCGCGAGCCGCGGCGGCAGGTCATTGGCATTGCGCCCGGCGTAACGCGCGAAATTCTGTGGGTGGGGCCGGACCTAGCGGTGAGCGAAGAGGAGCGGCCGCGCATCGGCGACAAGATCGTGGAAGTGGACGGGCGGGAAGTCAACGATTCGAACATTAATTCCGTGCGCGAGATCCTGGCGACGGCGAAGGAAGTATGGGTCGAGCGCAAGGACCCTAAGAATCCGGACGCCGCGGCGCAGCGGGTGCGGGTGCGCATTCCGCCGCAACTGGCGATCTATCCGGCGGACGCACGCGACCCGGACAGTATCAGTGTACTGGGGCTCACGCCGCTGATGCGTTTTGGCAATGTGGACCCGAAGGGTCGGGCGGCGCTGGCGGGTTTGGAAATCGGGGACACGATTCTCAGTTTTGATGACGTTGCGTTTCCCACGAAGTCGGTGATCGCGCGGGGCATCGCGGATAATTCCGAATTCGATGTGCCCTTCAAGGTGCGCAAGACGGACGGTCGCGTGGTGGAAGGGTTTGTCCGGCCCAAGCGCAACCGTATTGGACCGGGCACGATCCAGGCGATTGTGCAGAGCATTCCGGAGGGCGAAGCGGCTGAAGGCGGTGTGCAGGCGCGTTTCAGCGACGTGCGGCGCGGCGGTATCGCGCACAAAGCGGGAATTGTGAAAGGCGATGTCATCACGCGAGTCGGCGAAACAGTCAATCCGACGCTGGGCGAATTCAACCGGATGATCCGAACCAGCCCTGAAAAGTCGGTTGATGTTGAAGTGCGGAAATCCGATGGGCGACTGGTCAGCGTGAAGGTGGAGCCTTCCGCTCCGGGTGCTATCGATGCGAGTTATACGCTGGTGGCCGATGACTTGCTGACGACGGCCGCTCCGTTGGCGACGGTGAATGGCAAGCCCAGCCCGGCCGCGGTGGCAGGCATTCCGACGGGTGCGACGATCACAAGAGTTGGTGACGAAACCGTGTCACGGTGGCGCGATCTGGTAGAGGCGTTTCGCAAGAACGCGGGGAAGTCCATTCGGGTGACGTTTACCGCACCGGGTGAGAAAACGGCGCGGGAGGCGGACTTCGGCGTTCCGCTCGATCTGCGCACGGCGCTGGGATTGGGGCCGGAATCGCGGATCATCGCCATCGACGGACGCCGGACATATACCATTCCGACGACGCGCGGCGAAGAGGAAGCGCACGTGGGTTACCACGATGCCCAGCGGGGGTTGCTGACGTCGCTGATCGGGCAGAAAAATGTGCCGGTGGTTTTCCGGCGGAACGCGATCGCCGAGCCGGAGACGGGACAGGTTGATGTCACCGCCGACATGATCGATCCGTGGCTGGGCCGCATCGCATATGCGCCGAACGTGGATGTGGGAATCGAGCCTACGCTGCTCAAGGGTGAAAACGCATGGCAGGCGCTGCAAATCGGCGTGCATAAGACGTGGTATTTCATTCTGCAAGTCTACTCCACGATCAACCGCATGGTTTTTTCGCAGAGTGTGGCCGTGGAGAATCTGTCGGGGCCGCTGGGTATCGTGTCCATCGGCGGTCAGATCGCACGGGCGGGCTTCGTGGAATTTCTGTTCTTCATGGCGATCATTTCGGCGAACCTGGCGGTGATTAATTTCCTGCCGCTGCCGATCGTGGACGGCGGGCTGATGGTTTTTCTGATCATTGAGAAAATCAAGGGCAGCCCGGTGAGTCTCCGTGTTCAGGTGGCGACACAGGTGATTGGGTTGTTCCTGATCATCGGGGCGTTTCTGTTCGTTACGTATAATGACGTACTGCGGATCTGGGGTTAGGCATATCCCGAAGGGGCCTCCGCTTCCTTCATTCGCAGGGAGGATAAGAAATGGCTCGTGTGGGGAAGGACTAACGACGGTCGCATACTTCAGGCAATCTATCTGGTGGACCCTGACGATACACTATTTGTGATTCACGCTCGTCCGCTTTCTCGAATTGAGAAGCAGCAATTCGCCCGGAGGCAAAAATGAAAAAGCCCAAGCCCAAGAAACCATAT
>CAZKIN010000174.1:4614-8163 GCA_964552515.1 uncultured Phycisphaeraceae bacterium
AAGGTGGTCGCGGTGACGGTGGAAAAGACTCTGCTCGCGAAAGCGGACAAACTGGCGAAGAAGCTCAAGACGAGCCGTGCGCAACTGATTGCCCGCGGGCTGCGACGCATTCTGGAAGAGGAAGCGGCGTAGTCGAAATGGCCGCTTGAACTGCTCTTATCGCCTACCTGCCGGCTGTTCCGTGGGAGCGCCGGGCCTGGTCCCGTCTTCCCGTCCATCGTCCTTGCGTCGCACTGTTTCCGGATCGCGGACCACGTTTTCCACCTGTACACGGAGCGGCGTGCCTTCGTTGATATTGAGGGTCTGCTCGGGGAATGGAATCGTAATGTTGTGCTCGCGGAACAATTCCAAAATGCGATACCGGCCATCGGTCATGAAATCGAATCGGTCCGTGGCGTTGTAGAACCACGCATAGAGCGTGAAATTCAGGGCGCTGTCTCCGAATTGAACGAAGCGCACGCGCGGCGGCGGTTCCTTCAACACGAGCTTGCTTTCCCGGGCGACCTGAATGAGCAGTCGTTCGACGAGGCGCACGTCGCTGTCGTAATCGACGCCGACTTCGATCTTGCCGCGGATACGCGGGTCGTTCATCGTCCAGTTTACGACGGAACCGCTGACGAAATCGGCGTTGGGAATGATCATGTCCACGTTGTCGTAGGTCTTGATGGTGGTGGCACGGAGACTGATGCCGGACACTTCGCCGAGGACGCCGTTTACTTCGATCAAATCGCCGACTTTTACGTGTCGCTCGAACAGAATGATGATGCCGCTCAGGAAGTTGATGAACACCGGCTGGAGTCCAAGGCCCAATCCTAGGCCGAGAGTTCCCAGTACGACGGTGAGCGCCCCCAGCGGAATCTGCATAATGTAGAGCGAAAAATATAATCCGAGAAAAACGAACGTGTAATGCAGCAGCGTACTGATCGCGACTCTTCCGCCACGATCGAGTGACGCATAGGCCGGATAGACGCGGGCATCGAGGAATGCGCGAATTCCCTTGGAGAAGAGCCAGGTGAGGAGCAGCACGGCGATGGCAGCCAGTCCGCGACCGATGGTAATCGCCGGACGATTTTCCGCGGCCGGAATGAGCACATAGTCCAGAGCGCGTTGCATATCGACGCGGCTGACTCCCCAGAAGCTCATCATGACAGTGAGCGCCGCCATTGCAACCACCCAGCGAAAGATGGACAGCCCGATACCCAACCAAAGCTGTTCATCAAATGAATCGCTCGTGCGGTCGAGCAAGGTCACTTCGCGCCCGGCGGCGAGTGCGAGCGCATGTTCGCGATCCGCGGACGCGGGACTGTCTGCCTGTTCACGAACGGTCGCGAGTTTCTGTCCGAACCGCAGGACCAGGTCGCGGACATAGCGCACGACGAGAATGGCCGCACAGATCACCAGGATGCTGCCCGAAACGCCTGCAATCACATACGTCACCAGCGGACCGAAGCCGATGATCTGCAGCACCAGGAGCGCGACGATGCTGAGATACAGAATCGGGTAGCCGGTAGAAACAGTAAGATAAATCAGTTGATAGCGCACATCCTGCGGGCGACCCACCACACGAAGCACCGTTTGGCGCGGCAGTGCGAATACAAGCACGATAACCAAGACGATGATCTTATAGGCGCTCCAAAGAAAGTGCCGTGCATAGGGCGCGCCGTCGAAAACGGTGAGCAAGAGCGGGAACGGCACCATGAGCACTGAAACATAAAGCAAAGCGCGAAGCGACTTTCGGTAATGGGCGGCCACCACGTTGCTGCACGGCACGAGTCGGTATCGTGGTTTTGAGCGGGAAAAAAGCGTGCTGATCAGGCCCGACACCAGGCCCGCGATCATCAGCGTTCCGATGAAGGTGGAGGCCAGGCGACCGTCCAGTGGACTCATAACTTCGACCCAAAGCCATGCTGCAGCGGTGGGCAAAACTACCGGAGAGGTCCGCGCGAGAAAGCGAATAAACTGCAGGTGGAGCCGATCGCTGACTGGCGCAATGGTTTGTTCCGGGTCCACCATTTCCGCGCCTACCTTTTGCTCGAGTGCGATGGCCGACGCAAGCAGGCGTTTGCGGATGAACCATGAGGCGATGAGTATCGCGAGCAGGACAGCGGACACGGTCAGCGCGGTCCGGGTCGGAATCTGGTCGACTCCTTTTTGCAACTTGTCGATGGAGGCGCCGCGCTTGGCCGCCTCGGAGTTCCACTCGTTGCGGGCTTCCTCCCAACTGAATTTCCAGAGCGGCTGGTCCTGAACGCGTAAATAGGACCAATACATACGGCTTCGCAATGCCGCGAGGTAGTCGACGTGCTCAGAAAGTAGTTTGGCCGCTTCCGCGAGTCTCGTTACGAGGGAGTCGAGGTGAGTACGAATATCAGCGAGTTCTTTGACGAAATTGTCACGTAATTCCTTTTTCTTGGGTGCGAGCCGCACGAGCGTGGCACTGTCAAGTTCGCTCTTTTCCAGTTCATTTACGTTGCGCCAGACATCGCGAAGCTCTTCATCGACGTTCTGATCGATGCGATCGGTAATGCGGACACGGTCATCCAGTGCATTGTCATAGACCTGAAGAATTCGATCACGCTCGGCCATGCGATAGCGCTCCAACTGGCCGAGCCGCTTGAAATACCCTTTGATTTTCTCTCCGCTCTTGCGTTCGAGAACTTCCATGTAGGGCGACCAATCGCTCACGTCTTCCGCAATGTCTTTCTTCAACTGTTCGAATTCGGATTCGATGAAGCGGTCCTTGGTGCCGAGTTCACGCTGCAGTTGGTCCAGATCCTGCAGTCGCACTTTTACTTGAACTTCCAAATCCAGAAACGCCAGTTCGTAAGGCGAGACGTCGTGCGGCTTTGTCTTGGCTCGCTCGAGTTCCTCTTTCGCGGTTTGGATTTCCGCCCGCGCGCGAAGCTGCTTGTAGCGCTCAACGCGTTTTTCATGTTCCGCGAGGAGTTGACGCAGCAATAGCAACCGCTGCTCGGCCTGGGCCGAGAGCAACGCATCGCGTTTCACTTCCTGTTCAAGGCGCGCCATGCGCAATAACACCAGGCCGGTTTCATATTTGAGCTTGTCCACAGCGAATTCAACGCCGCTTAGCTCGATCGAATCGGGCACGGCTTTGGTCTTCGCGATTTCAAACTCCGCACCACCTTTGTTCAAAACGATCTGGCTTGTTTCGGCTTCTGCCTTGAGTGCGGCCAGGCGCACGGGCAACTCGGCCTTGCGCTGGTCCCTTTCCTCGTGTGCTTTGACACGCGCGGCGAGGTTTGATTTGACGGCCTCCAGGTCGGCTTCGACTTGAGCAAACTCTTCGGCAGTCACGCCGGACTGCCGGCGCAAGGCATCTTGCTGAACATCTTCAATTGCTTTTTGCAGCAGTGCCAACTCGTCGGCCAGTTTGGAGGCAGCCGTAGTGTCTTCCAGACCGTGGATTTGGAGGAGTAATTCAAGGTATTCCTCCAATTGCGGCTTGTAAATCTTGATCGCATCAGCCTTCGCCTTAACCGCGGCGAGGTATGCTTTCTCTGCTTCTGAAAGCGCACTTTTCCTGGTGTA
>CAZKIN010000175.1:0-1982 GCA_964552515.1 uncultured Phycisphaeraceae bacterium
CCCATCAGAACCGCGAGCGCCAGCGACCGGTGCCGTTCACATTCGTCTCCGGCAACCTCCCAACCGATTTCCACGACCACAATCTTCCGATTCGCTTCCCGCCCCATATAATGTCGCATGACGGGAGCAGTATCGTTGACGCAACGCAAAGGAAACTCCAATGTCCAAATTCTCCATCATTATCCCCGCAGCCGGCAAGAGCGAACGCTTCGGCGGCGCTGAAAAGAAAACCATGGCCAAGCTCGACGGCCGCCCCGTTTTCCTTCGCACCCTCGAACATTTCATCCGCCGTGAAGACGTCTGCCAGACCATCCTCGTCGTCGCGCCGGAAGATATCGACACCGTAAAATCCTCCTACGGCGCGAACCTCGGTTTCATGGGCGTGCAACTCGTCCAGGGCGGTGCGCGCCGCAGTGACTCCGTCGCCGCCGCTTTGAAAACCATTTCCGATCAGGCCGATTACGTCGCCGTTCACGACGCCGCCCGACCTTGCGTCTCCATCGAGTGGATCAACGCCGTCTTCGCCGAAGCGCAGAAAACCGGCGCGGCCATCCTCGCCGCGCCCGTCACCGGCACGCTCAAAAAAGTCTCCGCCCAGAAAGTGATCGAACAAACCGTCCCTCGCGCCGACCTATACGAAGCTCAGACCCCGCAGGTCTTCCGCAAGGACGTCCTCCTGAAAGCCTACGAGAAACTCGCGGAAGGCGGGGACGATATCACCGACGATTCACAGCTCGTCGAACGCATCGGCCACCCCGTCTCCATCGTGCTCTCCGACGCCTCCAACTTGAAAATCACCTCGCGCGGTGACCTCACCCTCGCCGCCGCCATCCTGAAAGCCCGCCCCGTGCGTAACATCCCCCGCATGGGCGCCTTCGAAGAGGCCCAGTGGTAATTTATTGCCCATAAGTACTGCCAGCGTAAGCGATCGGTGCAGTTCCGATTCGTCTCTATCCACGCCCAAAAAGACGCCCAGGCGCTCGGCACTTTCTGTCGCTCCATTCTTGACTTGCCTCCCTCCCCAACGTGTAATGCATTTCATAATTGAATCTGTTTCTTTTCTGCCAGGGAGCGGCTCATGCGCGGTAAACACTTTCTTCTCGTCGGAACGATCATTCTCTCTGGCATTGTTGCGTCCGGCTGCAACACCGACCGCTTGCACGCCCGCCAGGCTCCGAAGGGCGCACCAGTCGAATCCGCCTCCCCGAACTACGGCCCCACCTCCGACGCCTCCACCGGTCTGCACGTCGTCAACGACCAGGAGGTGGACCTCGTCGAAGCCGTCATCAGCAACCGCAACGCTTACGATCAAAGCCTCGCCCGGCTCCAGCAGTTTTACGCATCGCGCGGCTACGCCGAAAAAGAAACCTGGACCCGCTATGAACAGGACGGATTCCGCAACGTCAAGAAATTCCGTTACCTGATGGGCTCCGAAGTCCCCTCGGCCGCACTGAAGCCGGTCTCCTCCATTCCCGCCGCGGACGCGCTCTACGAAAAAGGCCGGGAGTTAATGCGCGACGGCGGCCACGGCGTCCCCATCCTCTACCGCGAAGACCTAATGGTGCAAGCGAGCGACGTCTTCCGCGAACTCATCGAGAAATACCCCAACAGCGACAAGATCGATGACGCCGCCTTCATGCTCGGCGAAATCCACAAGGAATATTTGAAGGAACAGGAATCCATCGCCGTAACCTGGTATGAACGCGCTTGGACGTGGGATCCGAAAACGCCGCACCCCGCGCGCTTTCAGGCCGCCGTCGTCTACGACTATCGCCTCCACAACCGCGATCGCGCCTTGGAGCTCTACCGCACCGTTACGGAAGTCGAAACCGACAATCGCAGCAACGTCCGCTTCGCCAATCGCCGAATCAAACAACTGACCGACGAAGGCCGTAGCGCAGCCCCCGCCGCCCGCGTGGTTCGAGGTCAGGATCAGTCTTGACCGGCGCCGGTACCCCATCTGGCCGGACAAATTCCCCGCA
>CAZKIN010000175.1:2082-8126 GCA_964552515.1 uncultured Phycisphaeraceae bacterium
GCACTCGTCGCCGCCGTCATGCAACAATACACCTCCCGCACCGAAAAAACCTCCACCTCCGCTTAAAACTTGGGTAATCTCCGAACTCCCCCCGTGCCGATCTTGATTCTCAATGGAGACATGTTTGCAGCGATTCCGCGCGCCGACCGTTTGCCGCGCGTGAAATCACCGATTCCTCTGGTGCCGCTGCCTCACCACTCATGAAGGAGAAAACCCATGGCCGGTCACGGTCGCATTGGCGAACCCCAAACCCTAGCTCGTAGTGTCATATATCTGGCACTTCCCATGCTCGTCGCCCTCGCCATGGGCGGCTGTCCCAATACGCCCCCTCCGCCCGACGGCGTTGGCGACACCATCACGGAAGACACCACCCTCGCCGCACTCACCGTGGAGGAAGGTGACACCCTGACCATCGAAAATGATGCCGTCGTAACTGTCACCGGCGACGCGATACTGAACGGAACGATTCGCGCCGAATCCGGCCGCATCGATATTCGCGTCAGCGGCGCACTGACCGTCAACGGTCTCCTCTCCAACCTCGACGAAACCACCGCTCCCGGCGCCGACGACGCCCCGCTCAGCGCTCAGCCCGTCGGCATTTTCATCCGCGTCGGCGACGGCACAGTCGCCATCAACGACGGCTCCGTACTCGAAAGCACCGGGCCCATCGTCATTACCGACGACGACGATACTTTCACCCGCACCCCACAGGACTTCTTCAACGAAGTCGAGGACGTCAGCGGCGACGACCTGCCCACTCTCGTCCCCCTACCGCCCGACAACCCCGCATTCGACGGCGACCCGGATGACTTGAAACTGGCACTGCAGCCACTGCAGCAGGGCGCCGGCACGCCCGTCACCGTCTCCGGCACCTGGCCCCCCGCCGGCGCTCCCGCGCCGCCCGGCGATGTGCCCGTCGTCATCTTCCGCTTCACCGGCAATCGCCCGCTCGACCTCAACAACTACACCGTTAACGGTCCCGCGGCTCCGGCCGGCGCAAACGCCGACGAATCCATGAACGATGGCGATGACGCCATGGGCGGAAACGGCAAGAACGGCATGCGTCTGAGCATCACCAACACCGGTGGACCCATCAATATTGTCAACACTGTGACACTCAACCTCACCGACGGCGGACCCGGCGGAAATTCGACCGCGTCCTGCGCCAGCGCCACCGGCGGCCTCGGTGGAAACTCCGGCAACTTCCGCATGACCGGCGCGGACGGTGTGGACGTCCGCAGTGGCATGCTCATCATCAACCCGGGACGCAGCGGCGACGGCGGCAATGCCACCGTTACCACCGGTCCCGCCGGCGCGGCCGGCTGCCCCGGCGAAATGGGCCGATCCGCCACCGCCACCGGTGGAAACGGCGGCGAAAACCGCAAACGCATTTTCGCCCGCGGCAACGTACAGGGACTCGAAAATGTCACCATCGGCGGCGTTCGCGCAGGCGATGGTGGCGACGCTAATGCGTCAGCTTGCGCCGGCGGCGATGGCATCGCCTGCTGCGACGGCGGACCCGGCGGACCAGCCTCCGCCACCGGTGGCGCAGGCGGCAACGCCTCACTTAGCGCGTCCGGGCTTCCCGTGAATACCAATGGTGCGTTCGGTGGAACCGGCGGCGACGGAACCACCGTCGGCGGCAATGGCGGAAACGGCGGTGATTGCAAATTTGATGACGCTGGCGATGGCGGTGCGGGTGCAACGGCCACTTCCACCGGCGGCGCTGGCGGGTCCGGTGTCGCGTCGGATGGCGGCGGTGTCGGCGGTGATGGCGGAACCGCCACCGCAACCGGCGGAAATGGTGGAAACGGCGGTGACAGCGGCCTCGGCGCTCCCGGCACGGGCGGCGCGGGCGGAGCCGCAGCCGCCGTCGCGGGCGCGGCCGGAACCGGCGACACTGCGGGCAATGCCGGAATGGAAAGCGAAACCCAGGGCATGGCGGGCGCCGACGGCGGCGCAATCGCCGTCACCCTTTATTGCATCGATCTCGCATTCCTCGCCGACGGCGTAGGCTCCATCCCGCCCGTTCGCGATACCGGCCCGGTCACCGATATCGAAATGCAGCCTATCGGATCCATCGAAGTGGAACTCGTCGACGCGCCCGGCGCTATGTATCAGAGCAGCAACAGTCCCGTGCCGCACATCGGCTTCGGTCCGGGCACGATGCTCGTCGATGTCGAGTCTCTGTCGCTTTCCGACGGCACACCCGGCCCCGTCGGCGGCGTACGCATCGAACCGCTCTTCGGCAATGGAATCACGGCGGACAATCCGCTGGTTGTTGAAGCGCTCGACGCCAACGGCAACGTGCTCGATTCCGCGCTGGTCACGAGCCTGCCAGACAATTTCGCGGCAGCTTCCAATCCCACCGGCACCCTGGAGTTCGTCGATGTTACTTTCGAGGATATCGAAGTACCCGCCGAATTCCGCTTCCTCTTCCCGGAGGGATCGTTCGTGACCATCGTGCGGATTTATCTGATTGATCCATGACCGTGACGTGTCATTGGTTTGTATTTCCGAGCCGCGCCCGTAAGCAAGCGGTCTGAATTGTGGTATCCGCTTCAGTGACGCAGGGTACGCTCCAGCGAATCAATGTAGGGTGCGTCCCCGACGCACCAGAACTTGCGGAGAACTACTTCAGCGGACCAATGTTTCGTGCGTCCCCTCCGCAACGGTTTTTGTAGGGTACGCTTCAGCGGACCATCAGAACCGCGAGCGTCAGCGACCGGTCACCTGACTTGCTGATGCCGCGATTCCCAAGTGACGTATCAAGCAGCGAGTGGAAAACATGCCCGCCCCAAAAGGCGGGCATGTTCGTTCATGGCAGATCGGCCGTCCCATCGAGCCGCTGGCTTTAGCCTGCGCGGATGCTCGGCTTCGACTGCACCCGCTGTTCGTCGTGTCGCCGCGATCGTTTGCTTCTTGATTCAGCTTCCGCGAATACTCCGAATCCAAATGCGTTCTCCTTCGTCAGGCTGCCACTTGATCGACATGTGATTTCGATACTGTTTCGCCCCCCCCCAATCGCGTGCGAGCGATCGTTAAGCGCAGTGACGCCCCGGTCGGCTTTAGCCGACCAGTGTTTGCCTCCAGCTTTAGCTGGAGGGCACTGACCACTGTTAATTTTTCTTTTAATTTTTGTATGGACAGCCGGCTTCAGCCGGGCTTGTTTGCAATTCAACTCTACCGCACCGCAAGCTATTGCCTGGGGCAAATACCTCGGCTCAATTGTGTACCATGACCGGCTGCCCTATCGCTTCAGCCGGAAGGGACCGCTTAGTCGGACCAACGTAGGGTGCGTCCCCGACGCACCAGTTTTTGTTGGGTACGCTTCAGCGGACCATCCGCAGCGCCTCGATTTCACCTGGTCTCTCACCGCTCACGCGTCGCGTAGCGACGACCGAATGTAGCCCCGGAATCTATTCCTGGGTAAGCCCCCTCAAGGCCGCATAGTCCCGGAGGAACGGCTGATTCTTTCTCTTCCCTTCGTGTTCTTCGTGCCCTTCGTGGTGCAAACACATTGTGTGCTCCGAATGTGTGCCCCATCGCTCCAGCCGACAGGGTTCGCTTCAGCGGAACAACGTAGGGTGCGTCCCCGACGCACCAGTTTTTGTTGGGTACGCTTCAGCGGACCACCTCGACCCTCGTGAACTTATCGCCGTGCGCGGTCGCTGCGCCTCTGCGTCACTACGCCAACGGCGTTCTGTCCTCTAGCCCAAGGTTGGACCGGCCACGCCGGTCCTACCCTGGGTCACCGTCCTCCAACCCAAATCATTCGGCGAGTCCCCACAACTATCCCGAATCGTCAGCGACCTATCAGAACCGCGAGCGTAAGCGACCGGTGCTTTTGTATGCAATGTAGCATCACCGCTTGTGGGCGGCGTTGCGGTGCGGATGTCATCATCGTAGCACTCTGGGGTGGCATGGCCCACGCACGTGCGACTACTTCGTGGCACACCAATCTGCAATCATGAAACTACCAAGACGCCGCCCATGACAAGCGTGGCCATGTCTTTAAGCGTAGTTCCTTCATGGCAATCATTTGTACTCGCTGCCGCCTTCATGATGTTGTTGCGAATTCCCTTGCATTCGGCAGGCCGCATTGAGACAATAAATTCCATGACTTCTTGAATCGCCTTGGGAGTGTGCGTTCTAGATGTCGTGTCGTGCGTCGTAGAAGTTCGAATTTGGCATAACTTCCTTTGTTCATGGTGCGGCAAATCATGAGACATGCCAGCCCAAAAGCCGCAACTCTTCTTTGTCTGATTTGTTGCATCAATGCCATAGCAGAATTCTCCGCGGCCTCTGAGCCCCAATCGCCAGTTGAATGCTCAACAATTTATGAATGCCGCAAGCAAGTCGGAGAGATATTGCAGGCAGCGATTGATTCTCCATCCAAAGCGCAGCAAGCCATGGACCAATTCCTTGCCATTGCCCGGGATACCGGCCCGATCGGAAAAATGGCCGGAGATCTCGCCGTTCGGTACACATTTGAACTCGCCGCCGGAGATGAGGCTTTGCAGAGGCGTGTACTGTTGGAGTTAATTGAAGATCCGGCGATACGCTCGCAATGGATTCGAATTGCAGCCGAATTGGCAGTGTATGTCGCGGACGAAAACTTGCGGGCCGTGATGGCGGAACGATTGAATGCGTCATGGCCAACCAGTGATGAAGAAAGCCAAAATGGAACGTGGTTTCCCAGCCTGGAGTTCTTCCTCGAAGATGGTGATGAGCGCGGCCTCAAATGGCTTGAGGAAATGATTAAAAGGGATGAATCCACCCGTGTGGGCGGCAACTTCTTCAGGCAGTACTACGACAAAATGATTTTACACGGGAATTGCCCAGGACTCTTGAAATTAATCCGTGAAGGCCCCCGCCCTTACACCCGGCCTTGGGCTCTCCGCCAAGCTTTGCGCTATTGTGAGGACCGCAGCGCAGTCGCAACTGCGGCTTGGCAATGCATTGAAGAATTGGAGTCCAAGGGAAAAACCGCAACACCGATAATCATGATGATCGAATGTGACCGCATTGGAATACTGGAGCCACCAGAGTCTGCCGCAATTGCGCGCATAAGACAAATAGTGGAGCAAGAAGAGAAGGGATACAGGGAGTTTCAACGTTCCCATGGGGAAACGATCGAAACCACAGCGGCCCAGAATGCCTACCGGCGATTCTACAATTCCCGCCCGTGAAACAGTCTTCCTGGCCAGTCGCTGCCCCCTCATGCCGTAGGTGACGCCTTTAGCGCATTTTCAGAAATCCAGCCCCAACGAATGCCGATCTCGCAGCTCTGCCCCCCCTTGATTCCGCGTGGCGCGCCTCCCTGAATCACCCCTGGTGTCTGAAGGGTGTAAGCCCCGTATTCCGCGCCGGCGGCACTGCGTTTGTGCCGCCTGGCCCGTTCCCTGTACCGAAAGGAAAAAGCGTGCGGATCACCACTCATTCGTCCGTCGATGACCACGTTGCCCCAACTCAAAGCGACATGTTGATCGCCGCGGGGAATCCACCGGTCCCATCATTCGCCGCGTCGTCCGAAGTCCGTTATCATCCTGCACCTATGAGGGGAACCAAACGCTCAGACCTGTCCGACGACAAACGCCCGCACCTGCGGATGCCCGGCTCCGTCCGCGAACCGCTCACCGGCGGTGCCGCGAAACGCTCCGAACGCGCCGTCCTCGTGACGATTCTCCTGCCCCACACCAAGGCCGACTTGCGTGATCCCCTCGGCGAACTCGCTGCGCTTGCCGAGTCCGCCGGCGTCGAAGTCGTCGACCGCATGATGCAAAAACGCCAGAAATTTACCACTGGATTGGCCCTCGGCAAGGGCAAGGTCGAGGAACTGGCCGAGCGCATTCAAGCCAACGAGGCCGATGTGGTCATCGTCGACAACGAACTCCACCCCCGTCAGATCCGCGGCATCGAGGAAATCGTCGGCGTCAAAGTCATCGACCGCACCGAACTGATTCTCGATATTTTTGCCGCGCGCGCTAAAACCCGCGAAGCCCAGATTCAGGTCGAACTCGCCCAGTTGCAATACACCGCGC
>CAZKIN010000176.1:0-1924 GCA_964552515.1 uncultured Phycisphaeraceae bacterium
TTTCCGATCGGGCTTATGGGTGCGCATGTGAATGGCTTTGTTTTGCGATTTTTTTCGAGTGTGCCACATAACAGTCACCAATCGGCGCGGACCGGAAGCGCAGCGGTGCATGGGCAGTAATGTGCGGAGCGCATGGGCCCACCCTCCGCTGCGGTGATCGACGACCGCGTATTAACATATACCAAACAAGGCAAGAGAAGTCAAGGAAATTTGCGGATTTTTCGTAAATCGTGTGCCGGACGTAAGTTAGGGGAATATTCTCTTGCGATTGATGAAGTAGTTCACGAGGCGCCGTTTTGCGCCACGGCGCTGGGAACCGGTTCGAAGACCCATTGGGCCAGCGCTGCCGGCACGGCGTGCGCCGGAACTAGATCAAACCGCTGAACGAGGTCCTCCGGCTTTTCAATCCAATAGTCGCGCCAGCGATTGTCACCATCGAGGACGAAAAGAATCCGCAAGTCGTCGACCTGACGCGCCGCGCGGATGGTGGTCGTCCAGGCCTCCAGCGCCGCGCGATCGGGCGGAACGGGGAGTGTCTGCAGTCCCGTCTCCAGCGCGACATATTCATGAAAGTTGCTGACGAGGAGGAGCTGCGGCGACGCCTGCGCGCGCAGCCAACCGTACAGTTCGGCGGAGGCGGGTGAAAAGCACCGTGCCCACTGACCATAAGGCGTCACCGGGCGATGTGCTTCGCCCCAGCGCAGCAGCGTGCGCCGCCAGTCCTGCTGCACACTCCAGTTCGTCGCGACCAACAGGCCGATGACTGCCACGACGCGCGCAACAAATACGATAGAACGCCGGGAAATTGCGCCCCGACCATCACTTTCCGGGTGACGCGATGAAACAAACGCCAGCATTGGCGCAAGAACCACCGCGAAATAGAGTGGCCGCAGTGGCAGATAGTATCGATCCAAACCGACATAATTGAACTTTTCGCCGAAGAGCGCGGTCGCGGTGACAATCAATCCCAGTCCGGCGACCAGCATCAGCAGCGACAACACGCCAGCCGGTGAAAACAGCGCGGATCGCATGCGCCGACCAAGGCTCCACGGAAGCATCGCGGTGATGATGACCAGGGCGGGGAGAATCGCCAGCAAACTGCCTGCGATCGGAATATGACTGTAATAACCGAGGTCGGCCCAGCGCCGCCACGCCTCGATCAGCAGCGCCGGCTCCAGGCGCACCCGCATCGACTGCCCCAGGTTGAGCTGCTCCTGCACGCCTCCGCCTTGTGCCATCGACATGTTGACCAGCAGGATTACCGCCACGGGAATCGCCGCGCCGAAGCCGAACGCGAAAGCCCGGCGAATTCGCGCCCGAAGATTGCCCCGCGTGCACAGCAGTAGTGCCACGATCATGGCACCCGGTACGAAAATCGCCGCATAGCGCAGCCAGACAAGTCCGCCCGCGAGCAATCCACAGGCAAATGCGACCGGAACACCGGACGAACCTGCGCCCGGTCGATCGTCGCCGTTACTTTCTTCTGCGCAGTGTTTTCCTTCCACCACGCGATGCGCCAGCAGCAGTACCCAGGGGATCGCCGCCACGAGCAGTCCGTCGGTTGATGGGTTGATGAGCAGCGCGGGCGACACCGCCGCAACCGCGCCGCAGAGTGCCAGCATCCAGCCCACGAGTCCACTGGGCGCGCACCGCCGCAGCCACGCAAACCAACCGACCAGCGCCAGCGCCGCGCCAGCGCAGCCCACTGCCGCGCACGCATCCAGCGTGGTGCCTCCGGTGAGCCTGCGCACGGCCGCCACGAGCAGCGCATATCCGGCGGGCCACTGGGTCAAGAACCCCCAGTCATACCGCCAGGTCCACGGCTGCCCCGGCGCGACCGGCTGCAGGGAGGTAAATCCTTTTCCGTCCACCAGCCGATCGGCCGCGAGCAGCTGATAAGCGTAGTCCGACTCCACCAGCGGGG
>CAZKIN010000176.1:2024-8068 GCA_964552515.1 uncultured Phycisphaeraceae bacterium
ACAGCGCCGAAAGTGCCATATATATGACACCCAGGGCGACGGCGCAGCGCCACCATCGGGTGCGTTTGGGTAATTCGTTCGGTCGCAGCACGTTGAATACCTTCATCACAGAAACCGGCGCAGCAGCATGACCATGCCGTGCCAAGGCGACGGACCATGGGACAGTCGACTGTTATCGGTCCTATCGTCCAAGGCGACCCCGCCCTTGAAATCCCGCCCGGCTTGGCTGCGTCAATCAACCGCCCAGCCGACTTTTCCGAAGAAGTTATGGGAACTCTTATATGCAATTGAGTATCGTCATACCGGCATTGAACGAAGAACAGGCCATCGCCTCGATCATCGAGCGCTGCCTCGCCGCGCGCGAGGTCATCGTCCGCGAATCGCCCGTCGATTCCGTCGAGATCATCGTGGTCAGCGACGGCTCGACGGATCGCACGGTCGAAATCGCGTCCGGCTACAGCGATATCAAGCTCATCGTCTTTGAACGCAACCGCGGCTATGGGGCGGCCATCAAGCGCGGATTCGCCGAAGCTGTCGGCGACGTCGTCGGCTTTCTCGATGCCGACGGCACCTGCGACCCGCTTTTTTTCGCGGACCTCTGTCGCGCCATGATGGAAGAAAGCGCCGATGTCGCGCTCGGCTCGCGCATGAGTGCGACCAGCAAAATGCCGCGCATCCGTCGCCTCGGAAATCGCATATATGCGCTCATCCTGTCCGCGCTGAGCAATCGCAACGTGACTGACACCGCCAGCGGCATGCGCGTGATCCGCCGCGACGCCCTCCATCAGCTTTATCCGCTGCCCGATGGTCTGCACTTCACGCCCGCGATGAGCGCACGCGTGCTGATGGACGAGCGGCTGCGCATCGTCGAAAAGCCGATGTCCTACGAAGAACGCGTCGGCGAATCCAAGCTGCACGTGGTTCGCGACGGCATACGTTTTCTGCGAACCATCCTTGAAATGACCATGATGTGGCGGCCGGCGCGGCTCTTTCTGGCCGCAGCTGTCATGATGCTGTCAGTCACCGGCCTGCTGGCGATTTATCCGCTGGAACAATGGCTGCGCGTCGGCGCTTTTTCTGAGGACATGATCTACCGCCTGCTTTTTTGTTCGTTCCTCGGCACCACCGGCATCATGCTCCTCTCCGCGGGAGTGCTGGCCGACAATTTGCATCGCCTGCTCAAAGGAACGCCGTCACCCGGCACATTCCTGATGACCATCACCAACGCACTCTATCGCCCGACGGCGCTCCTGGTATTCGCGGCGCTGGCGCTGCCGCTCATCGGCTGGCTCATCGGCCCGGGCATCTGGTCGCGCATCACGGCGGGCGTCGTCACGTTGCACTGGTCGCGCATCGTCCTCGCGGGAGTCCTGGCGTTTACGCATGCCACCATGCTGGCGACCGGACTGCTTACGCACATCATGCGTTTTCATATGCAGCGGGGCACCGCACAGCGGCGACCGCTGCTTACCCAGAAGGCGGCGGTGCGTGAAGATGCGGGGCGTTCGCGCGTCCCCGCGCGGCCATCCGCTGAAGTCCTGATGCCGTCCTGAGACGCGGTCAGTCGGTCACCAAACTCGTCACGTGTCTTCCAATCGAACTTTACTCTTCGCCGTCCGCGGATTTGGTTTGCGGACGATCCATCGGCTATGATGCAGTGCCAAGTGCCGTCACTACCGGAACTTACGGGCATTTGGGTTTTGGGGAATAGTCGCGTCGGGATTCTTGTTAAACTATCGAGAACATGGCGAATCTGGTCGCCGGAACTGGTTTTTGGAGTGTATGAGCGCCGCGTCAAAAGAACGCTTTGAAGCCATTGCCATGCCGCATCTTGATGCGGTACATCGGATGGCTTGCGCGCTCGCCGGCAACGAAGCGGAAGTGGACGATCTCGTGCAGGAGACGTTCATTCGCGGCTTCCGCGCCTTCAACGGATTCGAACTGCGCGAGTATGGCGCCCGCCCCTGGCTGTTCCGTATCCTGCACAATGTTTTTTACACGAGCAAAACGCGCGAACGCCGCGCGCCGACTCTGCTCGACGACGTGGACTTCGATAATTTTGAGGACGAACTCGCTGATGGCGACACCACACCCATGTCCGCATCCACGATGGACTGGGATCAGTTTGACGACGAAGTCAAACGTGCGGTTCTCGACCTGCAGCCCGAGTATCGTTTTGTTCTGCTCCTCTGGGCGATTGAAGGCCTGACCTATCGCGAGATTGCCGATGTGTGCAATTGTGCGATGGGAACGATCATGAGCCGGCTTTATCGTGGCCGGCAGCTCCTCGGTCGCCGGCTGCGCAATTATGCGCGGGAGCACCGATTCCTCAAGGAACGCGACTCGCTATGAACTGTACTTCGTTTAGAAAATTTGCCGGCGCGTTTGCCGATGGCGAACTGGACGTGCGCCAGAACCTGGAAGCACTGGAGCACATCAACATGTGCCCCAATTGTGCGGGCCGCGTCGAGGAAATCTCCCGGCAGCGTTCGGCCATCGTCCGTCTCTGGGGCGATCAGTCCGCGCCGCCGCGTCTCCATCGCGAAGTGCGCGCGTTGTTGCAGCGCGAAGGGGGGACCGCCTTGTTGGACGATGGCGCGGACGAATTCGAAAACGAGCCCGAATTTGCCCTGTCGGTGACCGGTCGGCGTTCACGCCGGCGCGGGTCCTTGGCGTTTCTGGGTCTGGCGGTCGCGCTGGCGGTTGTCTTCGCGGTTTGGCCCGGTGCCAGGGGCCCGGCGTCTGCGTCCGCGCAATTCGTCAACGCCGTTCGTGATCACCATCTGGATTGCCGCCTGTGGCGTTCGGGCGACTATCTGGAGATGAGCCATTACCGAATGTTGGAAACAACATCCCGGGAGACCTACAACCTCACGCTGGCTGTCCCGAAATTGAGCATTTCGAATTATCGCCTGCGCAGCGGCTGCCAATGTGACCTCAAGGGCGTGCAGGGTATGCACCTGACCTATGTCGTGCCCGAATCCGGCGAGCGCTTGTCGGTGTTTACCACGCCGCCGCAGCCGCAGTTGGTTACCCAGCCCAAGGATGAACTGCTCTCCCGCCAGTACTTTGTCAGCGCTGACAACGAATCTCCGGCGGTGATTGCCTGGCACGACGAACGGCGCACCGTTACCATCTGTGCGGGTGTGGCGCCCGGCGCTTTGGTGCATCTGTTTGATCAGGTCATCCTGGCCTTGGATCAGCAATACCCCCCGGCCGATACCGTCGTCCTGGCCAGTGCCCAATGACCGGGCGACTCCCGCCTGCCGTTTTCCGCTCCATGTAGGAAAGTCGCATCCGTAGTTGAGTCCGAAAAGCCGCAGGGTATAATCCATTCGGTCGATCTAAGCAGGGGGGTGTCATCTTCTTTCGAAGGTGGGCGGTGAGTGAATATTGCCGCAGGTAAACCGGGGTACGTTGTGGAGAACGGGTTATGAAACGGGCACGAGGCTTACTGTTGTTTGGGGGAATCATGATGGCCGCGGGTTTGGCCGCTCCTGCATTCGGGCAGGAAGCTGAACCGGTCGCCAGGCCGCAGCGCAAGGCCACCAAAGCAACCGCCCTGCGTGAGCGGACTGAAGGGGCACGTCTGCTCCAGAGATCCGTAGACAAGGTGGAATGGACTGATGCCACCTTTGAAGAAGTGGTGGACTGGCTGCGCGACCAATCCGAGGACCGGGTCAATATCATCATTCGCTGGTCGCAGTTGAATGCGGAAGGCGTCGATGCGGAAAAGCCCGTGACGCTATCGCTTCGCGACACCACGGTCGGTGTGGTCCTTCAGGAAGTGGTCGATCAGCTTTCCGAAGATGGCCAGGTTCGGTTCCGCGCCATTGGCGATACCTTGCGCATTTCCAGCAAGGCCGATTTTGAACGCAAGATGGAAACCCGCGTTTACAATGTTTCCGATCTGGTGATTGTCCCGCCGGATTTTGGTCGCAGTGCCCCCACGATTGATCTGGAACAGGCGGCTCGTCAGGGTGGTTCGTCGGGCGGCGGTGGCGGCGGACAAAGCGTGTTCGGCGGCGGCAGCAGCGGCGGCTCTGAAGATCTGGAAGAGGAAGAGGACGAGATTGAGGAACGGCTTCAGGAATTGCGGGACGCCATCCGCAACTCCATCGCGCGTGATACGTGGGGGCCGGATTTCGGCGGGCAAGGACAATCTACGTTTCAGCCGACGGGTTCGGGTGCCGGCCGCATCGAGATTTTCAACAACCGCTCGTTCATCATCACCAACACGATCGAAGTGCACGAGGAAATTGCCGGTTTCTTTTCCTACGACCGTTGATCGGTCGCACGTAAAGTCATAGAGCTTAAGCGGGCCGGGGTTTTGAATACCTCGGCCCGCGTTTTTGGTCTCATCCTGCCGGGTAAGCCTGTCTGCTTACCGCTTGGTGCATCGCCGGACACTTGGCCTTGGCCTACGATCCTTTAACAGCGCGACCCGCGATGCGCGGATCGTGCGCTCTCGTTTTGAATTCGCCGCATCTCGGCGGATTGGCGCGTTACGGTTCAACAGGATTCAATGCCATGTTTCATCGTTTTTCAATCCCTGCCATCCAAGGTCTCACCTGCCGGGTCCCGCAACGGCTGGCATGCTTTTCGATGCTGGCGACTCTGGCAGGCTGCGCGGGAGGATTCGATGCCGGCGTGACCACGGGCGGGCAGCAGGATGTTGCCGGTTTCCGCCGGGCGCTGGAGGACGGTGCCATTCCCAACCCCGAATCCATGACGGTGGAGGGGCTGCTGTCCGAGCACAGTATTGACCTCGGCGAACCGGCGGAAAGCGCACAGCTCTTCATGACCGCCGCCGGTGGATGGAACGTGCCGTTTGATTCCTTTGGTCCGCTCGCCACGCTGGCCATTGGATTTGGCACCACTATCAACGCGGACAATTTTCAGCGCCCGGATTTGGAACTCGCTCTGGTCATCGATATCAGCGGTTCGATGCAGGATTCGCTGAGCGGCAATTCGCGCACCACCAAGTTCAACGCGGTGCGCGTGGCCGTCGATCGTCTGCTGGCCAATTTGACGCCTGCGGATCGCGTCAGCGTCGTCACCTTCAACGACCAGGCTGACGTGCGTACCGAAAGCGCCCGTGGCGACGACATCGCCGCGATCAAGGGCGCGCTCGACGGTATCGTGCCGGAAGGGGGCACGAACCTCGAACGCGGCCTCACCGCGGGATACGAAGCCATTCGCCGTTATGTGGCCGATGGGCGTCATGGTCGGCTCATTCTCTTTACCGATGCTTTGCCCACCGAGGGACTCTCGCAGGCCGATGATTTCGTGGAGATCATGCAGAGCTACGCGGATGATGAAATCGGTGCGACGGTGTTCGGGGTGGGTGCGGATTTCGGGGATGAGCTGGCGCAGGACATCGCGCAGGTGCGGGGTGGCAATTACTTTTTCCTTGGCGACTATGACCGGGTGGTGTCAGTGTTTGACGAGGACTTTGATTTTCTGGTCGCGCCGATTGCCTATGACGTGCGCCTCGTGGTGAACATTCCGTTTGAACTCGACATTGAATCCGTCCACGGCCTGCCGGATGTGGATATTAATACCCATGTGCTGGAACTTACGGTGCCGACGCTTTTCCTCAGCACGCGGCAGGGCGGCGGAGAGATCATCATCCGACTCCGCGCTGGCGCATTGGTTGATTTCGATGCCGCATTTCCGATTGCCGACCTTACCTACACGTATCGCAGCGCCGCCGGAGGGCGACGTGACGCCGCGCTGTCCAAGACGCTTCCCGCCGGTCTGGATGCCACCGGCCGCATACCCTGGTTTGAGAACGACGGCGCGCAGCGCGCGTGCCTGTTGACGGACACTGCGCTGGTGCTGCGCGACACCGCCGCGGACAGCTACCTGGGTTTTCCCTATTACTATGGCGGCAACATCTTCATCGCCCGGCAGCGTCTGGACGCGTTTCTCGATTACTTCGACGAACTCGCCGCGGGCCTGGAGGATCGCCCGGCGGCGACCTCGCGCTCGCTTTCGGAGGAGCGTGCGGTCATCGTGCAGTTTCTTTCCATTCTGGAGCG
>CAZKIN010000177.1:0-3517 GCA_964552515.1 uncultured Phycisphaeraceae bacterium
AAAACCCGCGAAGCCCAGATTCAGGTCGAACTCGCCCAGTTGCAATACACCGCGCCGCGACTCCGCGGCATGTGGACCCACCTTGAGCGCCTCGCCGGCGCGGGCGGCGGAACCACCGCCGGTGCCGTCGGCGGCGTCGGCACGCGCGGCCCCGGCGAACGCCAGATCGAAATCGACCGCCGCCTCGTCAAGGACCGCATCAGCCTGCTCAAGAAGGAAATTGACGATATCGACCACCGCAAGCAGCGCGAAGTCAAGGCCCGCCACGATCAGTACACCGTGTCGCTCGTCGGTTACACCAACTCCGGCAAAAGCACTTTGATGAACAAACTGACTGGCGCGGGTCGCTATGCCGCCGATCAGCTCTTCGCCACCCTCGACACCAAAACCGTCCGCTGGGACTTGGGTGAAGGCCGAGCTGCATTGCTCTCCGACACCGTCGGTTTTATCCGCGACTTGCCGCACCATTTGATCGCCTCGTTCCGCGCCACGCTGGAAGAGGCCATTCACGCCGATCTGCTGCTGCATGTCGTTGATGCTTCTTCACCGACCGCTTTTCAGCAGGTCGAAGCGGTGGACGCGGTGCTCGTCGAACTCGGCTGCCAGGACATCCCGCAGATCACGCTGCTCAACAAGGCCGATATCATCGACGATGCCTCAATGTCCGAACTGCTCGCCCGGCACCGCACCACGTCGCTTTTTGTTTCCGCCGTGACCGGTCAGGGGTTGGACACCCTCGCCGACATGGTCGGCGAGCGCATGTACGGTACCACCGCCGTCGCCACCATGCGTATTCCGCATTCCGAAGGCAAACTCATTTCGGAACTGCTGAAATCCGCCGAAATCCTCAACCGCAATTACCTGCCCGAAGGCGTCGAACTGGAAGTGCGCATGAACCGCGTGCAGCTCATGCAGCTCCGCGGTCGCCACCCGGCCATGCATCTGGTCCGCATGGATGGCAAAACGGCGTCGTTTGAAAACGGGGATTTTGGCTCGTGAATGTCTTATCCGTGACACCAAAAAACGCTGAAAAACCGCGGCGCGGCGCACATTTTGCTGCTGTCTGCCTGCTGTCAGTCACCTTCATCGTGATCGGCCGTCGCGCAGAGAGTGTCTCTCCAGAGTCAGCAGAAAATGCCCCCCTCCCGCAGGTCACCGTCGTGCTCAACACTGGCGGTTCGCTGCGCGGCGCGGTCGCCGATTGGAACGATCATGGACTCGTCCTGGTCAGCGGCGAAACGCCGTATGTTTTTTCATGGAATGAACTCGACACGCTCAGCGGCTACGCGGTGCAGCGACAGCTTCTGTTCACCACGCGCAATGGCCTGCCCCTCAATGCCGATCAGCATTTTCGGCTCGGCGCCTACACCTTGCGGCGCAACAAGCGCGACCTGGCTTCCGAAGAACTCACTTCGGCCGTCAAGCTGGACCCCGGCATGCAAAAGGCCGTGCAGGAATTGATCGAAACGCACAAGCCGCGCAAGCGCAATATGAATCAGTCGTTCCCGAGGAACGAACCCGACGATGACACACAAGTGACGTTGCGTGACCGCAACTTTTCGGCCATCGATACCGCGCTGGCATCGAATGGTCAGCCCGATGACATGGTTCGGACACCCGCCGAAGTCCGGGCTCTGGTGCTGGAGATTTATCGGCGATTCGGAACCGAAGTACAGGAAACGATCGGCAGGCAGATCGCGCTCATCGAAACGGAACATTTTCTCATCTGGTCCGACTGGGCGAAAGCCGAGAACCCCATGCTGGGCGAGTGGTGCGAACAGCTATATGCCGAGCTTTCGCGACAGTTCATGGTCACCGGCGACGAGTCCGTATTTCTGGCCAAGTGTCCGATTTTCGTCTTTCGGTCACCCAATCGATTTCGCAAGTTCGCGCGCACCTTCGACGGCTATGACGCCGCGCAGTCCGCGGGCTACACCCGGTCCATCGAAGCCAACGGACACACCCATGTCGCTTTGCTGCGCTTCGGTGATTCCCAGGTGGATTACGATCAGTTTGCGTGGACACTGGCGCACGAAACCACGCATGCGTTTCTGCATCGCTGGCATTCCACACGTCTCATCCCGCACTGGGTGAATGAAGGGATCGCGGAACGGTCGGCGCAGCGCGTACTCGGCGCACGATGCCCGGCGTGGAACAACGCCCAGATGCTTGCCAGGCAATGCGTCAAACACAACTGGCCGGTCCGCTCGATGCTCGCCAGCGCCGGACCGATCGACACGCACGAATACCCGCTCGCGCACAGCGTTATCGAGTACCTCGACTCGCTGGGACCGGGAAAACTGGCCGGATTCGTCCGTCATCTCAAGGATGGCCGAAGCATTGCCGACGCGCTGGCCGATCAATGGGAAGGCATGACGGTGGACAGTCTCGATCAGCGGTGGCGGGACTGGGTCCGGGCAGCGGATGTTGCGGCACGAACCACCGGGTAAAGCTTTCCAGATTCGGGAAGAACCATGCGTTACCGATGACGCGCAGTACTGAAGTGTATGACACCTGTCACCAAGAAAAGACTCTTCGACGTTCTACGCCTGGTTCTTTGCGTGGCCGCGCTGTGGTTTGTCATGCGCGGCGTCACGCTTAACGATGAGGTCGTCCTGCGAGAAGGAAACCAGTCCAAAGTCGGCCGGGTCATCGACCTGGGCACCGAACGGCTGGTCTGGGAGGAAACCGACGGTCAGCGCGCGGAGATTCCCATCGCCGCCATCGCCGTCGACAAACACGACCGGCCGCGCATCGGACTGGGACTGAAGACCACCTGGCACAACAGCCGCAAGGAACTGCTGCTGCTTGCCGTGCTCATTCACTTTCCGGTGATCTTTCTGCAGGCCGCGCGATTCAAGTGGATGGTCGAGGCGCAGCGCATCTCGCTGGGCTACTGGGATTCCCTAAAGCTTTCCTTCGCGGGTAACTTCCTCAATTTCGTCACGCCGCTCGGGTCAAACGCCGGAGACGTTTTCAAAGCCTATTTTCTGGCATTGCATACCGCGCAAAAGACGGAGGCCGTCACGACGGTATTTCTCGATCGCGTCGTCGGGCTGTGCACCATGATTCTCGTCGTGGCCTGCATCGTCACTTTCGCGCCGGAGAGCGGCCCCCTTGCGGCCGTGCGCATGTACATTCTGCTGATGCTCGGCATCGGCGTGGCCGCGATGGTGGCGTATTTTGCCCCACCGTTGCGCCGGATGATTCCATCAGGGTTGCTCGACAAGTTACCGATGGCGGATCAAATCAGGCGCATCGACGGCGCAGCGCGAACGCTCATCCGTGAGAAGAAGGTCGTGTTGGCGTGCGTACTGATTACTTTCCTTTTGCAGGTCTGGGCGATCGCCGCTTATTTCACGGTGGCCGTGGCGATCGGCATGCGCGCCGATTGGAGCAATATCTTCGATTACTACACCTGCTTTTATACGGGTGTCGTGGTGCAGTCACTTCCCGGTCCGCCGCAAGGTCTCGGGACGGTTGAGATCACGTATCGCTTTTTCTTCGATCGCTTCGG
>CAZKIN010000177.1:3617-8032 GCA_964552515.1 uncultured Phycisphaeraceae bacterium
CGCAAGGTCTCGGGACGGTTGAGATCACGTATCGCTTTTTCTTCGATCGCTTCGGAAGTCCTTCCCAGATCGTGTGCCTGGCATTCGGAATTCGCATGGTGGGATTGATTTGTTCGCTGCCGGGCGTCCTGGTGACCATGACGGGGGCCTACCGGCCGCGCAACACGTCGGCCAACGCGGAGTTGGTGCAGGTTCCGTCGGGACCGGGACAACCATAAATATTCGGCGGAGAATACGGCGAATTTGACCGGTTTGGCCGCTGCGACTTCATTGTTTCTTTACACATGACCGGTACATCATACGATAATCATGAAGGGAAACCGTCCGGACGGGCGGCCATTTTTTCGCAGATGAAGGCATCATGAACATGCAGCGACCGGAAAAGAGCGAGGCGCGGCCCGAAGCGGGGAGCGGGGATCGGGAGCGATCCGCGTCAACGACCGCGCTGGTTCCGCTGCGCAGTTCCGCGTCGATCAGCGGATCGGCAGAGCCATCGTCCGACCAGCGAACTCTCGCGGTCATTGATATCGGAACGAATTCGGTGCGGATGGTGGTTGCGGGCGTGGAGGCCGATGGCACTTACCGCATTCTTGATGAAGAACGGGTGATGACCCGACTGGGACATGGACTTGCGGAAACGGGCCGGCTTGCGGACGACACCATGACGCAATCGCTCCAGGCGATCGGCAACATGAAGGCCATCGCCGAGGGCTTCAAGGTCAAGGAACTGCGGGTGATTGCCACGAGCGCGGTGCGCGAAGCCACCAACGGTCGCGCCTTCTGCCGCGACGTGTGGCGCCGACATCGAGTGCGGGTGGATGTCATATCACCGGAAGAAGAAGCACAGCTCGCCTTTGCCAGCGCGGTGCGGCATTTCTCTCTGACGGGACGGTCGACGGCGGTGGTGGATATCGGCGGCGGCAGCGCGGAAGTGGTACTGGCCGCCGATGGATTGGTGGACCGCGTTTATTCAATGCCTATTGGCGCGGTGCGACTGACGGAACGTTACTGTCATTCCGATCCGCTGAACGGCAAACACTGGAAGGCGATGAAACGCGCGGTGGCGAAGACCATTCGCGAAACCATCGGTCGCCCTCCGTTTCAACCGGATGCCATGGTGGGCAGCGGCGGAACCTTCACGTCGATCGCGAGCATGGTCCAGAGTCAACGCGAGGAACGCACGCGCGGGCTGCATGGATATAAGGTGAGTTTCGGGGAAATTGCCCATCTGCTGGATCGTTTGCGCGATACTCCGCTGGAAGCGCGAAAGCATATTCCGGGTCTTAATCCGCAGCGCGCGGACATCATCATCGCGGGATTGCTCGTAGCGCAGACATTGGGTGATCGCCTGGGGTGTCAGCATGTGATTGTAAACGAACGCGGCATCATGGATGGCATGCTGATCAACATGATTGCCGACCTGTCCGCGCGGGGCACGGCGGCGCGCAGCCAGCCGAAAGAGCGCCTGGAATGGGTGCGCATGTTCGCACGAAAGTGCCGGTCGAATGAGCGCCACTGTGAACATGTCGCGCTGCTAGCACAAAGTATTTTCGATTTGCTGCCCGACGCAATGCGTCCCGCAACGGTGGGCCGGGAGATCGTGACGGCCGGAGCGCTGCTGCACGACATCGGCTATCTGATCAGTCATACCGGCCACCATAAACACGCGTACCATCTCATCAAGCATGGAGAACTTCCCGGATTTTCCGCCAGTGAAATCGAATTGATCGCCAACGTTGCGCGATATCACCGCCGCGCGCTACCCAAGCCCAAGCATGAGAACTTCGTACGGCTGGACAAGGACAGCCAGGAGCTGGCTCGAAAGCTCTCCGGAATTCTGCGCGTGGCCGACGGCCTCGATCGGGCGCACATGCAGAATGTGCGAATCGCGCGCTGCGATACGACGCATGACACGATCTCGCTATACGTCGATGCGGACGCCAATCCACAAGTGGAAATCTGGGACGCGCTGCGCAAGGCGGAACTGTTTGAAGAAGCCTTCGGGCGCACGCTGAGCATACACTGGTCCAAGAGTGCGGAAGGCAAGCGGCGAGCGGTTACCCGAAAGATCGGTGTCAGGCGCAAGACAGCGGCCCCCTCCGCTAAACGGAAGGGTGACTAGTCATGGCGAAGCGCGCGTCAGCAGTGTTCCCCCCGCAGCATTATGTCAACCGCGAGTTGTCATGGCTGGAATTCAACGGGCGGGTCCTGCAGGAAGCGCAGGACCGCGGCAATCCATTGCTCGAACGCCTCAAGTTCATCACCATCGTCAGCTCCAACTTCGACGAGTTTTTTGAAGTTCGCGTAGCCGGCCTGCATCAGCAGCTCAAGGCGGGCCTGGAACCGCAGGACTATGGCGCGGACGGCATGGATCCCGCCGAGGCACTGACGGAAATCAGCCGGCGCGTGCATGAACTGGTGGATGCTCAATATGAGGTGCTGCACGCCGAGGTGTTCCCGAAACTGGCCGAAGCGGGAATCGAATGGGTGCGCACTGACCAACTGACAGCGGACGAGCACAACTTCATTGAAACCTTTTTCGATTCCAATGTTTATCCGGTGCTCACGCCGCTGGCCATCGATCCCGGACATCCTTTTCCGCACGTCCACAACAAGAGTCTCAACATCGCCCTGCAAATCGAGCGTGAAGTGGATGGTCGGCACCAGGAATTGTTCGCGGTCGTGCAGGTCCCCGGCGTGCTGGAGCGCGTGGTGCTTCTTCCGCGCATTGGTGACCGGCGGCGGTTCGTGCTGCTGGAAGATGTGATCGGCGGACACCTGCATGAATTGTTCAGCGGCTTTCGCATCGTCAACCACACGGTATTTCGCGTCACGCGCAACACCGACCTGGTCATTCAGGAGGATGAAGCGGAAGATTTGTTGGAAACCATCGAGGAAACATTACGGCAGCGTATCCGCGGTGAAGCGGTTCGGCTGGAGATATTCAGTCAGTCCGATGAACGATTTGTACAGGTTCTGCAAGAGAACCTGGAGATTGACTCGCGCGAGGTCTATCGCGTGCGCGGTCCGGTGGATTTGCTGGCCTTGTCGGCGCTACAGCAGTTGGAAGGGTTCAAGACGCTGCGCGAAGAGCCATTGGTGCCGCGCCTGCCGCAGCCGCTGCAGTCCGGCCAGAACATGTTCGACGTCATCCGCACGCAGGACATCCTGGTGCATCATCCGTATGAATCGTTCGGCTGCGTGGTGGATTTCATTGACCGCGCGGCCGACGATCCACAGGTTCTGGCGATCAAGCAGACACTCTATCGTACCAGCGCGCCGAGTCCGATCATCAATGCCCTGGCCCGCGCCGCGCAAAACGGCAAGCAGGTGACGGCGCTGGTCGAGCTCAAGGCCCGGTACGATGAGAAGAACAATATCGTGTGGGCGCGATCGCTTGAACAGGCGGGCGTACACGTGGTGTATGGCGTGGTCGGGCTGAAAACGCACTGCAAGGCCGCACTGGTGGTGCGCCGCGAAGCGGACGGCATCCGCCGCTATGTGCATCTGGCAACCGGCAACTATAACCCGCAGACGGCGCGCGTGTATACGGATGTCGGGCTGTTCACCGCGCATGCTCGATTCGGCGATGACGTGAGCGAAATGTTCAACCTGCTCACGGGTTACTCGCAGCGTCAGGCATGGTCCAAGCTGGTGGTCGCGCCGATGGGATTACGCGAGCGGGTCATCGAACTGATCGACCGCGAACGCACTCATGCGGAAGAAGGTCGCCCCGCGCGAATCATCGTGAAGATGAATGCCCTGGTGGAGCCGACGGTAATTGATGCGCTGTACCGCGCATCGCAGGCAGGAGTCATGATTGATTTGGTCATAAGGGGCATCTGCTGCCTGCGGCCGGGGGTGCCGGGGGTATCGGAACACATCCGCGTCATCAGCATTGTGGATCGCTTCCTGGAGCACAGCCGTATCATGTATTTTGAGAACGGCGGAACGGGCGAGGTTTACCTGGGCAGCGCGGACTGGATGCCGCGCAACTTCTTCCGCCGCATCGAAGTGATGTTTCCGGTGGAGGATCCGAAGCTCAAGGCGCGGATGGTCGAGGAAATTCTGCCGATTATCCTCGCGGACAACGTGAAGGCGCGGGTTTTGCAGACTGACGGGAACTACGTTCGGCTGACGCCGCCGGACGGGGCCGCGCCGGTGCGGTCACAGGTGGTGCTGCAACATGCGGCGCGGGAGGCGGCACGTGAAGCTGGCGAAAAAGCATTCCAGTTTGTGCCAATTGTCCGTCAGTTAATCCCGGCGGACGCTGCGGTGGGCATCGCGTCCGTGAACGGCGACTGAGGTACGCACCAGGCGACCTAACTTCACAGATTTTGATTCGCCAAGTTGTTTAATACTTAACGCAGCACACACACCAGCCTCATCAAAGATTCAACGCTCTTTCATTTGCC
>CAZKIN010000178.1:0-5361 GCA_964552515.1 uncultured Phycisphaeraceae bacterium
CGAGGGCCTTTAGTCATGGCGAACGCCTCCCGTTTCTGTGGACATGGAAGACCCGTTCCCGGAATTCCCGACATCCGAATGAGCGCCGGGCAGCCAATTTGGCCAATTGGGGTCCAAGTGCAACTTTTGTAACAAGGCGCGTGCATGATACGAAAAACGGGCCTCTGAGTCAAAGGATTGGTGAGAATTGGTAAAGTGGGATAGGGCGGCGACTCGATCGCCCTTACCCAAGGCCAGCAATCCGGCGAAGAAATCCGACTCGCCAGTCAGGCGATAGGGTTTTTCGTAGGTTGCGGAAAGTTCATTCAGCGCTTCGTGGGACAATTCTCCAGTCAGCATGGAAAAGAGCGCCTGTTTCCAACCGGGCAGGGAATTTTCGTCCCAGGCGGGATTGGACCAGTCGATGGACGTCGCGGCTCTCCGTAAGCCGTCCAAAGCCGCAGGGTCGCCAAGGGCCGATCGAAGGGTGAATGACAAAATAATGGCATTGGGGTTGGCGGGATCGTCGGTCTCGATGGCCCGCGCTTCGCTGTGGGCTGCGGCGATATCGCCACGGTCTGCGAAAATGAGCGCGCGATAAACATGCTTGTACCATGGACCCTGGTCGCATTCCGCCCTTTGGGCCATGTCGGCCAGCGCATGTTCGTAGTCACCGAGCCAATAATGAAGGCGCCACCGGTATTGCAAAGTTTCGCAAATGGCGGACGGGTCACTTGTCAAAGCGAGCGCCTGGGTTCGGTCCGAAACTGCCTCGTCGTATCGGCCAAGTCGCTCCAGGCATTCGGCCCGCGCGGTATGGGGGCGATTGTCCGTTGGATCTTTCGCGATGCCATTGTCTGCCCACTTCATCGCCTGATCGAAATGATAATCAGAAGCGCCGGTGCGCACGCCGCTGCTGTTGAGCGAAATTTCGCCGGCGAGGCGATGGGCAATCGATAAGAGGTAATAGGGTCGACTTCCATAATAACCGTCTATGATAAGTTGATTGAAAATGCGCTCGGAGTCGGTGAAGCCATCCGTTGAGCGATGGCTGTACATGCGCTGATTGTTGGCCCGGCCCAGGTTCAATCCGGCTTGCGGGAAAAACTTGCGATCGGCTGCACGCAGGGCGATTGCCTTTTCGTGTGAAAATGCCGCTTCGTCGGCGTCATAGTGGTTGATGGCCATACCCCGGAAGAACCACCCCTCGGCACTCATCGGTCCGCCGGCCGCATCTAGTTCTTTCAACATCAAAATGGCTTCATCGCGACGAGTGGCTCGAAACTTGGCCCAGGAGAGCAGGTATTGCCAATCGCGCTGATCGGGAACGCTGGCCACAATCGATTCCAGACGCGTGATGGCGGCAGAGTTTTCCGATTTGCAGATATCCATGAGCGATCGGACAACGCCCAGTAAAACCGGGTCCGCACCCATGCGCTCAGCGGTTTCAACCTGAGGCACTAATCCATCGCAATCCAGGTAATACTCGTGGACTAGGCGATGATAGATGTCGCTTATCAGGTCCGTGCTCTCGCGCCGATTCGCAGCGGCCACGCTGAGGGACCATCCGGTCGCGGCGAAAAAGACAGCAGCGATAGCCACAATAGCGGTGGTCAAAGAACGATGACGGCGTGCCCATTTGACGCCACGTTCGACTGTCCCGGCGCGTCGGCTGAGAATCGGTCTTCCTTCGGCAAAGCGGCGGAGGTCCTCGGCCAGTGCGCTGGCCGTCGGATAGCGGCGCGCGGGGTCTTTTTCGATGGCGCGCAGGCAAATGGTTTCAAGGTCGCGCGGGATGGCCGGTTCCCACAGGCGGGGCCGCCGCGGTTCGACTTCCGCCACCGCGTGCAAGACCTGATCACGGGATTCGAATTCGAAGGGACGATGGCGTGTGATCATTTCGTAGAGCGTGACGCCCATGGAGTAAATGTCGGTGCGGTGGTCGATTGCGCCGATGTCTCCCCGTACCTGCTCTGGCGAAAGATAAGCGGGGGTGCCCATCACTTCACCGGACTGCGTGATGTGCGACTCCACCGAAAGGAACGCAAGACCGAAATCCGTCAGGTGAAGTTGCAGATCGTCGCCAAGTATCAGGTTGTGCGGCTTGATATCGCGATGCACGACGCCGTTCTGGTGGGCGTGGGCAAGTCCATCGGCCGCGCCGGAAAGCAGCGAAGCCATATATCGATAATCCAGCGCGCTGCGTCGGATCGTAGTGGAGGATTCAGCTGTTGGTGCCGAAGTCGGAATCGTTTGCGGAACTGCGGTGGCAGATTTCGAGGGGGCTCTCGTCGGCAACGGGCCGAGACGCTCAACGGCGCGCTGCGAGGAGGCACTGATGTGATGCGTGCTGCTGAGCAGTTCCGGGCGGCTCTGGATGGCCGTATCCAGGCTTACGCCCTCGACCAGCTTCATCGCGTAATAGTGGGTGTCCCCTTGGGCCCCCTGCGCATAGACCGGCACGACGTTGGCATGATTCAGTCGGGCAGCGGCGCGGGCTTCGCGGTGGAAGCGTTCAGCGGCGGTGGGGCCGATGCGGCGAGCGCCGGTCATTACTTTCAGCGCGACGGGGCGATCGAGGGAAATTTGCCTTGCGTGGTAAACAACACCCATGCCGCCGCGCCCGAGTTCAGAAATGATTTCGAAATCGGCAAGTCGACTTCCAGGGAGGAACTGTTCGGTAGCGCCGGCGGCCGCAGTAGCGCGTTTGCCTCCGGGTCCGGAAATGCGCTGAGTCTTTCCACCCAATCCCCGTGAGCCAGCGCCAAATGCTTCGCGCAATTGTGCCACCAATGCGTCATCATCAGCGGAAGCAGACTGCGAGTGGTTATCGACTGTGGAGGCCGGGAGCGCGCTACCGCAATTAGGACAGAGTGCCGTACTCACGCCGGTGGCGTCCGGGTCACTCCAGTGGCAAGATGGGCATTGCAATAGGCTCATGAGCACAAACCGGGCGGTGTTGCGGAGTCCCGAAGTAAGTTAGACAAGCTGGGAGGGCGATTTGACACAGTTTCACTGAATCCCCGAAATTATTTCCAGCCCTGATTTGGCGGCTTCGCCCAACACTTGTCACTCGTACGGTGGTAGTTTGATAAGCTGGTCAGCCGTCGATCCAAAAAAATTCCAACCGAATGCCCTGGTTATACTTCCGCATCGGGGTCCAACGAATCGAGCTTCTCCTTAACCCGTTTCAGCACCCGGGACTTGGCCTGGTAGACGCTGGCTTTCCCCAAGTCGAGGCGTTCCGCGGTTTCGTCCACGGATACGCCGCTGACCACGTGCATTTGGAATGCTTCGAGCGTCTTGGATTCGAATTCACCGGCAATTTCGCGCAACGCCCAGCGCAGCCGATGCAATTGCCACTCACGGTTCCACTGTTCATCGCCGGCGTCAGAGTCGGCCAGGTTTTCCATGGTCTGGGGGTCCAGTCCCGGCTGTTCGTGCGTGTGTTTCGATGCGCGGCGGCCCATGGCGTGAATGACCGCACAGCGCAAATAGCCTCGAAAACGGCCTTTTCGTACGTCGTACTCAAATCCATCCATGGCTTTGAATAAGGCGAATTCCACTTCCTGCACAATATCTTCCGCATCAGCATGGCTTGCGCCGCGGCTGCGTGCATAACGATAAAGCAGTTCGCCGTAGCGATCGTGAAACTGTGACCAGCTTAATTTGTCTGACCGGTTGCGGAGACGCAGCAGAAGGGAAAGCCGAGTTGTATCCGTGGCAGCCATAAGTCACCCATTCTCGCAAAATCGGGTGGGGGTCTCAAGGGAAATCCACCTCGACTTCCGGGTTGAATATGCGTTCCGGGCGTGCAATCTGACACGCGGCCCACATTTCGTAAAGATATTTCGCCCTGACGTCAAAAATTGCCTGAAGGCGGTCTATGTACTCCTTAGAGGGCCTATACCGAAAATCCGCGAGATCCAGGTACGTCCGACGGGGGGAGTGCGAGTCAAGCCCAGTCCCAGACTCGCACTCCTGCCCCGAGGCGCTTTTCGGGGCGGTCATGGTGGAAGTCGGGAATACATAAGCAGGAGAATTGGTTGAGCAGGGGTTGCGCACTTTTCCGTGAAACTGCGTTCTTAGATATAGGGGTCCGCATTTCCAGATGGACCTTGCGGATGGTGAATACAAAACACGTTCTAACAGGAGAATCCAATGTTGCAGAAACTTATGGTCGCCGGTTTGTTGGTTCTGGGCGTAGGAAACATGGCACAGGCGGTCGACCAGACTCCGGCTGGGGCCACGGTCAGCGTCAAGGCGCTGCAAAACGCCGTTCAGCCGGGCGGAATCATCACGGTGGAGGCCTATGTATCGGGAGCGATGAACGTCAGTGCGTACCAGGTGCAACTCGAAGCCAGCGGTGGTACGAAAGGCACCCTGACCGTTGAGAGCATGACTGTCGACAAACAGCGTCAGGACTTTGCCTTCTATCAGGCAAACTCGGAAATGCTGGACGTTCAGGACAAGAATGCCAAGTGGGTGGGCCTGGTGCGCACGTCGGGCGCGAGTGACATGGTAAAGCCGTCCTACGTGGCGACCTTCACGTTCCGGGCGTCCGCGGATGCCGCGGGCAGCTTCAAGATCAACGTGCGGAGTGACAGCACCGAGACTTTCATCCTCGCGCAGGACGGCGTGCAGATTCCGCACAAAGCCAGTGCGGCGGTGGAAGTGAATGTCGGGGCGCCGACGCCGGTCCGGACTGAAGGCCGCAAGGGCTAAGCCGGGTCAAAAAGAAAAACCGGATTGTCGACTAAAGGTCGTTGTGACTGCGTGCCACGCATCCGCGACAAGTAATGCCATGACATGGCTCGACAATCGAAACGAACATCGGCATTCCTATCGAGTGCCGATGTTCGTGCTTTTCAAATCCGGCGCGGCTGTTGATTAGTGCAACCCGCCGACGGCGGACTCTACGGCGCGGACTACTTCCCCGGAGCGTGCGAGCGCGAGAGAGGCCCGAATATCCAATCCGAATTCACGATCGGCGGCAGCATGGGAAATGGATTGGCGCACCAGTCTATGCGCTGCGAGCGGTCCCGCACCGGGTTGAAGCGGCGTTTGAAAATCAAGTCCCTGCGCGGCGCAAAGTAGTTCAATGGCGAGTACCGTCTCCGCATTCTGCAGTACTTGTCTGCACTTGACACCCGCCCGGGCACCCATGCTCACATGATCCTCCTGGCCGAGCGATGTCGGGATGGAATCGACGCTGGCCGGCATGCACAGTCCCTTGTTCTCGCTTACCAGCGCGGCCGCCGTGTATTGCACGATCATGAATCCGCTGTTGACTCCGGTTTCCTTCATCAATAGGGGGGGCAAACCGCCGATTCCGGACAACAACAGATAGATCCGTCGTTCGCTGATGGAGGCCAACTCCGA
>CAZKIN010000178.1:5461-8030 GCA_964552515.1 uncultured Phycisphaeraceae bacterium
GGCCCGCTGACCATCTGGCTGTTGGCCAGCAAACGTCGCAGGTTGGATGCTGATTCCGTGGCACCGCGATGCGGGCGCAGCGCGTTGAGTCGTTCATCAAACGGCGTGAGGCAGCCACGCGCGGCATCGAGAGACATGCTGGTGACAATATCCGCGAGCTTCAACAGGCGGCGCGCGCGAATGATGCATTCTGCTGCATAGGCGCACATGAACTGCGTACCATTGATGAGCGCCAGGCCATCTTTGGGCGCGAAAGAAACGGTCGAAAGTTTGGCGCTGCGCAGAGCCTCCGCAGCGCTCATGCGTTTTCCGCCGACTTCAACTTCCCCTCGGCCCAACAAAGGCAACGCCATGTGCGCCAGCGGTGCGAGATCGCCGCTGGCGCCGAGCGATCCCTGCGCGGGAACGACGGGCAAAATGTCGGCATTCAGCAAGGCACATAGCCCAGCGACCGAGTTGCGTGAGATTCCGCTGAATCCCTGTGCCAATGACGATATCTTAAAGAGCAACATCCAGCGTACGATTTCCGCTGGTACGGGATCGCCGACGCCAACGGCATGCGACACAATCAGGTTGTCTTGCAGTTCATGCAATTGAGCGGGAGGGATCCGGACGCTTTTCAGGCAGCCAAATCCGGTGTTCAGTCCGTAGACAGGCTGGTCGCCATCGGACAGCGCCGCCACATGTGCCGCGGATTGGTCAACTTTAGCCCAGATCTCGGGTGACAGTTCAACAACGAAGCGTTTGCCGGTCCATTGATCCAGCGTGAACAGTGATAGCGGCCCGCCATCGAGCAGGACGTTGACGGAAGGGTTTGTTGTCGCCGCGTTGATTGCCATCACCGACCATCATAGTCGCCGCTGGCCCATTTGGAATTGTACAAACGCAACGGATTTTCAGGCGACCGGGTTGCCTAACCCCACCCAAGGAGGGATGAGTCTCATGGCCAGATGCAACAGCCCCAAGGTGTAAAGCCCCGCGACAATGTCATCGCCGACCACGCCCCAGCCTCCCGGCCAGTGATCCTCGATTTGTTTCGCGGGCGGAACCTTGGCAATGTCAATGATTCGCTCCGCAAAAAAAGCGATGACCGCAAGTTGCCAGGTGAATGGCACGGCAATAATCGCCACGAAAAAACCGGCCAGTTCATCCCAGACCAGCAGTCGACTGTCTTTTTCCCCGACAATTTTATCGCCGTTGTGGTGGAGCCAGATGGCCGCGAACCCAAAGACAATGGCGAAAATGATCTGAAACAACAGCGATTGCTTGCTGAACAGCCAGAACAGCGGAATCCCGGCGATCGCGACCGTGGCCGTACCCGACGCGGGTAAGTGCCCCAGCGGACCTATCGATCCCAGGTGCACGAGCCAGCGCTGCGCAGTGGTGGCCGACGCGACGTTTTTTTCCAGGGGATCGGTCATGTTTTTTTCAGGACTTTCCGTACGCAACCCGCCGTCATCTGCGCAACGGCGGGGATATTTTCGATGCCGACCAACGAGATTTGATCTTATCGGAAAGTCACGGTCGCGGCGAGAGTTCGCGTAATGCCACGATTCAGGCGAAGTGGGATTTGTAGCGTAACAGCCCTGTATTTTATACCAGTAACGCAACCGTAACATAGGAACCCTTTGGTTGAAGAGAATGGAGCGTATGAGTTATAAACACGATAGGAAACACGATGGCCGCAGTTGCAGGCGTTGCCCAGTTCGTGTTTGCGACACACCAGTCGTTGTACGGAGCGCAGTGGTTCGCTTCACAAGGTTCGTGTGATGTTCGATTTGTTATCGGTTTTGTTTACTGATCTTGGTTCGTGAGAGGATGGAATTGTCATGAAGAGTTTCAAAGCAAGATGGAGTGGGACGGCATCCGCGCTGCTGCTCGGGGCGCTCGGTGTCGCCATGCTTCCGGTCATTGCCGCGGCAAAGCCGGATGCCAAGGACAACGCTCCTCCCGGCGCGCAGCCGGCAGCGGAGCAGCCCAAGGCCGCGCCGGAAGGTCCGCGTCCTATCGCCAAGTGCGAACTGTCGGTTCACAACTTCGGCGAAACGTGGATGGGCCCCACCCTGACCCACGCGTTCGTCGTCAAGAACGAAGGTGATGCTCCCCTGGAGATCATCAAGGTGAAGCCGGCTTGCGGTTGCACCGCTGCGGGCGAGCACCCCAAGACCATTGCCCCCGGACAGTCCGGCGAGTTTCCCTTCTCCTTGAACAGCACCAAATTGCGCGGTGCCTATGACAAGGCCATCACGATCACCACGAACGATCCGGTGAACCCCGACCTGCGTCTCAAGCTCACCGGCAATTGCAAGCGCTATGTCGACATCCTTCCGACGCACGCCATCTTCGGCAAGATCACCGATGACGAAGCGCAGGAGCGTGTCCTCAAGATCACGAACAACACCGAAAAGGATATCGAAGTAACGGTCGATCCCGCGACCGATGGTCCCTTCAAGTTCGATCTGGTCGCCGTCAAGCCGGGCAAGGAATTCGAGCTGAAGGTCAGCCTCCAGCAGCCGTTCAAGCCGGGCGATTATCGCAACGGCACCACCATCAAGACGAACGTCGCCGA
>CAZKIN010000179.1:0-4769 GCA_964552515.1 uncultured Phycisphaeraceae bacterium
ACGCCATTCTGGATGAAGCACTCATTTGCCACGTGGGTTTCGTGGATGACGGACACCCGTTGGTTATTCCAACGATTCACGTGCGGATCGGTGATGAGTTGTTCTTTCACGGCTCGAATGCGAGTCGTCTGCTTGCCGTAATCGGTTCGGGCGCTCCGGTCTGTGTGACGGTGACGCTTCTCGATGCGTTGGTGCTAGCGCGATCGGCGTTTGATCATTCGATGAACTATCGATCGGTCGTCGTGCTGGGTGCGGGCCGGCTGGTGACGGAACGTGAAGCCAAGCTGGCTGCGCTGGTGGCGCTTTCCGAGCATGTGATTCCCGGTCGGTGGGACGAGGTGCGGCCACCGACCGAGCAGGAGTTGAATGCGACAACGGTGGCTTGTGTGCCGATCACCGAGGCTTCGGCCAAGATTCGGTCCGGGCCGCCAAAGGATCGTGCCGAAGATTATGAACTGCCGGTATGGGCTGGCTTGTTGCCTCTGGCATTATCGCCGGGCGTGGCGATTCCTGATCCGCGCATGACGCATGACATGTCGGTGCCTGGCTATGTCGCTGGTTATCATCGCTCCGGACTGTGAACCGGGTGCTTCTGGATTTCGTCTCCATTCGACTTCCCTCCAAAATTGCGCTATGCTAGCCATTCTAATATCGGACCACGATGTTGCAGGCTCTGCGGTCGAGCCATCCGAGTAAAACCCCCAACCCTTAAGAAAGGAAATTTGCCCTCGCACTTCCGATACTCCACTAACGCGAATCGCACATGCAAGGCCGGTCTCTTGCGCGGGAAGGCGGTCTTCCGGCACAAGCGGCCTCGAATAGGGCTGATAGCCTGCGGACTCGCCCGGTGGGTATCTACGGAGCGCAGCGGTGAATACAACGATTTCAATGTCGGCAACAGATCAACACGGATACACAGAACAATCGCGAGGTTCCTGGATTACCTGGGCATTGGCCGCGGCTGCGCTGGCCATGATTGTGTATGGCTTCATGTCGCATAAACACGAAGGGGCGGGGCACGGCCCGACAGCCGCTCCGCACATGCTGGCGGTTGCGCCTTTCGTGGTCATCTTGCTGTGCATCGCCATCCTGCCATTGGTGCCCGCTACGCATCACTGGTGGGAACAGAACAGAAACAAGCTGATGGTCTCGCTGGTTCTGGGCAGCATAACGATTGGCTACTACTGGTTGGCATCGGGCGTGGGAGCAGTACTCACGGTACTGGATCATGCGATTCTTGCTGAGTACATCCCGTTCATCGTCTTGTTGTTTTCTCTTTACGTGATCAGCGGCGGCATCTGTCTGAAGGGTGACCTGGCGGCGCACCCGCTTACAAACACGACGTTTCTAGGAATCGGAACGCTGCTGGCGAGTTTTGTGGGTACGACTGGCGCCAGTATGTTGCTGATCCGTCCGCTGCTGAATACCAATGCGGAACGCAAGCACGTGAAGCATACAGTGATCTTCTTTATTTTCCTCGTGAGCAACGTCGGCGGGTGCCTGTTGCCGATCGGCGATCCGCCGCTGTTCCTTGGTTACCTGAAGGGTGTCCCATTCCTTTGGACGTTTCACTTGTGGAAGGAATGGTTGTTCATGGCGGCGATCTTACTGGTCGTCTATTTCGTCTGGGACACGCTGGCCTATCGTCACGAAGAGAAGCGCGACATCCAGCGTGATGAGACCCAGCGCGTTCCGCTGAGATTGAACGGTACGCTGAATATCCTCTGGCTCATGGGCGTGGTGTTTTGCGTCGGCGTGATAAAGCCGGGAGAACCGCTGCTGGGAACGGACTTCGTTGTCTTTCCGTTCCTTCGTGAAGCGTTGATGCTCGGACTGGTAATGCTGTCATTGCTTTGTACCAAGCCCAGTGTCCGTGCGGACAACAAGTTCAACTACGGGGCGATCTTGGAAGTGGCCGCGCTGTTCATTGGCATATTCATCACCATGCAGGTACCCATGCAGGTGCTACATGCGTCCGGCGACGCGATCGGCAAGGTCATGGATTCCCCGGCGAAGTTTTTCTGGGCGACCGGCATTCTCTCCAGCTTCCTCGACAATGCGCCGACATATGTCGTCTTCTTCGAAGTGGCGAACGCGATGACACATGAGGCCGGCCCGGGAATTTTCCAGTTGCTCGACGGGAACTTCATTCGGCAGGATTATTTGATCGCCATCTCACTCGGCGCGGTATTCATGGGCGCGAATACCTACATCGGTAATGGTCCGAATTTCATGGTGAAAAGCATCGCCGAGCAGGCGGGTGTACGTATGCCGAGCTTCTTCGGCTATATGGCTTACAGCCTGGGCATCTTGATTCCGCTGTTCGTTCTGATTACGTTCCTCTTCCTCATGTAGACCCCTGCGAGCGCAAGTGGGGCGTGAGAGGGTCGTAATCGGAGACGTTGTTACCATGATGGTACGCTTTGACTGCCCCGCGTGCGGCGCATCGCACTCGTTCGACATGCCGGAGACTACAATCCACATGACCTGTTCGCGCACGCACAAGGCGATGCGGCTCAAGGTCACCAAGGGCGGTGACGTTCGCGCGGCAATTGTCGGCGACGGCGGCGCTACGGTTGATGGTGAAGGCGGCGACGATTAGAGGCGGTTAGCCATGGCATCTACGCAATCGACGACACGACGGGGAAACTGGGGGCCCATTATTCTTGGCGCAGGGGTGGTCGTCATTTACCTGCTGGCCACGAGGTCTCCGGGCTTGCCCGAAGGGTGGGGGGATAACTACGCCGCCGCGCAGCAGCAAGCCACGGCCGATCACAAGAAAATGCTGGTGGCATTCTCGATGGACGGATGCCCGCCATGTCGCATGATGGAACGTTCAGTACTTCCCGTGGAGGCGGTCAGACAGGCGCTGGCTGGTTATGTTCCCGTGCACGTCGATGCGGTTAAACACTCGGAGCTTGCTGAACGCATGGGCATCGTCGGCACGCCAACCTATGTGGTCGCCGCGAGTGACGGTACGCCGCTGCTCAGTGCCTCTGGTTATCTGCCGGTCGATTCTTTCGTGGAGTTTTTGAAGGAGGGTGCGAAGGCGGAGAAGCCGGCGCAGGGCGACTCTCCGACTTTTCGCGCTGCGGAACCTCCTCCGACGAAGGACTAACAGGCTTTACATCGCTGGACTGCGCGTTGAGGACTTCGCGCAGGAACCGCCCCGTGTGACTTAAGTCGGTCTTCGAAATCTCTTCGGGCGTTCCCTCCACCATCACCTGCCCGCCCGCGTCACCGCCTTCCGGACCCATGTCAATCACCCAGTCGGCACATTTGATGACGTCGAGATTGTGTTCGATGCACAGTACCGTATTTCCCCGTTCAACCAGGCGATGCAGGATCGACAGCAATCGTCGCACATCGGCGAAGTGCAATCCCATCGTCGGTTCATCGAGGACATAAAACGTATGGCCATCGCCGCCGCGCTGCAGTTCGGCCGCGAGCTTGAGCCGCTGTGCCTCTCCGCCGGACAGAGTACCCGTGGACTGTCCGAGCGCGACATAGCCGAGACCGACATCCTTGAGCAGTTGCAGACGTTTCTTGAGATGCTCAAAGTTTTCGAAGAACGCAAAGGCTTCCTCCGCGCGCATGTCGAGCACATCGGCGATGTTCTTTCCGCGAAAGCGAATGTCCAGCGTCTCGCGGTTGTAGCGTTTTCCGCCGCACTCGCTGCAGGGGACGAACACGTCGGGCAGAAAATGCATGGCGATGCGTTTGGTGCCACGCCCGGCGCACAGTTCACAGCGTCCGCCGCGACTGTTGAAGCTGAAGCGCGATGGTCCATAGCCGCGAATCTTCGCCTCGCGCGTCTTGGCGAACAGCTCACGAATTTGAATGAGCAAACCCGCTTGGGTGGCCGGGTTGCCGCGCGGCGAACGTCCGAGCGGAGCCTGTTCAATCTCGACCAGCTGGTCAATCCACTCGGCACCATCCAGTGAGGCGTGGTCACCCGGTCGTGGACCGCTCTGCGTGAGCTTGCGGCGCAGCGCCCGAACCAGAATCTGCGACACCAGCGTACTTTTCCCGCTTCCGGAAACGCCCGTAACGCACACCAGCTGCCCCAACGGAAAACGCACCGTGACATTCTTGAGATTGTTGGCCGTCGCGCCGCGCAGCGTCAGTATCCGCTCGGGATCAACCGGCCTGCGCTGGTCGGGCAGCAGGATCGACAGATCGCCGGACAGGAACCGTCCGGTCAATGACGAAGCATTGGCACAAACCTCCTTAGGCGTCCCTTCCGCGACGACGTGCCCCCCATGTTCGCCCGCGCCCGGGCCGACATCAATCAAATGGTCCGCACTGCGAATCACCTCCGCATCATGCTCCACCACGATCACCGTGTTATCGAGTCCTGCCAGACGCCGCAGGATATCCGCCAGTTTGCGGCTGTCCCGCGGATGCAGCCCGATCGTTGGCTCATCCAGCACATAGCAGATGCCCGAAAGCCCGCCTCCGATTTGCGTAGCCAGCCGTAAGCGCTGCCACTCACCGCCGGACAGCGTCGCGCTCGCCCGATCCAGCGTCAGATACTCGACACCCACTTCGCACAGAAACCCCAGCCGCTTCCGTAAATCGCGCAGCAGAGGATCGGCAATCACCGCCGCCTCGCCGGTAAACGCCAATTCACCAAAATACTGCCCGGCCTGCGCCACATTCATACGGCAGACGTCGGCAATGCTCCTCCCGAATACGCGCACGCTCAGCGATTCCGGCCGCAATCGCGAACCGCCGCAGGCATCACACGGCGTCTCGGAAAGAAACCC
>CAZKIN010000179.1:4869-7971 GCA_964552515.1 uncultured Phycisphaeraceae bacterium
TGACCGTGATGACGCCATGCGGTCACCGCGCCATCGGCCAGGCTTCGCTGTCGATCCGGAATAACCAGGTCAGCCTCAAACTCCATCGTGCGACCCAGTCCGGTGCATTTCGTACAGGCCCCCTGCGGCGAATTGAAGCTGAACAGCTGGGGCGACAGTTCGTCGATCCGGTTATCCGGATGGTCCGGACAACACAGCACCGTGCTGAACGTGCGCTCGATCCACGTGTCCGGCGCTGTTTCCTCCGCGACAATCACCCGTCCCGCACCCAGTCGAACCGCCAGTTCCACGCTCTCCGCAGTCCGGGTCGCGGCAGATTCCTTGAGCACCAACCGGTCGACAACCACATCGATCGTATGCTTGCGGTTCGCGGCCAGCGAAGTCTTCTCTTCCAGCATGACGACTTCGCCGTTGATGCGCGCGCGAACAAATCCCTCCTTGGTCAAACGGGTCAACAGAGCTTCATGGCTTCCGCGTTGTCCGCGTACCAGCGGGGCCATCACCAGCGCGCGACGACCTTCCGCACCGTCTAGGACTTCCGCAACAATCTGCGACACCGCCCGCGCCGCAATCGGTCGTTCACAAATCAAACAGACGGGTTGACCCGCCCGCGCGAACAGCACCCGCAGGTAATCGTAAATCTCGGTAGTCGTCGCGACGGTCGCCCGCGGCCCCGGTGACGACATCCGCTGTTCAATGGCAATCGTCGGAGAAAGCCCGTCGATCCGGTCCACATCCGGCTTCTGCAGTTGCTCCAGGAACTGTCTCGCATGGACCGACAGGGACTCGACATATCGCCGCTGCCCTTCGGCATGAATGGTGTCAAAGGCCAGCGAACTCTTACCGGACCCCGAAAGCCCCGTCACCACCGTCACCGCCCCGCGCGGAATTTGCACCGACACATTCTTCAAATTGTGAACGCGTGCTCCCACGACGTGGATATGGGTTTGTTCGTTCATGACGATCGGCCTGGTGACAGACATTCTATTCGCATCACGGGCAGGCTACTCCGCGCCCGTACAGCAATCAATCCATTTGACGAGTTCCCCGCATGGCGGAGTCGTTTGTGCGCCGTCGCCGGCATTGTCCGAGAATCATGGAAATGCCATTCCGCTCACGCCGATCATGGTTCGCCTTAAGTTGCCCCGTGGGATTGGTCGAAACCGATTCGTAGCAACCGGCGTTTTCGCCTGTTCCTAAGCCGCGTATCAAATATGTAAGGAATAGTCAGAACCATGCTGTAGGAAGAGGTACGATAAGTAGACCGGCCCTGAGCTGCGTCTTATACTTACTTGTCATTGTAGGATTGGGAGATGATAAGTCGGGGATCGGGGACATCTCCAGGACCGACCAGGTCCGGTAGTCGCTCATCCCCTTCATGCCCGAATATGATCCCAATCATGGTGAACCAAGCGTGCGCCCAAGCCATTGGCCCACGGTCGCGCGCCAGGAAGGAGTGGACATGCCTCGCATCGCAACCTCGCCTGGTCTGATCGCCAAATTGCTATGGCTCGCGCTGATCGTGTGGGCTCCGGCCCCAACGCTGCGCGCCTCGGATACCCTGGCAGGCGCGTCGCCGGATCAATTGTGGCGTAAGGGCATTGAATTGGTTGGCAAGGGCGAGTTCTCCAAGGCGGCCGAGACGCTCCGCGGCATCCCTTCCGGCGGCCCGCTCACCGATCGCGTGCGCACCTGGCTCGACGAGTTCGAAGCCATGCAAACCGCGCGACGGGCGCAGGACCAGGTCGAATTTGATCGCTACGTGAAATACGCGAAGGAACGCTGGGATCGCAAAGAGTTCGCCAAGGCGCTCGATCAGACGTTGCTCGCCGCAGACGTTGCCGTAAATCGTGACGAATTTCTGCGCACCGATTGGGTTTCCAAGTTGGTCAATGACTCGCTGGAGGCGGCGGAGCGCTATCGCAAGGACCAGAAGTGGCGCAAGGCGTGGCACATTTATGCCGATCTCGGCGCACTTTTCGACCGGGAGCCGCGCTACCCCAAGCTCGAAAGCGAAATGCTGACCCATCTCCGGCTCGAGGTGATGTTCAAGGAAGACAAGAACTGGCGCGAACGTATCGACAAGGTGCGCTGGGACGACGCCCGGGCCGCCCTGGAATGCATTCAACATTACTATGTCGAACCCGCGGACTTCAAGAAAATCGCCGAACGCGGTTTGGAGCAATTGCTGCTTCTCGCGGAATCACAGGCCGCCCGCGATGCGCTCGAAGGTCTGAAGGATGACAACAACCGGCGGGATTTTGTCGCTCGCGTGCAGGTCAAGCTTGACCAGGTCCACAATGCGCCGCGATTGGATTGGAAAGAGACGGCCGAGGTGTTTAGTCGCGCCGTTCGCGACATCAACAACTCCACCGTCAAGCTCCCGGAGGAATTGCTGGTCAGTGAAGTCATGCGCGGCGCACTGGAGCCGCTGGACGATTTTACCACGGTGATCTGGCCCGCCGAGTCCGACGAATTCGACAAACACACCCGGGGCGATTTCATCGGGGTGGGCATTTCCATCATCAAGAACCGGGTATCGGACGAAATTGAAGTGGTCTCCCCGCTCGAAGACACGCCGGCCTATCGTGCCGGCATTCAGGCGGGTGACATCATTACGCATGTCGATGGCAAGGACATCAAGGGTTACTCGCTCAACAAGGTGGTCGACACGATCACCGGTCCGAAGGACTCCAGCGTTTCGCTGAGTGTCCGCCGTGATGACAAGACCATTGAGTTCCCACTGAAGCGCGCCCTGGTCAAAATCCAGTCGGTCAAGGGCCTGCGCCGCGACGGGACCAAGGAAGAGAAGTGGGATCACTGGCTCGATAAGGAAAACGGAATTGCCTACATCCGCGTGACCAATTTTCAGCGCAACACCGTCGAAGACGTTGCCAACGTGTTAAGCGAACTCCAGACCAAGGGCCTCCGCAGTCTCGTCATGGACCTGCGCGGCAACCCCGGCGGCTTGCTTGATTCCGCTTGGCGCATGTCCTCGCTCTTTCTGGAGCGCGGCGAAAACGTGGTCAGCACGCGTGGCCGCGACCCGGCCGAGAACCAAAAGCTCGATGCCCAGGGCGATGGCCCCTGGACCGATCTGCC
>CAZKIN010000180.1:0-3710 GCA_964552515.1 uncultured Phycisphaeraceae bacterium
ATGTTTGGTATATGTTAACTAGCGAAGGTGATCTGCCTTTGGGGGAGGGGGTTTCCTGTGTTCACCAGAATCTTCCGCGAAATCGCGCAGGCTTCGCGTCACGACCCCACGTACTTGGCGTACAGCGTCCGCGCCCGGTCGGCGTCATGCGTGCCTTTGAAAATCGCCCGCCCGTCGGGAAAAAGCGTCAATTCCAGGCCATCCAGCTGCGCCTTGAGCATGAAGCGATTGAATGTCGCCCTGGTGGCCAGAACACCGGACAGCTTTTTCGCGATGCTTTCAAAATCGATGCGCAGCGCCGCCGGCGGTGCCACTTGTATGGCATTGCGTCCGCACAGCGTCGTCGTCGAAGATCCGAATTTCCCTGATAAATACTCGAAATTCCGCAGGTTGCAGCAGGGGCAGGTTCCCCTGCTCCGCGCCGCGTCGACATTCATCCCCATCACCCGCCCGCTCCACACGTCGATGTGCAGCAGCTTGCGGGTGACATCGGATTGTCGCCCCGAAAGAATTTTCAGCGCCTCCACCGCCTGCAGGCTCGCCACCACGTTCACCGCCGGGCCGATCACCCCGGCCGTGTCGCACGTGGGGTTCATCTCCGGCGGCGGCGCATCCTCGAATACGCACCGCAGACACGGTGTTTCCCCTGGCAAAATGGCCATCACCAGTCCCGTCGCGCCGATCACCGCGCCATACACCCATGGCCGATGGGTTTGCACCGCCAGGTCGTTGATCAGAAACCGCGTTTCAAAATTGTCCGTGCCATCGAGCAATAGTTCACTGCCATCTGCCAGTCGCTCGATGTTCGACGGATTCACATCCAGCACCTGCGGATCAATCTCCACCGCCGAGTTGATGCGCCGCAGTTTCTCCGCGGCGGCAATGGCCTTCGGTGTATTAGCCGCCACATCAGCCTCGTCGAACAGCACCTGTCTTTGGAGATTGTCGGTTTCGATGAAGTCGCGGTCGCAGATGCGCAGGTGCCCCACCCCGGCGCGCACGAGCGTGTTGGCGAGCACGGTCCCCAGCGCCCCGCAACCGAACAATGTGACGCGTGCCTGGCACAATCGCGCCTGCCCATCCGCGCCGATCGGCTCAAAAAGGACCTGTTTCGCGTACCGCGACACGGCGGGATCGAATTCAGGGCCTGCGGACGAATTGGCTGGCTCCATGCTCATGTTTCCACCGGCGCGAAGTATATGCGGATTGCCGGCGGAAAGCAGTATGCGGCGGGCAGTGGGCGTTAATCACGATGGATCGCGCTTGGCAAAGCGCGCGAGATGCCCTTCCGGCGGCGGTGCGGGGGCAATATCGTCCAGGCTGATGGCGTCGTCCGGCGAATCACCAATGGACTTCCGCTTGGGCGTCGGGGGTTTGGTCTTGTCGAAAATGATCGGCTCGAACTGCCCCGAAGAGTCCGCGGCGGCGGTCGACTGGTTCTTGCGCATTCTGGACAGAAATGAAGAATCGTCATCACCCGCAGTAAGCGGTGAGGGATCGACCCACTCTTCTTCGGCTTCGGGCGCGTTGACCTGGGCGCGCAAGGCGAAGTAAACCACGCCGACGCCGACAGCCGACCGCAGGAGCATGAGCCCGAAGATGACATACAACGCATAGTTGATGCCGAAGCCGCCGCCGATGGTCAGGAGAATGGCACTGATGATCAGACCGAGGCCCACGAGCGAACTTACCACCGCGTCGCCGAGCAGCGCGGGCAGGTGTCCAAAAGCGCTCCATATGGCCACACCAAGCATGGCGAGTCCGCCGACCTTCATGCTGAGCAGAAAGATGACCTCGCCGGTGCGGAAAATTCCGGTGCCGTTTGCCCCGGCAAACATGAAAAATCCGTACACGACGAGCAGAGCGCCGGTGAGTGCCGCTGACCCGGCGTTGTCACGCACGCGCTGCCCCATGTCCAGGGGAGTGGAAATAACGGAAGGCTGGTCACTCATGGGCGACGTCCGAAAGGAAAAAACGCACCGCGAAAAGTTACGGCAACTCAAACTTATGGTCCGCGCCGCGGACGGTAAGCACCGCACAGGGCGCTTTGCGCACCACCTTTTCGGTGGTGCTGCCGAGCAGCATGTGCGCGAAAGCACCGCGTCCGTGCGTGCTCAACACAATCAGGTCAATGGATTTTTCCCGCGCGTAGCGGATGATCTCCGCAAAGGGTCTGCCGAGTGTCACTTCGGTGATGGGCGCACGTGGAAATCCCTGAAGTTGTTCGTTGCGGAAGCGCTCCATGCGGTTGCGGGAAAGCTCGAGCATTTCCTGGGGCGGCGGACCGATCGGCACACCTTCCGGGCCCATGCTGCTCCAATACTGGTAGGCTTCGTCCACCACATACAGGCAATGCAGTTCCGCGCCGAAACGCTCCACCATTGCCCGCACATGGCCCAGCGCACATACGGAAAGTTCCGAAAAATCCGTGGGAAATAGAATTTTGGAGAATGTGACTGACACGGTTCAATCGCCTGTGTATGCGAAAGGAGGCTCAAAACCTCATCCCATGATACAAACCGGCCTTGCACGGGTCAATCCGCGCGGCCAACCTGCCCCAAAGTTGTTGCGAAAAGTCTCGGCGGTCGATTATAATCTCCGAGGAAGTAAGTTGCGGAGATTTCCGACCATGAGTGAACAAAAATCCGGTCATGCCACGCCCGACGTAATTTCCACCACGGCGGTCGCGACGGTGGTCAAACCGCAACCGCCCGCGCGCAAGCCGAAACAGCTTCCTCCGTTCAAGGTGCTCCTGCATAACGACGACGTGAACACCTTTGAACATGTCATCCTCGCGGTCATGAAGCTGGCCGCGCTGCCGCTGGAAGCCGCGATTGAAAAGACCGTCGAAGCGCACGAATCGGGAGTCGCCCTGCTGCTGGTCACCCACCAGGAGCGTGCGGAGCTGTACGTCGATCAGTTCATGTCCATGAAGCTGACGGTCACCATTGAAGCCGCCTGACTGACGCTGCGGTGACACCACTTCAAATCATTGACCTTCTGCTGGCCGCCCTGGCGGCGCTGTTCATTGTCACTCAGCTGGCACGTCGATGGAGTCGCGCGCAGGCATCGCCACCCATCACTGGTTGCAGTCCAAGTGCCCCAGCGCGATGGGGCGCGGAAGCAATTGTCGGTCCGGTCCTGGGTTTCCTCACCGGCTACGGCCTGGTCATGACGGCCGCCAGCGCTTTGGGGATGCCGGAGCGGAACCTGTTGGTACAACTGCTGGCCGGGAGCGGCGCGCACATCCTGGGGGCCATTGTCTGTCTGTGGATCGTATCCACACAATACGAAGGTGGGATCGCACGCTTCCTTACGGGTACTCCGGACAGTTGGCGCGGAGAAAGCGTTTGGCGCGGGGCGGGAGTTCTGTTGATTGCGCTCGGGCTGTGTCCGCTGGTGCTCTGGGCGACTGTCAACGTGTTGTCACCGTACCTGCCGGACATTGGTACGCAGGTCCATCCGACCATCGAACTGCTGCATGATCCGGACACGCCGGTCGCAACGCTCGCGCTGCTATGGCTGGCCGCGGTGGTCATCGCCCCGGCGGCGGAAGAATTGTTTTTCCGGGGAATTCTGCAGAACACGCTGCGAAAGTGGTACGGCCATCCGCGGTGGGCCATCGCGGCCGCCTCGGCCGTCTTTGCATTTGTACATGCGGGGCAGCCGGCGGTGCTCCCGGCGATTTACATGCTGTCGGTGCTGCTGGG
>CAZKIN010000180.1:3810-7851 GCA_964552515.1 uncultured Phycisphaeraceae bacterium
CCGATATCCTTGAGGGTCATGGGCTCATTGCCGTCGAGGCCGTAGCGCATGCGCAGGATCATGGACTCGCGTTCATCCAGTGAACTCAGCAGGGCCACCACGCGATCCTGCTCGGATTCGTTGAGCAACACTTCGTCCGGCTGAGGCGTCCGGTTATCCCGAAGCCCCTCGGTGAGCGCTACGCCGGTCATGGCATCGGCATCCTGCGTCGGCGCGCTGACCGCCTTGACGGCGCTACGGATGTGGTCAACCTTGCTCTCGCTCATTTCCATACGCTCGGCCAGCTCTTCGGTGGTGGGCGTACGGCCTTCCACTTCCAAAAAGAAGTCGCGCGCTTCGCGGAAGCGGGAGATCATTTCGACCATGTAGGCGGGGATGTGCACCGGCTTGTCGGAGTTGATCAGGCTACGCTTGATGGCCTGCTTGATCCACCACGAAGCATAGGTACTGAAGCGTGTATTCTGATCAGGATCAAACCCCTCGACGGCGCGAATCAGGCCGAGGTTGCCCTCGTTGATCAGGTCGTTGAGCGGCATGCCGCGCTTGGCGTATTTCTTGGCAATGTTGACGACGAGCCGCAGGTTGGCCTTGACCATGGTCTCGCGGGCGGACGAGGCATCGCTCTCCGCCTGTTCGCGCTGGTGCAGACCAATCTCACGCCGGGCAAAGCGCTCGGAAGCTGATTGCCCGTTGCGTACCAGGGTCGCGAGCTGCTTTTCCTCATCCGCAGTGAGAAGCGCAGCGTCATTGATCTGGCGCAGATATACCTGTAGTCCCGAATCGACTGCGATGGTCCACCCCCAAACCGGCAAGAGCCGGTAAAGCCGGCCTGCAGTCTACGGGCGTAACCACGCCGTCCTGCGTTCCTCGTAGCGGATGCAGGACCTCGATTTAAGCGTAAACTGACTAGGAACCTTCGCCTTCCCCACCGTCATCCCGAGCCCGGCCACCTGAACGCGGCCCGCCCTGCGGAAGCCCTTGTAGCATATCGGAGACTTCTTCGCCCGGCCCGTGCAATCCGCCACGGCGCTGCTTGGTCTTCTTTTCGCCGTAGGTTTCGGTGTCCTGTTCCGCGGACCATTCGGCACGTTTCTTGGACAGTCCGATTTTCCGTTCGGTGGCGTCGACGCGCAGGATTTTCACCTGGATCTTGTCGCCGATCTTGACCTCCTGATGGGGGTCTTCGACCTTGTGATCGGCCAATTCGCTGACGTGGAGCAAACCTTCCAGATCGTCCTCCAACTCGACGAAGACGCCGAAGTTGGTGATCTTGGTGACCGTGCCTTCGACGATCTGTCCGGGAATGTAGTTCTCAATGACCGCGCGAGCCCACGGGTCTTCGTGCAGTTGCTTGAGACCGAGTGCTATGCGCTGCTTTTCCTGGTCGACATTGAGGACGACGCAATCGATGGTGTCGCCCTTCTTGAGAATCTCGGACGGGTGGTTGACCTTCTTGGTCCAACTCATATCGGACACATGGAGCAGGCCGTCAATGCCGTCTTCGATTTCAATGAACGCACCATAATTGGTGAGATTGCGGACCTTGCCGGAAATGCGCGTGTTGGTCGGATATTTTTCGGCGACATGCGTCCAGGGGTTGTCCTGGGTCTGCTTGATGCCGAGGGAGATTTCCTGCTTGTTCTTGTTGACTTCAAGCACGATGACATCGATCGTATCGCCGACGGCGAGCATTTCGGACGGATGGTTGATGCGCCGTGTCCAGCTCATTTCGCTGATGTGGACCAGACCCTCGACACCCGGTTCGATCTTCACGAAGGCGCCGTAGTTCATGATGTTGACGACTTCGCCGCGGAGGCGCGTGCCGGCCGGATAACGCTGCTCGACTTCTTCCCAAGGATTGACCTTGAGCTGCTTCATGCCGAGCGCGATCTTTTCCTTGTCCTTGTCGATGTTGAGGACCTTGACCTCAATTTCCTGATCGATTTTCACCAACTCGGAGGGGTGACCGATGCGGTCCCAGCTCATGTCCGTAATGTGCAGGAGGCCGTCAATGCCGCCCAGATCGACGAAGGCGCCGAAGTCGGCAATGTTCTTGACCATGCCGCGGATGACCTGCCCGATTTCAAGGCGGGACATCAACGTTTCCTTGGCGGCGGTGCGCGCTTCGTCAATCAGCTTGCGCCGGGAGATGACAATATTGCGTCGCTCGGTGTCGATCTTGAGGATCTTCGCCTCGATTTCGCGACCGATATATTCGCCAATGTCGCCGGGACGACGGATGTCGACCTGAGAGGCGGGCAGGAACACCGGATAACCGATGTCCACGAGGAGGCCGCCCTTGATCTTACGCATCACGCGACCCTTGACGTTGTCGCCTTCATTCTTGGTATCAACTATGCGCTGCCAATTGAGCAGGCGATCGGCTTTGCGCTTGGAAAGTACGATGTGGCCGCTGTCGGATTCAACGGAATCCAACCAAACCTGCACCTCATCACCAATGTCGACGGAACCGGAATCTTCCCATTCGGCGAGCGGAATAAGTCCTTCGCTCTTGAGGCCGACGTCGACGACCACATCGTCACCGGCCTTGCCGACGACGCGTCCCTTGAGGATCGAGCCGGCGCGATACTCTTCATTCTGCCGGTTCAGAAGTGTGGAAACATGCTCTTCGGCTGAGCCGCCGAGAATGGCACTGACTTCGTCGTCGATACCCGTACCCAGTAAATCCAGTTCCGTGATGAGGTTATAATCAACCATGCCCTGCCAACTTCAAAAGACAACCCGGTCTGGTGAACGAATCCGCTGATCGACATTCGCCATTTGGCGAACACGACCCCGCGGTCAACGCCGTCCAACCGGAGTGAAACCCGGAAGCGTGGATGCGGAACCCTCCGCATCGACATCACGACATCCGTTGCGCATGCGACCGCGCGCCGCACCATTCAGGAAGAAGGAAACAGGCGCGCGGAAAAACTTAGAGTTTCTTTTCGACCAGCTTGTCCATCACGTTGATGCGATGCCGCCCGGTGCGCCGCTGACGATTGATCATCTTGCGGCCGTTGTGGGTGCGCATGCGTGCACGGAAGCCCTGCTTACGGGCACGTTTGATCTTGCTGGTACGTCTTGGATAATGCATGTCAGACCTCTAACTCCAACCCAAAAAAGCCTGTCGCTGCGACGACCCAGCCATCACAGCGCGATGCGAAACCAGCTAGTCTATCAAATGGCCGCGATGTGACAAGTGGGGCGAATTGTTGGCGAAACCGAGCGAAATGAAGTCTCGCCCCCACTGATCGGCGCCACTGGAAGGCGTTCGACGATGAGCGAATATTGGACGGGGGCGAACAGTGCAGTTTGGCGGCGACTCGTCGATATTGGTATAGTGGGAAAGCGGTTTAAGTCGAGTTGGGCGTGGACGCGTCAACTTGTACGAGAATCGGAGTAACGGAACTGGCCCGAGGCGAAGCTCATGTCCGGACGCGCGGTGCGTCGGCGAGCGTGGGTGTCGCCCCCGGCCCGTGAGAAGTCCAACGTGGGTGAGTCCGATCTGATCCAGTGCGCCGAGACCCTGATCCAGCACACCTTTCGAAATCCCGAGTTGTTGCGTACGGCGTTTACGCATTCATCGGTGGCCAATTCGCGAATCCAGAGCAACGAGCGATTGGAGTTTCTGGGCGATGCCGTGCTCGGCCTGATCGTCTGCGATGAGCTATTTCAAAAGTACACCGACTGGAACGAAGGCGACCTGACGAAAGTGAAGTCGGTCGTGGTGTCGCGGCGCATCTGTGCGCTGATTGCGGATGAAATTGGATTGACTGATCTGCTCATGCTGGGCAATGGCATGGCCGGTGGACACCAACTGCCGATGTCGCTGCGTGCGGCGGTGTTTGAGTCGGTGGTGGGCGCGCTATATCTGGATGCGGGCCTGGAGCCGACGCGTGCGTTTGTCATACGCGTCACTTCGGCTCATCTCGAAGAATGTGTGGCGTCGGAGAACCAGGAAAATTACAAATCGGCACTGCAGCAGTTCGCGCAGCGATTTCTCCAAGCCAGTCCGATTTATGAGTCACTGGATGAACA
>CAZKIN010000181.1:0-1589 GCA_964552515.1 uncultured Phycisphaeraceae bacterium
CCCTTGTTGGGGATCGGCGGCGCGGTCGGCTTGACCATGGGCTGTTCCTTCATCAGCTTTTCGAGTTCGGCGATCGCGCGGTCAAGCTGCACGTCGCGACCGGCCAGTTCATCTTCCGGTGTGTTGTCGATGTCGATGTCCGGATCAACGCCGCGGTTTTCCAGGTTCCAGCCGCGTGTCGGCTCCCACCAGGCGAATTCCGGCTGCGTGCTCATGCCGCCGTCGATGAACGGCTTGTCGCTGCGGATACCGACGACGCCGCCCCACGAGCGCTTGCCGATCACCGGCCCGAGTTTATTGATCTTGAAACTCTCCGGGAAAATGTCGCCGTCGGAACCGGACCAGTGATTGATGAGCACCGCCTTGTGGCCGAAGTGCGTGCGGTCCGGATAGGTGGAGTCCATGCCGCGCCGCGGACGCATGTACGCCCAGACCTTGCGGAGCAGTCGCTGCATGATCATGGCGGAAACATTGCCGCCGCCGTTGTAGCGATCGTCGATGATCAGCGCCTGCTTCTCGACCTGCGGATAGTAACCCTGGATGAAGCGGACCATGCCGCGCCCGCCCATGTCAGGCAGATGGAAATAACCGATCTTGCCGCCGGTCATCTGTTCAACGTATTCACGCTTGCTGCGGCACCAGTCGCGATAACGAAGTTCGCGCTCGCTTTCCAAAGTCTTCACCTGAATGTCGCGGGCGTCCGACTTGTCCGCGTTGGACGCAACCGTCAGTTTCACCCACTGTTCGGCCAGTCCGGCGAAGCGCTCGTACACGTTGTCCGCAGCGGTGACCGGACGACCGTTGACTGCCAGCAGCAGGTCACCATCCTTGACCCGCGCGTGGGTCATGGTCAGCGGGGCCTCCACTTCGGTCTCCCACACTTCTGGTCGGAGAACGCGCTGAAACTTCCACGCGTTGGTCGTAGCATCGGGCGTGAGGTCCGCCCCGAGCAGCCCGACGCCCACGCTCTTCGCACGTTCCGTATCGCCGCCGAAGACATAGGTGTGCGACGTGCCCAGTTCCGCGATGAGTTGTCCGATCAGGTCGTTGAGTTCATTTCGCGTGCTGATGCGCGGCAGCAGCGCCCAGTATTGCTCGCGAACGGCCTCCCAGTTCACACCGGCCATGTTCTCGGCCCAGTAGAAATCGCGCTGGAAGCGCCACGCTTCGTTGAAGATGTGCGCCCACTCCTCGTTCGGCTTCACGTGCAGCGGCAGTTTGGACGGGACAACCTGCTCCTTGTCGTCATCCTTCTTGTCGCCCTTTTCCTCGCCGGGTTTGCTGTCCGTACCGGTGAGCATGATCTCGTCACCTTTACCGCGGTAGGCAAGCTTCTTGCCGTTGTCGCTGATGGTGTAGCCGCGGAGCGCCGGAATAAACGTGTCGCTCTTTTTCTTCTTGAGGTCGTAGACATTGAGTGCGCTGCGCGCCCGGTTTTCCCGTTCGCTCGGATCGGGGTTCATGCCCCATGGCGCTGACGACAGGAAGAAGATCTTGCCGTCGATGGCGGTCAGCCCGCCATAGTTGTCGGCCTTCACGTTGGGGAACTCGACAACCCGCGCGGCCAGACCCTCCACGTCGATCTTCAT
>CAZKIN010000181.1:1689-3862 GCA_964552515.1 uncultured Phycisphaeraceae bacterium
TCACGTTGGGGAACTCGACAACCCGCGCGGCCAGACCCTCCACGTCGATCTTCATTTCCGGGAGCTTGGGCAGCGCGTCCTCGTCTTCGTCATCCTTATCCTTGGACTTGACCTCTTTGCCGTCCTTGGATTTCTCGCCGTTGTCCTCGTCCTTTTTCTCGTCGCCTTCCTTCTGGTCGGCGTTTTCCTTTTTGTCTTCGCCCTTGGCTTTGTCTTCTTCCTTCTTCTTTTTCTTCTCTTCCTTCTCGCGCTCCTTGAGCATTTCCTCGGGCAGGAACGGTGACAGACCATCGGCAGTCAGGATCAGGACATAAGGCTTGCTGGTGCGACTTACCGTAAAGTCCCATTCCTTCTGGTTGACCATCGGGTTGTAGGTACGGTTGGACAGGAAGTAGAGATACTTGCCCTTGGGATCCCATGACGGGCTGTAGTCATCGCTGAATTCGGTGGACACCGAATAGGCTTTGGCGTCGGCAATGTTGTAGATGACGATTTCGCCGTTCTGATTCTCGCGCGCCCGGGTATAGGCCAGCCACTTGCCATCCGGCGCGAAGGCGTACTCGCGAATTTCCCAGACCTTGCTTTGATCGACCACCTTCACGTCACCACTGGCCACGTCGATCAGGAACAGAGTGAAGGTCATGTCGGCATAAGCGATTTTCGTTCCGTCCGGTGACCAGATCGGATCAAACACCCAGCTGGCACCCTTCTTGGTGAGCACACGCGGCGCTTCCTTGCCCGCCACATCATAAATGGCGATTTCCTGTTCGCCGGTTTGATCGGTAATCGCGGCGATTTTCTTGCCGTCCGGCGAGAAGACCGGCGAGCGTTCTCGCACGCCCGACGATTCGGTCAGCCGCACGGTGAGTCCTTCCTTCGGCGGGCAGATCCACATCTCTCCGCGCGAAGAAAGCGCCACCTTGGAGCCGGTACGATTCAGTGAAAAGTTGTCCAGCGTCTTGCCCGCATCCTCGAAGCGCGGACGCTGCCGCAGGCGGTCGCTGGGCAGCTTGATGTCAATCTTGCGGCTTTCACCGCTCTTCACGTCGAAGGTCCACAAGTCGCCGCCGAGCATGTAGACCATCTTGCCGCCGTTCAGGTCCGGCCAGCGGACGTCGAAGTCGGTGTGCTTGGTGTGCTGTTTGATGTCACTGCCATCCGGCAGGCACGAGTGAATGTTCGCCCGGCCGTTGCAATCGGAGAGATAATAAATGCGATCGCCGTACCAGTTGGGGAAATCGTCAGTGCCTTCCCAGTTGGTGATCTTCTTGAACTTGCCGGCCGCGAGGTCGCCGACCCACAGTTCCGGCGCGGTGCCGCCGCGGTAGCGCTTCCACGTGCGGAATTCCGTCGACCAGCGGTTGAAGACGAGCTGCTTGCCGTCCGGCGAGAACGACGCGAGTGAACCCATGCCCACGGGAATCTGGGTTTCGAGTCCGCCCTGCGGCGAAACCGCGAAGAGATGTTGCTCCCGGTGTGCGGAGATGCGCGCGGAACGGAAAATGATGGCGCTGCCGTCCGGCTTCCAGGTCATCACTTCATCGGAAGCGGGATGGAAGGTCAGGCGCTTCGGCTCGCCGCCGGTCGCGGGCATGACGAAGACGTCGGTATTGCCTTCGTACTCGCCGGAGAAGGCGATCCACTTGCCGTCCGGACTGAACTTGGCAAAGCCTTCATTGCCGTCGTGCGTGGTGATGCGGGAGGCCATGCCGCCGGCAAGCGTCGCTTCCCACAGATCGCCTTCCGCGGCGAAGACTACGGTGTCGCCGTGGATGGTGGGGAAGCGGTAATAGCCGACGACATCGGCGGAGGCGGCAGCGTTAAGCGACATCAGCGCGACCGCCGCAAGGGCGACCGTTCCGCAACGGACCGAAAACGGACAGGTGAGCGAACTTCGGGAAAAGCGCATCGAATGACTCCGTGAAAACAATCCTACCGGTTGGGGGTCAACGCAGGCGTCGCCGAAAGAAGACGCGTGCGCGCAAGGGTGTACTGTAGAGACGGTCCACCGGATTGAAAACTGTCGGCGGGGGAGTACCGCGACAAGATTCGACAAAGTCACAGGGTCTTTGCGGCTAGATCTGTCGCTGTGCAAGGAAGCCCGTACCGTAAATGCCTACGTATCACGACGGCTTGGAATCCTCGCGCAGCCACATCCGTGCGCGCTCCAGCA
>CAZKIN010000181.1:3962-6449 GCA_964552515.1 uncultured Phycisphaeraceae bacterium
ACGTATCACGACGGCTTGGAATCCTCGCGCAGCCACATCCGTGCGCGCTCCAGCAGCGCGGCCGGATATCCTTCTAACTCTAACACCCGCAGGGCGTTGCGCGTCTGCGCCGGGCCGGGCCGCAGCAGGTAATCGAACACCATGCCCGTGCTTTCGAGGTGTTCGCGGAAGTGCACGTTTCGCGCGCACACGTCGTCGGCGAGTTCGGTGAGCCGCTGGTCGTGCGTGGCGACCAGGAAATAATGCGGCGACGCGATGAGATGCTCCGCCACCGCCAGCGAGGCGGCCACCTGCTCCTGCGAATTGGTCCCGCGGAAAGGTTCGTCAATCAGACCGAGGCACAAGGCGGAATCGGCGGGCGGCAGCACCATGCGCCGGATGTGCCGCACTTCGGACAGAAAGTAACTTTCAGCGTCGCCCAGTGAATCGGCCGCACGCAGGTCGGTGATCAGGCGCATCGGCTGCCACGTCATGGCCCGCGCCGCGGCGACCGTGCCGGCCTGTGCGAGCAGAACATTCACGCCGATCATGCGCAGGAACGTGCTCTTGCCTGCCATGTTGGAGCCGGTGACGATCCAGGTGCGCTGCGCGGGTGTCAGTGATAAGTCATTGGGCACGCCGCGCTCGGTCGCCAGCAGGGGATGTACGCCGCCCGAAATCTGCAATCCACCCGTGGCAGCGAGCTGCGGATAGCACACCTGCGGCTGCTCCCACGCGAAAGCGGCCGGTGAACTGAGTGCATCCAGTTCCGCCAGTGCCGACAGCGCGCGGAGAAGTTCGTCGCGGTGCGGCAGCGCCACGTGCAAAATCGACGCGGCCAGTTGCAAGTCCCAGAAGGCAATCACATTCAGCACTGTGTGGATGAAACCGCCGGAATCGGTCCACGCGAGCCGCCGCCCGAGCCGCTCCAGCACCGGCGGGAAAACCACGGCACGCACCGCACGGCGCAGTTCGCCAAGTCGCGCGACGTCCGGAAGTTGCCCCGCGGCAATGCGTGCCGCGGTGTGGCACTCCTGTGCCGCGAGCAGCAGCGCGCTCCACGGCGCCAGCGCCGCCTGCACTTCGCGGCGCATGTTGAGCAGCAGCAGAAAATTGCCCACCGCCAGGGGCACCAGGATGACCGAGGGTCCATAACGACCGACGGCCGCGAAACAGACGGCCAGCACCAAAAACAGAAGTGCAGCAACGCCCCATATGCGCAGCGCATTTACGCGGATCGGTGTCCATAATGGAGCCGCGGTTTGCACCGCCGCCGCAAAGCGATCCGTTTCGCCTCCGCGTTTACGGAGTCCCGCGCTGCCCGCCATCATGCGCAGCCGCGCTTCGGCGTGTGCATCCAGCCATTGCACGGCCACTTGTCGCGCGGCAATTTCATCCGCATCGAGCGCGGGATTTTCCAGCAGGTCGCGGAGGCGTCGTGCGCCCGGCACGCTGGACGTGCGATTAAGCAGGCCGAACAGTCCCAGCGGCAGGGTGTACAAATCCAGGTCGCCGCGCTCCTGATCGGTGAGCGGGTGGAAGTGCGCATCCGGAAAAAACGGCTCGTCCGACGCGGCCGGATCGTGCACATCGGCGGGGCGGTCGCCACTCCGAATAACCTCGAGCGCGCCGCCGAGCCGCCGCTGCGTTTCGGCGCTGACCAATAGAAGATTGTCGGCGAGTTCACGCGCCGCGCGGGCGGACAGGTGCCGACGCACGCAATAGTAGAATGTGACAAGCAGCACGCCCGCGGCCGTCAGTGCCACCGACCGGGTACTCCAAAAAGCATACACTGCCAGTCCGGCCGCCAAGAACGTCAGCAGCCGCGCCCAGCCCCAGGCCACTTCGCGCCCGCGCGCCGCAGCCTGTTCCTGCGCGGCGCGTTTCGTCAGGTCGCTGAGCCACTGCCGTTTGCCTGTCAGATCGACGGTCATGGCAGGCAGCGTACGGCGGGACGGTCCGCAGTGAAAGTCGCTTGCCGATTACGCTTATGCACGGCGGGCGTGGTAGAGTGTGGACATGCCTCGACCGCATGAAACCGTGTGGAGCGCGCTGCGCATCGCAATCAAGCCGACCGCGCTGGCGAATGAAGCCCGCGGAATCGCTTTGACGTCGGCTTATTTCCTGGGGGTGGGGGCTGCCGTATTCAGTACGATCATTGCATTTCACGCGGCTGTCGCGGGTATGGGCGAACCGTTCGGTGACATGTCAGTTTGGTACTCGGAACTCTTGTCCATAAACCATGTTGCCATCTTCGGCATGCTGATCCCGATCTGGTCCGTTTTACTCGGCTTCTTTGTAATCGTTAAAACATCGACCAAAGCGCGAGGCCGTTACTACTGTACGATTTTGGTGCTGCTACCCTTGGTTATGTTTATTCCGACACTCGTATGGTCGATTGGCAATGCACTGTGTTCGGCTCAACAGGATGTGGTCAATAAACCGCTTTGGCTTGATTCGCCGCTGATCGGCATGTGGGGATCACGGAAATGTTTCTTTGCCATCGTC
>CAZKIN010000181.1:6549-7839 GCA_964552515.1 uncultured Phycisphaeraceae bacterium
GGCAAGACGATCGTCGAAACGAAGCCATCGCAACCATAGACCGGCCACATCACGCGAACATTGCACTTCGCCTTCAACCGCAGCGAATTTCGCCCCATCGATTCCACCTGCTCTTGCTCCGTGTTACGCTACCCGCATGCGGAACTGGTTTGGCATCACCTACCAACCGCGCGCCGATGAACGCTCGTTCATGGAGCGCGCCGAAACCCACGCCGACGAAACCGCGGAAGTCACGGTGTCCGTTCTCTCCGCGGACGAAAGCCGCACCATCTTCGGCGTGCCGCTGGCCCATCATGGACTACAACCGGTGTGGGTGCGCATCGTCAACCGCACACCCGGCAGCATGCGCCTGCATATGTCGAGCATCGATCCCCACTACTTCACGCCCCTCGAAGCGGCCGCGATCTGTCACTTCTCCTTCGTCAAACGGGTGGCCGCGTTCGGACTGCTGGCGTGGTTCCTCATGCCCCTGGTGGTTGCGCTGCTGCCCTTCAAGCTGATCAGTGCCCGGCGGGCCAACCGGCGCATGGACGAATTCTTTCAGGACATGGCCTATCCCCTGCGCAACATCGGACCCGGGGGCAGTTCCGAAGGCTTCGTGTTCACAACCTACGACGCGGGCACCAAGGCCGTCAACGTATGTCTGCGCACCGGCGCGACGCGGCAGGATTATGCCTTCTCCCTTCCGGTGCCCGGCCTCGACGCCGATCATCACCAGAGCCCGCACATCATGGAGCAGCAACACGAATTCATCGAGTGCGATCAGGAGGCGCTGGTGGCCAAACTACGTGCGCAGCCCGCGGCCACGACCAACCTTCGCGGCAGCCGCCCTGGCGATCCCGTGAACCTCGTGATCATCGGAGAGTTTGCGCATGTCCTCGGCGCGTTCGCGGCGCGCTGGAGCGAAACCGAAACGATTTCCCTCGCATCGTGCTGGCGAACCTTCAAGGCCTTCCTCCTCGGCAGCGAATACCGCTACAGCCCGGTCAGCGCGCTCTACCTTTACAATCGCCCGCAGGACTTCGCGCTGCAGCGCGTGCGCGGCACGATCAACGAACGGCTGCACCTGCGGCTGTGGTGGACGCCGCTGCGCTTCGAACACCGGCCGGTATGGGTCGGACAGGTCAGCCGTGACATCGGCGTGCGACCCACCTGGCGGACGTGGAACCTCACCACGCATCGCATCGACCCCAACGTCGATGAGGCGCGGGACTACATTATCGAAGACCTTTTCGAGGCCGAGCGCATCGTCGGCGCGGGATATGTGAACGGGGTCGGTGTGTGTCCGAA
>CAZKIN010000182.1:0-4094 GCA_964552515.1 uncultured Phycisphaeraceae bacterium
TCGCTTGATCCTGGGGAATTCGCGGCGGCCTTTGGAGGTATGCTTGCCATCCTTCCAGAAGGATATCTGGGAGTTCTTGAATACCTCCAAGGTGGTGACGCTGGAATGGCACTGATGTACCCGGATGACATCGTCGCCATTGCGAATCTGAATGGCGATGCGTCGGGTTGGGGACAATGGCGTGCGGACAAGTTGCCCGATCGTGTGGTCCTGCACACCACGGCCGTCGCGCCGGAAGCACGCGGTGGTGGTGGCGTGTTTCTCTTTCTGGAGGACGCGGTGCGGAAGATCCGCAGGGACGGCTACCGCGACGCGGTCATTGCGCTGGTGGATCGGATAGCGGGTTTGCCCTTTGCATTCGCTCCGCGGACGCGCTCCTATGCGCTGTACCGCCGCTGGCTTACGGCGGCTCGCCCATAATCACCAGTCCGCTGCTGCCGTCAATGTGTAGAAGTGTTCCCTCTTGAATACGCCGTGTTGCGTTCTCGATCCCCGAGACAATGGGGACCCCGATTTCCCGGCCGACAATTGCGATGTGCGACAGCATATTGCCGCGCTCGACCACCAGACCGGCCGCCTTGGCCAACAGGAACACCCATCCAGGGTCGGTGGAACGTGCCACGATAATGGCACCCGATACGTCGCCCGCCTGTCGGGGATCAAGTACGATGCGCGCGCGCCCTTTGGCCGTGCCGGCACTGCAACCTGTGCCGCGCAGCGTCGGTGAATCCGATGTGCCCCATGCCTTGTCCGACGAAGCTGCGGTTGCTTCCTTCTGCGCATCTTGGCGTCCCCGCGTGATGCGCGGCGGAGGTTCGACGGTTGCAAACCGCGCATAATCCGCCTTGCGCGCGGCCACTCGGTTCTTGAAGTTTGGCGCGGACTGTTGATCGAGGGCTCCGCGTACTTCCGTGGTCGAAAGGTAAAAAATGTCCCGGGCTTCCGAAATGACTCCGACCGCTGCCAAACGGTCACCAAGATGGCTGAAGACCGTGCGCGCAATGTCGTAGGCCTGGGCACGCATGAGACGCAGCGTTTCGCGATCGCGCATGGTGGCCCGCGCATAAGCGAGCAATCGGCGCAGCAACGCCCTGCGCGGCCAGGACAGTCCGCGCTGAAGAAGGCGGGATTCCGCGGCGTTGCGCCGGGCGGCGGGGTCCAGGTGCGGCGCGCCGCGATCGATGCCCGCCCCCACCAGGGTGCGCAGGTTTTCCAGGAACGGCCCTGGGTTCTCATCCACGCCCGGTGTTTCGAGCTTCAGTTCCAATACCGTGCGGTTGCCAAACCGTGACAGATGTTGGTCAATGAGGTTCGCTAGCTCCGCAAATTGCGATTCATGATGGAGGCGGTGCCACGTGGTGTGTGCTTCTTCGGAATTCGCAAACAAAGCACGATAATTTTCCTGACCGCGAATCCGTTCCGCGATGGATTCCATCGATTGCAGCAGTTCCATGCTGGCCATTCCGCTCATGCCGCCGAGCAGATCGTTGCGCATGGTTGCGGCCTCGTTTCCGCACCAGCGCTGCAACCACTGGTCGAGGAGACCGAGCGACTGCTGGGCGAAGAAGTCATTGATCAGGGTGATTTGGAACGGGGCTGAGATGCGTTCAAAGAAGTTTTGGTAGACTTCGAAGACTTGCAACGCGGTAAGGGATGAAAGATCGTGAACGCGTGCATTATTGCGCAAGGATTCAAAATGGCGCACAAAGGATCGCATCATGGCACCGCGCCGCAGGAACAAATAGGCGATTCGGGCCAGGATGCATGCGCGGAGGGTGCGCGCGGTTCGCCGCTGACTATTCAAGGTGCGCGGAGGCAGTCCCAGCGCCTTTTCCCATGCCGGAACCAGCGACTCAAAACCCGGAACCATGAGGTAGAGCTGGTACCAGTTGAGCATGTTGTAGTACATGCGCCCGTCCACCAGTGCCACTAGATTGGCATGGATATCTTTGGAAGCCCGCAGGGTGTCCCGGGGTACGCCGAATGCGGCCGAAGCGGCGCGAAAGGTCTGTTCGTACGTGGCGCGGGCCACCGAATACGTGAGCGGAAGCGTGAGTCCCGGATAATTCTCGACGATGTTGGCATTGTCGAAAATCTGTTCAGGCATCGTCTCCGTAATGGGTCGCGCCTGCAGAATCATGATTCGCCCGGCGGGGTCGATCAGCCACTCAATGTCCTGTGGATTTTCAGAGATGGCTTGGATCTTCCGTCCGAGTTCCCACAGCTCGTGCAGTTCGGCGTTGCCAAGAACGGGCATCGCCGATTGTGCGTCATCCACTTCCGTCACCACGGTTCCATGATCCTGCGACGCGACGACCATGCGCCGCTTGGTGTTGATTTGATTCTCCAGCATCCGACCATCCGAATTGCTGATCACAAACGTGTCGGCGTCGGCCAGGTCTTGTACGACGCCCTCGCCCAGGCCGAGTGCGGCCGTTACGGTCGACCGTGCGGGGTCACGGGTGATCGGGTCCGCAGTGAACAGAACACCCGAGGCTCGCGCGTCGAGCATCGGCTGAATGAGAACGGCCATGCGCAGTTCCGCCGCGCCGCCGCGCACAATGGTGTACGAACGAACGCGCGCGGAATCGGCGGACGCGAATACCTTGGTAATGGCGGCGCCCAATCGATCGAGTGGCACATGGAGGTGGGATTCAAATTGGCCGGCATAGGATGCGCCCGCGCCATCTTCCACCGTGGCCGATGATCGAACGGCAAGAGATCGGATGTCCGGAAACATTGCCTGACATGTTGCGGTCACCTGATCGGCCAGATGATTGAGAAATGCCGACAGTGCTTCCGGCGCGGCGGCGTATTGCAAGGCCATGAATTCTTCGTGAACTTGCGTGGGCACGCAGATCCATGCCGGAACCGGAAGGCCGGCGCGCTGTAGCATCAACAACGAGTGGGCCTTGCCACCAATCAGTGCAACATCGGCTGACTCATCACGGGAAGTTATGAAAGGACCATTGGCCATAGTGTTGCATCATGGATAGCATCTGGCGATCGAGTCGTTAAGCATCTCATGGTAGCTTGATCGGCCAATACTGACCCGTGGTGCATGGCCGGCGCAAGATCGAACGGCCGTGCAGCCTTTTTTCATTCACTCCTTCCGCATACGATGGGCCCTATGTCGACACGCTGGCACCGCATCGGTCACTATTTGAAGTACATGTTCCCGCTCTGGCAGTACGCGCCGGTGGCGGTTGCGCATTTTCTGGCGGTTTATGCAACGATCCAGGTCGGCGCAGGCCAGGTTCCCGTGAAACTTGGCTGGCGCGCCGCGGGGGGCATATTGACGGTTTTTTTCTATTCGCTGTTGCTGCGCCTCTTCGATGAAATGAAGGATGTGGAATCGGACCGGAGGCTGGCCGAATCCGGGGACGAGTGGTTTCGCAATCGACCCCTGGTCACTGGGTCAGTGTTGCCGTCCGATCTGCTGTGGTTGCGGTCAATGGTGCTGATCGCGCTGTTCGTGATTAACGTGCTTATGTTTCACGCGCTGGTGTGGGTGGGGTGTGCGGCGCTGCTCGCGCTGGCGTGGTTGTCGTCGAAGTGGTTCTTTGTGCCAGGCATGCGACACAATCTGCTGCTTGCGCTGCTTACGCACAATCCGCTGGCTTTGGCCATTGAATTGTACATTGTCCTGATCGCTGTTTCGCAGGGATTTATCGCATCGGTTGAATGGTGGCTGGTACTGCTGCTTGTCGGGTTGTGGCTGCCGATTACCGCATGGGAATTGTCGCGAAAAATCCGCATGCCGGCCGACGAAACGGCCTATCAGACCTATTCGCAGGTTTTTGGATATCGCGTGGCGGGGATGTTGCCGGCGGCGTGTACGGTGGTGTCGATGTGCTGCCTGATATCGGTCAGCATGCATGCGCGGCTGGGGATCGGAGCAGTCATCGTCATCGGGCTGACGGGAGCTTTCGCGACTGGAAAATACCTGCATTTTGTGATGGCGCCGACCGCGGATCGCGCGAAGCTCAAGCCGGTTGCTTCGCTCTATGCCGCGGCTGCGAACATCACGCTGGCGGTCGGCGCGCTGCTGGCCTAGGCAGCGCCACAGACGGGCCTGAATTCGGGGCTTTGCG
>CAZKIN010000182.1:4194-7802 GCA_964552515.1 uncultured Phycisphaeraceae bacterium
GGCGCGCTGCTGGCCTAGGCAGCGCCACAGACGGGCCTGAATTCGGGGCTTTGCGGGACGGGGCGACGAAGGTTGAGGTGACTGTTCACGCACACTCTCTGCGCGACGGCCGGTGATGACATGGGCCTGGCAGCCCGAAACCGCTGGAAATGCAGGGTTTTTGGATGCGGCAGATGTTGCGCCGGCCGCACGCCTGACAAAATTGAGTTTTCGGCGTTTGGGGAGGCCGGCCGACCGAGGCGGAGTCCTGAACGGGTGCGGGGCGAAGAAAGGCTGGTCTCGTAAGCTATGTATTCATAAAGAGTTACGAAAAGTCGGGCAGGTTACGGCGCGATCAAGTGGCATGAGCGTGCGAACCGAAAAGGGTGTCCCTCATGGGACAGTAGGGGTATCGGGTGCCGCGTCCGGGCGCTGGAAAATGAGGGATAATGTCTCTGGTGTGTCAGTATCACGGATAAACAGGCGGAGGATCATCTTTTCTTCGCGCCGGCTGATGCGGGAGTGCCACGAATATGGCACGACACCGGGACGTCGAGGCGCGGAAACGGTTGGCCGGTCAAACAAAGATGATGCCGAACGTAGAACTGATGGCATTGACCTGCTGCGGAGTCGGGTTCGCGGGAAGCGCGGCGAGTTTCCGGAACATGTTCTCGATGCCGGACGGCGCTGTAAAGATCAGCATGCGCGCGACATCCGTGCCGACCACGCGGAGCGCGTGGCGTGTGTTAGCGGGGACATAGAGCGTGGTACCCGGGCCGGCGGAGCGCAGCGCGTCACCCACGGTGAATTCCACTTGACCGGCGAGGACATGGAACGTTTCGCATTCGCTTTCATGATAGTGCAGCGGCACTGCGGATCCGGGTGAACTGTGCTGCTCGAACAAGGTGAAGGTCCCGTCGGTGTCCGCGGTGGAAAGGCGGATGAAGATCTGGTGGCCGAGCATGTGCAGCGGTTCCGTTTGCGCGGCGGGGGAAAGGATGAGCGGTTTCATGAATCCAATCTCTTAAGTCGGGAGCGATCATTTCAGACTTCGACAGGTTCGAAGCCGACGGAGTTGTCAGTCAGTGCCGCATAATAGGCATCGACGGCATCGATACCGGTGATGCGGCGGACGAATGCGGCCGCGCGCACAAGATCGGCCTCCTGGACCAGCCGCAACCGCCGTTCCTTGAGGTCAAGGCGAGAACTGTAGAACGCGCAGCCTTCGTGCGCGATCAGCACCACGCGCTGGAGTCGATGCACTTCGGCCAGGAATTTCAGTTCGTCCACCACGCCCTGCGCCTGGAGGTGTGCCTGCGGATGGTCAGCGAGGCAGGCCGGACCGCCGGGAAGTGCGACGCGGTCATAACGCGGCAGCTTCAGGCCGGTCTGCAGAAAGTCATCGAAGTGTTCACCCACGCGACCATCGGAACAATAGATGGCCGCGGCGTGGATGCGGGATCGTTCGTAGGGGAGTCTGCTTTCGTAGATCATCTCGATATCCGATGTTACGCCGAGGCGTTTGCCCATAGACCGGAAAAACTTTTGTTACGCAAAAACAAGTTCAAGACGCCGCGCGGTCTGGAGCCTGCGGCCCCAAAAAAAATAACGGAGCGGGCGGATAAGCCGAATTCTGTCCGGCGGGCCGCCGCGAGTGGCCGGAGGCGCATGTCTTTCGACAGTCACCTCGTTTGCGTGTATCGCGGCGGTACGCGTGGGCGATCATTCCTCTGGGCCGACGGTCGCCCGTCGGCTCAAGCACCCTACCCGCGGCTGTGAATCCATACCGGCACAGCCGGCCTTTGGGGCCGGTTGCATGCTGGATTCGTGAGACGGGCCGTCTCTCGCCGCCTATTTGGGCTTGCTGGCGGTGGGGTTTACCCTGCCGCGGCTGTCACCAGTCGCGCGGTGCGCTCTTACCGCACCATTTCACCCTTACCTTTTGCAAGGCGGTTTATTTTCTGTGGCACTTTCCCTCGGCTTACGCCGGGTTGGCGTTACCAACCACCGTGCCCTGCCCAGTTCGGACTTTCCTCCCGGTGATTGTCTGGGACGGCGGATGGTAAGGCCGCCGTTCCAGACAATCACCGAGCGATCGCCTGCGCCCGCTCCGTGGATGGAAATTATAGCAGGGCCGGGTGAGGTGGGCGAATGGATGGTATGTACCGGAAGGGGTGGAAGTTCTCGACAGGCGATGTTGGTGGGGTGGCGGGGGAACATGGGAATGCGGCGGAGCGACCGGCAAGAATTCTCAAAAATGCAGAAGTGACTGGACGAGATAATCGCGGATCGGCTAGAGCAAGCTCTATTTGTCTGTAACGGTGGATCCTCCAATATTCCCGTGAGTTTCTCGCTGTTAAAGGCTACACAAAATACGTTACGTGCTATAGGCTGTGCGCTCATTTTCCGGATGAATAATTGCCAGACAGGAGTCACTGATGTTCAACTGGTTCAAGAAGAAAGCGAAAAAGGGTCCACCGACGGCGCATGATGTGGCGATGCGGTTGCAGGTGCTCAAGTGCGTAGCGGCGTACAGTCTGGTCACGCCGCCGCGTGAGGCAGTGGATATGCTCAAGAGCAAATGCGGCGCGGATGAGTTGGCGGCGTTTGAGAAGAAATCGGCGGATATGCGCGACGAGTTCTGGGGCAAAGCGCGGGCGGCCGGGCTGTGGGAGGCGATGTCGGAGAATGAGCGCAAGTTCGCCGGGACAACGTGTATCACGATGACCGATCGGCAGCGGATGGATGCTTCGTGGCGGGTGGAATGCGTGCAGGTGCTGCTGTGGGCCTTGGGCATGATTCCCGAGATTCCGCCGTACGATCAGGATTGCAAGCCGGGGATGCTCAAACAGGTGCCGGGCGGAAGCGTGAGCGCGTTTGCGGCCGGGGCGCGGTTGCGGGAGGCCGCCGCGATGGGCAAGGCGCGGGACCTGGCGGAGTTCTGGCACTGGCGCAGCCGGACGAGGGAACTCATTGAAAAGGGAACTGAATTCAAGGCTACGCCGGAGATGAAGGCGGCGGGGATGAATTCGTTGGACGATATTGTGCGGATTTCGGCCAAGGCGGCGTTTGAGAAGCGGGAAATTCCGCAGTTGATTGATGGCGATTTTCCGGCTAAGGGAAAGGCGTATCGCGATTTGACTGACCAGGAATGGTCGGAGGTGAAGTCCATCACGATGGAAAGGCATTTCGCGTTGAACTGGTTGTGCGGGTATGCGCCGAACAATGACTGGGATGAGACGCCGACGGATACCTGAACAATTCATGAGAGTTTTCTGTAATCATGAGAGTTTCCGGTAATATGGAGAGGAGTTCAGGTGCGACTATGCCCGGATTGAAGTTTGGAGGCAGTTTCATGCCAGCGCTGCGGGTAGGCACGTGGAGGTGACATGTTGATGGCATTGAGAGCGTCAAGGGGACAATTAGCGCGCATGGGCAACATGGCAGAGGAACTTCGGCGGCGGTGCGGACTCAAGGCGATCGTGGGGCTGTTTGCCTCCGTGGTTGTCCCGGCCTTGGGTGGTTGTCAACCTGACTTTGTAATAGACTGGATGACCTTGGAAATTCGCGATGTCGAAACCAACAGCGTGATCTCCGGCGCGACAGTTCTTGTTCCAACACGACTGCTT
>CAZKIN010000183.1:0-5991 GCA_964552515.1 uncultured Phycisphaeraceae bacterium
GGTGGCGCCGGGGGTGGCGCAATTACAGGCTCAAATACTGCACCGCCGCCGCCTCAATTCCGCAAACAATCGGCAGAATTCCCGCAAATTCCCCATCAATTTCCACGAATACTTCGTTCGGCGAAGTGATGGCCACGCTGCGGCACTGCATGTAAATCATCCCCGCCGCTTCGATGTGCCGCCGCGCAAAAACCCGCGCTGCATGGGCCACCATTTGCACCCGATTTGCACACGGAAATATGCACAAATCCAGCAGCCCGTCGTCCGGTTTCGCCCGCGCCAAAATGCGCATCCCCGCCGAATACCGCGCGATCGCCCCGATCAATGCGAACCCCCGCCCGCGAAAAACATCTGTTTTATCCGCGGAAATATGCAATTCCGGATAGCGATGCGCCCAGAACGTGCGCCAGATCGGCCAGAAATAATCACCGTGCGTAATGTGTCCCCGCCGCACTTGTGTCATGCGCTTGACACATTCCGCGTCAAACCCCACCCCCGTCACCGCCACGAACCTCCGCCCGTTCATCACGCCCAAATCCAGCGGCCTCGGCGCGCCGCGCAGCAGCGTCCGCGCGACTTCATTTGGCTCGGTCGGCATGCCCAACTCGCGCGCCAGCAGATTCTCCGTTCCGGTTCGAAGTATCACAAAAGGCCTGGAATTCTCGGTCAATCCGTTGATCACTTCGCACACCGTTCCGTCGCCGCCGACGATCAGCACGGCATCGATATCCGGCGCGAGATCCCGCGCAATCGCCGTCGCGCGACCCGGGCCATCGGTGAGGATGGTCTGCATTTCTCCGTCGTAATGGGCCAGCGCTTGCGCAATCCGCCGCACCACCGGACGCATGTCGCGTCGTCCGGAAATCGGATTGACAATGGCCGCAAATTTTCGCCGGCGCATGGAATCGTGTTGCGGGATGGGTGTTGCCATGTTTATGGGACGGCCGTGCTCCGTGAATTAACTTCGGGTATCGGACGGAAAGCCGCTTCCGCCGTTCTCCGATGTAACCAAAGGTTAAGGCGAACAGGCCGAAAGTCTACTTTGTGGATCGGGTGCGAGCATGAGTAACGTCCTACAGGTGTGCATCTATAACGCGGATCCCGATTCCGCGGCCGAATTACGCACGCAAATCAGCGCGCTGAACTTCGTGCGCCTTTGTGCGGAACTGACGACGCCGGAAGAACTTTCCGGCTTTCTGCACAATTCGCACGTCAATTTGATTTTCTTCCATCTGGATCCGAATCCGTCTGAAACCATCGATCTGATTGACCAGGTGGCCACGCGCTTTCCCGGGACCGCGCTCATTGCCATCGGCGAACAAAAAGACCCGGCGGCGATTCTGGCGCCGATTCGCGCGGGATGTGAACAGTACGTGTGCAAGCCGATCGACGCCGGCGACCTCGCGACGGCGGTCAGTCGGGTGGCCAGCAAGCGACTGCTCGCGCGGGCCAAGAGCCGCTGCATCGTGGTGGTGGGTGCCACCGGCGGAGCGGGTGCCACATCCGTGGCATGCAACCTCGCGTTGGAAATGGCCGCCCAGACGGAAAAACCTTGCGCCGTGGTGGACATGGATTTTCAGTTCGGCGACGTGGCCGTCTACTTCGACTCGGAGCCCAAGTACACCTTCGCCGATCTCGCCGAATCGGGCGGACACATTGACCGCACCGTGCTGAACAACGTGATGAGCCAACTGCCGTGCAATGTTTCGCTGCTCGCCCGACCCAACCGCATTGAACAGGCGGAACTGATCACGCCGGACGCGGTGCATCACGCGGTGGACCTGCTCAAGACGACTTTTGAATCCGTGGTGATCGACATGCCACGTTACCTGGAGCCCGCCCGCGTGGCGGCCCTTGAACAGGCCGATCATGTGCTCATTGTGTGTCAGCTCATGGTGCCGAGCATTCGCAACGCCACGCGATATCAGGAAACGCTGCATAAGCTGGGGATTCCGGAAGACCGCATTCACTTCGTGCTGAACCGCGATGATTCCAACAGCGGACGCGTGACGGCCAAGGACCTGGAAACGTCGTTCCGTCAGCCGCTCTTTGCCAGCATTCCAAACGATTTCCAGTTTGTTTCACGATCACTGGACCTCGGAAAACCGTTGTCCGCCTCGGAGAAGAAGAGCCCGGTCCGCTCGGCGATCGCCAAGATGGCCAAGCGACTGATCGGCGGCAATGGCGAATCCAAACTGCCGGAAGCCAAGAGGGGGCTGTTCAGCAGGCTGCTCGCCAAGTAGGTCAATCCACCAGTCCCCGTGATCCCCATTCAGCGCCACCCCGACGCGCGAACATGCCATTACCTGAAACAGTCAGTGCCACTATTAGGGCACTGACGGATTTTGCGTCAGCAGGCACACTCACATCAGCGAGCGCAAATAATCGGCGGCTCCGGCGAGGGCCGCGCGATGATCGCCACGGCCACTCATTTCGAGAAACAATGGACCTCCGTAACCCAACGCACGGAGTTTGCTGAGCACGCGCGGAATCTGGGCATCGCCCACGCCGAGCGGAGCGGGCTTGCCGAATTCCTGTCCCGGCTTTGCAGATTTCAGACCGTCCTTCATGTGTACTCCACCGAGCAGTGGCATCAGCGCCGCGATAAGCTGCGGGGGGTCACCGGTTCCATAGACCACGAAATTGCCGGGGTCCAGGTTGATGCGCACGTTTGGCAGGCCAAGTTGCTTCACAAAACCAATCAGAACATCGGCGGGCTCGCGACCGGACTCGATCCAGAGTTCGAGCCCCCGCTGGGCGAGCAGAGCGGCGACTTCATGTGTGCGGGCGGAGAGCTTGCGATAATCCGTTCCCGATGCATCGGGCGGGATGGTCCCCATGTGGACGGCCAGCGCGCCGCATCCAAGTGCCACATTTATGTCAGCCACGCGGCGGGTCATGTCGAGCCGGTGCGGGTACTCCGTGTCGTCCATGTATCCACCGGTGGCGGCGATCGCGGCGATGGACGCATAGTCCTCGCGTTCGAAAGCGACGAACGTGGAATGGATGGTTACGCCGCAAGTGGCGGCCGCGGTGCGCAGGGCATCCGGGCTGGCGGTGCGAATAATCTGTTCGGTAAACAGACCCAGCTGCACCAACGGCAGCTTGATTTCGGCCGCGAGCCGCAAAGCGACAAAGGGGTCGCCGCGATCCAGTGACCAGCTACAGACGCCAAGGGGCCAGGACATGGTTGCAGCAGACCTCCAAATCGTTTCGCCCCGAAAGAGCATCGGGTCGGTTGCACATTTCCAGATCTATCGTGGTTCGCCGGATTGGCGAATCTCCACGCCACGACGGCGCAGTTCCGTCTCCATGCGGTCGAACAGGCCCGGCTTGGCCGCGAAGCGCTCCGGAGGAAACACGCCGCCCTCGCGGATCGTACCGTCGACGATCATCCGGGCGGCAATGGTGCAGGGAAACGCGGTGGTTCGCGCCATGGACGAGGTGCCGGTCGCGCGATCCGTTTCATCGTAGAGGTCAAACACGCGGCGCACCGGCGCGCCGCTTTTCACGCCTTCGACGATCACGCGCAGTACGGTAAATTCCTCTTCACCGCTCTGGTAGGTCCATTTCGGGAACATCAGTTTCGAGGTTACATCCAAAGGACGCACGCGCACACCGCGCACTTCGATTTCCTGCGTGTCGAAGAGTCCGGTCTCGCGCATGGCGCGCATCAGTTCAATGTGGCCGGGATAGCGGAGCGTTTTTTCCTTCATCGTGGGAATGTCGACGGTGTCGAGCAGGCTGCGCAGGCCGTCGGTGTTGAAGGCCTCCAATGTGCCCACCTGCGGAAAGTCCATCAGCTCCGGTTCCGAAAGCGCCGGTCGCACCACCACTTCGCCATGCTCGCGCAGTCGCGCCGGGCGGGTGTACTCTTCAATCACATCGGACGGCGCGAAGGGTGCTTTGTATTGAAAGGGCCAATGCCGCGCCTTGGGCAATCCGCCGACATAAATTTCCGCACGGTCGGCACGGTCCATGACGGAGCGCGCATATCCGATCATCAGGTTGGACAGGCCGGGCGAAACACCGCAATCGACGACGGCGGTCACGCCGCGCTCCCGGGCGAGCCCGTCCAGTTGCAGCGCATCTTCCGGCATAAAGCTGATGTCGCTGTAGGGCTTTCCCGATTCGATCACCGTGCGCAGGGATTGAAATCCGAAACGGCTGGGCAGGGCGCCGAGTACGATCCCGGCGTCCATGATCGCCTCGCGCAATTTTGCCGGATCGGAAAGATCCGTGGTCAATGTTTCAATCTTGATGCGTTGTTTGAGCCTGGCGAGTGACTCCGCATTGGCATCGACCACGCGCACCTCGAAGCGATCATCCTCGGCCATGTCCCGCGCGATGGTCGCGCCGACCAGCCCGCATCCCAATACCACCGCCTTGGTCCGCATGTTCATTACCCTTCGGAAAGTACGGCATTCGCCTTCATTTTCGATTGCGCCCGCGCGGCGAGCAGGCCCAGGATAATCAGCGCGAGCAAAATGAGCCCGCCGCCGATGAGCTTACGTTCCGGCATCGTTTCGCCGACCGCCACATAGGCGCAAATGGGCACCAGCACCAGTTCGATCATCACGATCAAGCCCGCCTTGTACGCGGGTACGCGGGCCAGCCCCAAGGTGAAAAGGTAATAGGGCAGGCCGAATTGCACCACACCCAGGAGTGCGAGCAGCACGAAACTGCGCGCCGACACGGCGAGTTTCATACCCGGATCGTCGCTTGTGGCGTTCAGATAGAGCACGATCGGCAGGATGAGCAGGGCCGAACCAAGGTTGTTCACCACCGACACCGCCGCGGAATTGCAATCCTTCATGCGGCGGATCATGAGCGTCAGCAGACCGTAAAACAGTCCTGACGCCAGGGCGGAGAGAAGTCCGGGCAGTCCGCTGGCATCTTCCCCCCAGAAGATGATGCCCACGCCCACCATGGCGAGGGCCAGTACCCAGATGTCCCGCAGACTCGGGCGCTCACCGAGCAGCAGCGGCGACAACAGGAACACCCAGATGTTCGAGGTGTATTGCAGCAGGATCGCGCTGCCCGCCTCGGTGAGTGTCATCGCCGTGACATAACAGACGGTCATCGCGGAAAAAAAGAGCGCGCACCACACGCTGGCGGGACGAATCGGCCAGCGCGCATAGCGCGGATCATGCGCGCGCAGCGTGTGAAACTTGCCGATGGCCAGCGGAAGAAGAAACAGCCCCGCGATCAGCGAACGATACCACGCGATGACCACGCCGCTCGGCCCCACGCCATCCGCATTGAGCATCTTGATGAAAGCCCCGCTCAGGCTCCACAGCGTGGCGGCCGCGATGAGCAGCATCACGCCGATGAAATCGCTGCGGCGGGATGAGGCGGTTTCGATTTGCATGTTGAACGCAGATAAGCTGCCGGAAAACCCGGGCAGTCGTGCCGCGGGGAGCAAACACCACATCATGGGGTACGATCCGCGTCCACGCAACAGTTGACGCCCGCCTGAAATTCCCGGAAAAGAGTTCCCATGATTTATGATATTACGCCGCCCATAGATGCCGCACTGGCCGTCTGGCCCGGTGACAATCCGCCGACACGCGAAATCCTCCTGGATCTTTCGCGCGGAGACACCGTGACGCTTTCCACGCTGCGGTCCACGGTGCATCTCGGGGCGCATGCCGACGCGCCGAGTCACTACGGCAAGGGAGCCCCTTCCATCGAAGCGCGACCGGTCGATCTGTATCTCGGCATGTGCCAGGTTATTCATACGCCCGTGCCGCGCGGCCGGCGTGTCGCCCTCTCGGATGTGCGGTCGCCGATCTTCGCCCCGCGGGTGCTTTTTCGTACGGACACCTATCCCGATCCACGAAACTTGAATCAGGATTTCGCGGCGCTGGAGCCGGCGCTCATCGAACACTTGGCAAAGCATGATGTGAGGTTGGTCGGGCTCGATACGCCCAGCGTTGATCTGTTCGATTCCAAGGATCTTCCCGCCCATCACATGTGCCTGCGTTACGA
>CAZKIN010000183.1:6091-7772 GCA_964552515.1 uncultured Phycisphaeraceae bacterium
CCATCGGCGTCAAAATCGAACAGCGCGCAGACGGCGGGATTGGAATAGGCAACACCCGGCCCGAGCATGCAGTTACGCATCAAAGCGTGGTCGCTCAGTGCCACGACTCCGTCATTGTTGCCGTCGCCGGTGGCCGCACTGCAATCTATGGCCTGCACGCGGAATTCGTCGATCGCCGCCTCGGTGAGGGACATATTATCAATGTCAGAAATGGTAAACCGCACGCGCAATTGATTGCCGGTCAGCGCCGGAAAATCGCTGAGCCGAAAGGAATGTTCGACCCAGGCGCCGGCATAGGAAACGGTCTCCACCAGCGTCCAGGTGCTTCCGCCATTACGCGAAACTTCAACCGTCAGGAAATCCTCGACTCCATTTTGCAGCCAGAAAAGCCAGCGGGCGTAACTGATCAACGCGTCGGACGTGGTGAGCAGCACCTCCGGCGAGGTCAAAGTGTAGGGCCCGCCATCCACATCGGACGTGCCCACCGCCGCGCCCGGCACATGCATCCCGGTGTAGAAGCAGTTCTGCTTGCTGCCCGGGGAAAAGTCATGACCCGGTTGCATCTGCTGCCCATTGGCACTTAGCGTGGGTATGGGAATCCCGCGCGTCCACGCCCCTTGCGCCGGCGAAGCGCCCGGCGGCGTCGTGGTCCAACCTAAGTCCAGCTCCATATCGTCGCTGAACAACGTGCGCAAACGCGCCGACCAGGCGCTGTACGTCTCCGTCGGCGCCACGAGCGGCTCACGCACCGCGCCGCCCAAATGCCCGACCGCTGACAGGTAATAGTCAACTTCCGCGTTGCACGCCGTGGCCGGAAGGGTCACCCGATACATGCCCGAACCCAAGGAAGTCATCAACGTGAAGGTGAACGATCCGCCCGCGAGGCGATGAAACACCCGCGATTGTGCGGGAAGTACGACCTGCGAGCCGTTGGCTATACGCACATCGAACACAGTCGGCGCACCGGGAAGCAGCATATCCGGAGGGTCGGACAGGAATTCAAATCGAATCGGCGGCTGCGGCGTCAGCAGGAGCGCCGCCTCCACATCCAGACGGCCCCACCCGAACGAAGCATCCCAGCCCGGTGTACCCAGATCAGTCGCGCTGTCTTCCAAAATGGTGCGTACTTCCGCCGCAGTAAGTTGCGGTGCGTAGGACATGATCAAAGCGGCCGCTCCCGCCACGATTGCCGCTGCAGCTGCCGGACTTTCGGCAGTCTCTGCATATCCCCCGAACCGATCCGTGGACCAGATTCCCGCACCCGGAGCACTGAGGTCCGCTTCGACCCCGAAGTAGGAAAACGCCGCGAGTTGGTCCAAATGATCCGTGGCCGTCACCGCCACGCAGCCCGCGTGCTTTGCGGGATAGGAAACAAGACCCACACTCAACAAACCCAGCGGCGCAACGACCAGCACATCATGAGCGACCGCATAATCCACCGCGGCGGCAAGTTCGGGAGTGCCGTCATGATGCAAGTCCGGAACGACTATGATGTCCGCCCCGGAATCCACCGCCCAGATCATGCCAAGCGCCACGTTTTCCTCCGGGCCGCTGCATGAAGCCTTTACCCGCACGGGCAACAGCTTCACCGGGCCCGCAAGTCCGGCGATTCCCAACCCATTATCCCGCGATGCGCCGATGATGCCCGCCACTTCAGTTCCCGTTCCGCAGACATCGGCGG
>CAZKIN010000184.1:0-7736 GCA_964552515.1 uncultured Phycisphaeraceae bacterium
TTGCCCAGGCCTTCCGGCCAGAGGCTGAAGCTGACGCCGAAGTCGTCCTCGCCTTCGTCGATTTCAAAGGTGATGGCCGTGAACCAGCGCGGCAGGCGGCGGACCAGGCCGATGGTGAAATCCAGCGTGCGGCCTTCATCCAGATCGAACCGCTCGCGCAGCGCGAAGGTGTGCTTTTCGGTGAGCTGATAGTTCACGTCGAACGCGAGCAGGTTGGAATTGGTCGCGTCGATGAAGCGATAACCGATGAGGTAACTGAGCCGGGGAGGGCGCTCGACCACGAATGACACGTTGTAGACATCGACCTTGCCGTCGTTCAAATCGTAATTGGTTTCGGCGAGCATCGCGGTGCGGTCGTTGATGCGCCAGGTGTTGGACAGATTTATGAAGTTCCGCGCGACGCTTTCCTCCGGCCGGGAGTAGGAAACAAAACCGTTGGTTAGCGCGTCGTCCGGCGCATCGTTGAACGCGCCGATTTCCACGTCATAGGTCACCACGTCGACGGTGCGGCGGTTTACTCCTTCGCCGCGCTTGGTCTGGAAGCGCTGTCGCCAGCCGAAAGTCGCGCCGTCCACTTCGTCGATGCCCTCCACCGGGTCATCGAAGGGGAAGAGTTCATCGGAGTCGTAGTTGGTGTGGCTCATCCAGGCCGTCGCGTCGAACTTCATGACGTGGCGCAGGCCGTCGTAGTCCCACAGCTCGGACTTGTAGCCGGGATAAATACGCGAAAGGTACATGCTGCTGCGCAGGCCGTACGAGCCGAAGCCGCGACCGATGCCGCCATCTTCCGGCGAATCATCCCACGCGGTGCCGCGGGCGCTGACGAAGGGCACGATGCGCAGCGGACCCGCGTCGAGCGGTGTTTGCAATTCCTGCCGGCTGTCGAGGCGGCCGACCGTGCCGGAACTGTCGCGACCGCCGTCACGCAGCAACTCGCGGAAGGTGGGGTCGCTGGGGCTGTAGCGCAGCAGGCCGACGCGGTTCTCGCTGAACCAGGTGAGGCCGGGGGCGAGCGACTTGCCTTCGACGAAGAAGGCGAAGTCCGGATAGCGCTCGGTCTGGGTGGTGAAATCCAGGATGCGGCCCTGCATGGTCGCGGTGAAGGCCCAGTTGTCCTTCTGCTTTTTCAGACGGAGCAGCGTCTCCTGTTCCTTGTCGTTGTCGAATTCGGATTCGAAGAATTCCTCGAGGAACTGTTTGTCGGAGATGTAGGAAAGTTCGAGCGATAGTTCCCAGCCATCATCGAAGTACTGGCGGTGGCGCATGAGGTACCGGCCGCGCATGCCGCTGTAGTCGGAAGTTTCGCGATCTTCGCCGAGGAAATCCTCGCCGTCGTCGTAGATCAGATAGCTCTTGATGAGGCCGAAGTAATTGTCGCGTTCGTAGTTCGCGTCGACGCCGATGGCGGGGCCGCGCTCGCTGAAATAATCGAGCGAAAGATTGGTATCGACGCCGGGGGGTGTTTCGTAGCCCAGGAGGCTGAACAGGTTCCAATCGGTTTCGACTTCGACGCCGAAGTCATCACTGTATCCCATGCGCAGACTCTGGATGGCCGTCTCGCTGGTGTCGACGTTGCCGCGCAGCGACGGCCAATAGGCAACCGGCTGACCGAGTATGTTGAGCGTGGCCTCTTCGATGCGAAAACTACCCGCGACCATGCCGGTTTGCCGCCCGGAAGGATCGCCGAGGGTACGGTTGGTGAGTTCGACCTTGCCCGCGCCGATGTGATAGTGCGGGGTATAGAACTCACTGGTGGTGACGCGGGCGGTGGTGGCGATGAACTTGCTGGGCGAGACCTGGCGAATTTCGGCCGCGCGGAGGTACAGCGGGAGGTTGCGCTCTTCGAGATTGGCGCGGACGACGGCGTCGAGAATGACGGCGCGTTCGTTGATGAAATCATAATAGAGTCGCTCGGCGCGAATCATGTTCGGCCCCTGCGTCATCAGCACGTCACCTTCGAGGTAGACGCCTTCGACTTCGGAATCGCCGAAGCCGACGGAGGCCATCATCTGACGATCGGGGTTGATTCGCGGCTGGCCATTCCCGGGTTTGGTTACGCCAGCGGAAGTCGCGGGAGCGGTTTGTCCGCCCAGGCCCACGGATTCCTGCGCCGGTTCGCTGGACGGTGCGGCCGGTCCGTCACCCGCTTCGGGAGGGAGGAAAACCACCACGGAGTCGGCGCGAATCTCCAGGTATTCATTTAGGCCCGGAGTACCGCGGGACATGTAGGCACCGCCGATGACGGTCATCATGCGCATGCCGTCGCGGACGTGCGGGCCGGCGACCGTACCTTCGGAACGGAAATAGATGACCGGTTTGGCCTGTGGAGCCTTGGCACCTTTGGCACCATAGCCGGTGGTGTCGAGCACGCTGAGTGCCGAGTCCTGCAGCGGCGCGAAGTCTGAACTGGCATTGAAGGCCTCGCGAACGGCGTTGCCCTGTTTGTAGACTTCCATGTCGGCCGAGGACTTGCGGGTGACGTCGTCGACGGTGGTGTGAATCTGCCCGGCGGTGTTGAGGGTAATAAAGAGTGCGGGACCGAGGGTTCGCGTCCGGCCGAGTTCGCCGATTTCGCCATCTTTCCAGACGAAGGCCTGGATGTGCCGAAAAGTTGTTTTATCTTTATTTTTTTCAGTGATCCAGATTACGAGTTCCTGGCCGGTGATTTTGGTGCCGTCGGGCTCACCGACGCGGAGTGAAGCGTTACCGACGAGGTGAATGGCGTCGGTACCGTCGGCGTCGCGGAAGCAAAAGGCCAATTCCGCGTCCAAATGCACGTCTTCCCGGGTAATGCCCGCGGGCAGGATCGGTGTCTCGACGGGGTCAGCGAGGGGTACCGGTGGCTGTGCCCAGGCAGGCGTGAGGGTGCACGCGGCGAATAGCAAGGCGTAAACCCGAATTCCGCCGGAAGGTGCCATCGATGGGGCTGCTCGTAAGGGTTTCGAGGGAGTCACCGAACGATTTCCGCGCAGGCTGCGGCGACTTTGGGGCGCAGTATAGGAGGGGGTCTGGATGTGTCAATTCAAAGCGGGCAAACTGCGCATTCGTTTCGGGTGGCGTACGTTTCGGCGTGGAACTTCTAATAACCTAAAGGCTCGAGACCGGAATGACAGGTTTATCGGAACAGGTTCTGAAATGGACGGCACGGCTTAGGCGACGATGGTCCGCTAGGACCTTGAATCAGCGAACCGATTGCTGCATCCAAGCGTAAAGAAATATGTAGAAAATGTAAGAAAGGTCTTTTCATCGAAACGTGTTCGTGGTATTATAGGGGCGTTGCGGAGGAGTAAATCGCCGCGAATCTCTGTAGTACAACAAAAATTTGTCACTCGCCGTCCGATCCCCCATTGGACGGTTCCCCAAGGCCCGGTTACCCCGCCGGGCCGCTTTTTTGCGCTCCCTTCGTTTCGGGTGCTCCCGCACTTCGCCGATGTTGACCATAGCCGGGCACGACGCGGGGTGGTGCCGGGAAGAGAGACACACATCGGACACTTTTTTATGAAGTTCAGCATGGTGAAGGCAATGCGGTGGACGGCGGCGTTTCTTCTTTTCGTTGTCGCCGGTTGCCAGACGATGCGCGTTCCATTTACAGGACCGGCATTCGAGGATCACGAGCGGCAACTGGTCGGTCGCCATTATCCCGAGGCGAACCGGGTGCTCGGGCCGCATTTTCCTGTTTGGAAGGACGCATCAAACGGAGAGCGTTATTTGCGTTATCCCGTGCCGGGCGGGAGTGACGATGAATTCTATCTGGCGCGGGTATCGGATCGCGATGTCATTGTGGCGCTGAGTCGGTGGCGTGCATCCGGTCGGGAGTGGGACGCCACGGACACGATCCCGGGTACGAAGACGCCGCTGCTGGGTACAAGTAGAAGCGATGAGCGTCCGGAAATCGGATTGGCGGTGGCGTCCATTACCTTCCATGAAGTCGCCACCCCCGGCCCGGCCATCGATATTCATCCCGCCGACAAAAACCTGTTCGGGCGAAATCAGATGTTGATGGTGGAGTGCGACGAGCAGGGTATCCGGCGTCGCGCGCGATTCTTCGCCGTCGAAGGTGAGATTCCCGCACCGGGGAAATTGACCAGGGCCGCCCCGCCGAAACGCCCGACACTGGCGGCGCGGGTGGACTTGTTTGGAGAAAGCAAACCGCCGCACGAAGTGAAAGAAGAGGATTAGGGATCTTGGGTATGAGATTCCCACGGGGGGTTCTTTGGTCATGCGATCAGCCGATTGAATACATTGGCGATCGAACTATCCGGTCCAACCAGTGCCTGCGGCTTGACGCCTGATTTTGCGTTACACTACCGACCATGCCGGCATGGTATCACATTCGATTGCCGCTCGCGCGGAAGATCAGCATCCTGTTCGGCACGGCCGTCCTGCTGACCATCGGCGTGACGCTGACCTTTCCGTTCATTCAGATGAGCGCGCTTAATCTCGAAGCGAGCCTGATGCAGGCACAAGGCATCGCCACATCCGCCACGCTGCTCACCGACCTTGATCAACCTGACTGGGGAATCGCACAGCGAGAACTCGACGCGCGCTGGCCGGCGTTCGCGCGCAAGACGGGCCTGCCCATCGTCGTGCCGCAGTTGGCGCAAATCCCGGTCATGCCCGGCGGATTTCGCGGCGACGCGGTGGATCGGCTGATGCGCAATCCGCAGCAGCGCTACTACTGGCAGCGGCAGGATGACGGACGGATGTTCCGCTACGCGCTGGCGATTCGCGGCAAGGACACTGATCCGCACCCACAGGTGCTGCGCGGCATCGTGGACGTCAAACTCGTCGAAGAACAATCCGGACTGGCGCGGAACAGCGCGTTCTGGAACGTCGTCGTGACGGTGCTGGCGGGCGCGAGTGGCGCGATGCTTGCGCTGCTGGTGTTTTACCTGCTCACCCAGCGACTGGTACTTTCGCCGGTGTCCGCCCTGCGCGGCGTGGCGGAGAAAGTCACGCGCGGCGACATCCAGATTCGCGTGGACATTCACAGCGGCGACGAATTCGAGAGCCTGGCCGGCGCGGTCAACGACATGCTTGCGCACCTGCGCGCGGCACAGGAAGAACTGCGCAAGACCAACCGCTCGCTGGATGTGCGACTCGGCGAACTGGCCGAAACCAACGTCGCGCTTTATGAATCCAACCGCGTAAAAAGCGAATTCATCGCCAACGTTTCGCACGAGCTGCGCACGCCGCTGGTCTCCATCATCGGATTCGCTGAACTGCTTCGCGATGCCTGGGACAATCCCAACGCCGATCGCACACGCCTGCACCGCTACAGCGAAAACATCCTGACCAGCGGGCGCAGCCTCCTGGAAATCATCAACGACCTGCTGGATCTCGCCAAAATCGAAGCCGGCAAGATGGTGCTGCACCTCTCGGAATTCGGGGTGAACGAACTCGCCGGCGATCTGATCGACTTCGTGCGGCCCCTCGCGGACAAAAAGAACCAGACACTCACCCTCGAACTCGGGGAGAATCTCCCGCGGATGCTCAGCGACTCCGGCAAGATCAAGCAAATCCTCTACAACCTGCTCAGCAATGCGATCAAGTTCACGCCGGCGGAAGGTGCGGTCTGGTTGAAGGTGGAGTCGCTCGACGCCGATCGCGTGCGCATGACCGTGCGCGACACCGGGCCGGGCATTCCAACCGAACAGCATCAGCGGATCTTCGACCCCTTCCATCAGCTCGACTCATCCAAGACGCGCGAATTCGAGGGCACCGGCCTGGGCCTGGCGATCACGCGGGAACTGGTGGGCGGGCTCGGTGGGACCATCCGCGTGGAAAGTGAAGTCGGCCAGGGGGCGACCTTCGTGATCGAACTTCCGGTGCGCAGCAAAGGCACGGTGATGATGGCGGTCCGGCGTCACCCATCGTGATCCCAAAAGACCAAACCCGCCATATACCCGCATCGCACTTCACCATTTGAAATCTCCTCACCCGCGTCCATGAAGCCGCCGCGCCGACGAAACTGGTCGGTTGATTGCCGTTCGGCCGATGAATAGGATTTTTGCAGGCAGGCGGCACGACGGGGAGAACCAGCGACCTATGTCTCCGGCAGGAGTCGAAGCATTAATCTGGACAGCGGTCGTGATGGCCGCTAGCGTCGTCGCGCTCCTGGTGCTGGGCGCGTATCGTCGGCGCATGCGCCGTGCGGAAACCTCGCCGCAGCCGGTCTTTACGCTGGCCGAAATCAAACGGCTGCGCGACCATGGCGAGATTACCATTCCCGAATATGAAGCGTTGCGGCGCAAGCTACTGGAAGAGACCAAATTGTGAACGGGAAAATCGTCCGCACTGGTCCGCGAGAGGGCCTTCCCCTACACTAGAACTGGAGTCTTGGCGAAATCGTGACGATAGCATCGCGCAGGGTCCTTTTTTTCCGGACGTGACTTTGCAGCGAAACCGTCAGGCGGAGTGTTTATGCCCACAGTACGTGGAAATGGTGGTAACGGCGGCGGCAACAAACCACGGCGCATGAGCGCGTGCAGCTTCTGCGGCAAAGGCCAGCGTGAAGCCGGTCCCATGGTGGAAGGTCCGCGCGACGTCTACATCTGCAAGTCCTGCGTGGAACTCTGCCACAACATCATCAAGCAGGAAGCCCGTCGTTCCACGGGTCCGCGCACCGCGATCGGAACGATTCCGAGCCCGCGGCAGACGCGCGAGTTTCTTGATCAATACATCATCGGCCAGGACCGGGCGAAGCGCATCCTCTCGGTCGCCGTCCACAATCATTACAAACGCCTGGCACACCTCGACCGCGCCAATGCCGACGACGTGGAAATAGAAAAGTCCAACGTGCTGCTGCTTGGCCCGACCGGTTCCGGCAAAACGCTGCTCGCGAAATCGCTGGCGCGCATGCTCAGTGTTCCGTTTGCCATTGCCGATGCCACGACGCTGACCGAGGCGGGCTACGTCGGCGAAGACGTGGAAAACATTCTGCTCCGCCTGCTGCAAAGCGCGGAATACGACCTGGAAACCGCACAACGCGGCATCGTCTACATTGATGAAATCGACAAGATCGGCAAGACCTCGCACAACGTCAGCATCACGCGCGACGTATCCGGCGAGGGCGTGCAGCAAAGCCTGCTGAAAATGCTGGAGGGAACGATTGCCAATGTCCCGCCGCAGGGTGGCCGCAAGCATCCCGAACAGCAGTACATCCAGATGGACACCACGCACATTCTGTTCATCTGCGGCGGCACGTTCGTCGGCTTGTCGGACATCATTCAGCGGCGCATCGGACACAGCGTGATCGGCTTCTCCAACGAAGGCGAACGCCGCGATGAAATCGCCGAACAACGCGAAATTCTGGCCCAGGTTTCCGCCGAAGACATGGTGGAATTCGGCATGATTCCGGAACTGGTTGGTCGTCTGCCGATCCTTGCCTCCCTGGACCCGCTGGATGTCGACACGCTGGTCCGCATCCTCACCGAGCCGCGCAACGCGCTGGTCAAACAATATCACAAGTTCTTCGAGTATGAAGGCTGCGAGCTGGAGTTTGAACCGGAAGCGCTGCGCATGATCGCCGAAAAAGCGATGGAGCGCGAGACCGGGGCGCGTGGACTCCGCGGCGTCATGGAAGAACTCATGCTGCACTCGATGTACGACCTGCCCGACGGCAATCACGCCGGCAAGGCCGTCGTAACCGCTGATGTGGTGGCCGGTCGGGAACCGCTGCTCTCCGCCAAGAGCCGCCGCCGCCGCGAATCGGCCTGATCATTCGGCTCGTCCAT
>CAZKIN010000185.1:0-4560 GCA_964552515.1 uncultured Phycisphaeraceae bacterium
TGATCGCCGACTGGCAGAACGTGCACGTGGGATAGTTGTAATAGTTCGGCGCGCAGAATTCGCAGCCCGCTCCCACAAATCCCACGTTGCACGCGCAGACCCCGGACACGCACACCCCGTTGCCGTTGCAATTCGGCGGGAAACAGATTCCCCCCAGCGCATCCCATTCCGCATCCTCTCCCGCCTCCGCCTCCAACTCCGGCAGAACCTGCGGCTCCTTAACGGCACTCTGCCCGCGCACCGGCATTACGCCGACGGCGCATGTCCAGCCGACCAGTCCCCATGCGAATCCCACCGCACAGGAATTCCAACGACGTTTTCGGCTTGACGCGTTTAGTTCCAGCATGAATGGCTTTCTCCTTAGGATTCGCTGCGTACATCGAGTTGAGGGTTTCCGCCCGGTGCCGGTCTTTGGAATGAACGCACCCCCAAGTTCACGGCCACTCGCGCTGATTACGGCGACCTCATTTCATCCCCACGAAATCGTCCAGTTGGATGATCTCGGAAATTCCTTTATTGAACCAGAACTACTGTACCGGCCCTGATCGCGGGCTCCAAGGTAATTCTCGCCGTGTACGCCGTTTCCCCGCATCTCTTAAAGACTGGGAGCGATAATTACGGACGGGTGACCCATGCTGCATCTTGCCTGCTGCCTATTTCCTTCTTCCACCTCTTGCCTCTCGCCACTCGACCGTCATAGCGCCTTCCCATCGCCCGCCCCCTGCCACCCGCCCGTTTTCCGTAATTGTCAATTCCTTATAGTGACCGATATCATTACGCTGGCATGAATTTCGCCCGTCGTGTGCCACTGTTGGACGAGCCAACACTGCTGACTTTCCCGCACTGCCGCTCCCGGCTCGATCAACAGTGCTTCGAAATTTCCTTTTGCCTTCGTATCTGAATTTATTAATTCACTATTCTCCCCTTCGCGCCTTCGCGTAAGTGACCTATATCTGTCACTCTCCACGTTTCGCTCGGCCGTCGGTCGAAAGTTTGCGCTTCCATTCATCCGCGCGATCCGGATGCCCGCCGGCCTCATGCAGCTTTACCAGCAGCTTCACCGTACCCTGCGTCTGCTCGTGCGCCCCGCCCAGTGCCCCTTCCAGAATCTCGTACGATTCCTCCAGCGCACGTTCCGCTTCCGCAAACTTCCGCAACCCCGTCAGACAATCACCGTAATACCGCAGAAACGCGCCGACATAATAATGCCCCGGTGAAAGCTGCGCGCGCGCCGTGGACAGCGCCGCCACCAGCAGCGGCTCGGCCGCGTCATACCGACCCAGCTTGTTGTACAGTGCCGCCAGCGTGGCACGCGAAACCGCCGTCTCCAGATGATCCTCGCCCAGCACCCGCCGCCGATTCTCCAGCGACGCCGCGTACAGCGGCTCCGCTTCCGGCAATCGCCCTTGCAGCAGATACAGCCCCGCCAGCGTGTTCATGCTCCGCAGCGTATCCGGATGATCTTCGCCCACCGCCTCGCGCAAACCGGACAGGGACTGTTCCAACAGGGGAATCGCCTCTTCGCGCGCACCGCGTCCGTTGTACGAAATAGCCAGATCATGCATCGCGCGCAGCGTTGTCGGATGCTTGTCACCCAACACCCGCCGTGCCGCCTCCAGCACATCCTTCAGAATCGGTTCCGCTTCTGCATACTTCCCCTGCGCCGAAAACGTGTTCGCCACATTAAACAGCGCGGATATCGTTTCCGGATGCTCCCCACCATGCGCCTTCCGACTCAGTTCCGCTACTTTCCGCAGCAACCGCGCCGCATCCGCAAATCGCCCCTTGGTTCCATACAGCGCGCCGAGATTGTTCATCGCCGCCAGTGCGGAACTTGCCGCGTCACCGCTGGAGTTCTCCGCCTCTTCCAGAATGGCCAGATACAACGGCTCGGCCTCTTCGTAACGACCCTGTGACAGATAAAGGGCACCCAGCGTCACCGAAAGTTGCCGCGTAACGTCATCCTTCGCGCCCAGCGTGCGCAGCGACGTCTCCCGCGCACCCGTGAGCAGCTTCTCCGCTTCCTCGAATTGGCCTTGCTGTTGGCGCAAATGACCAAACTGACCTGTAGCCGACAACGTGGCCGCGTGCGTTTCCCCATACACCCGCCGACTAAGTTCCAGCCCGCGCGAAAGGTGAACCTCCGCCCGATCAAACAATCCCAGATTCTGATACGTTTCGCCGACCGTCAGTTGAATGGACGCCTCCACCGCGGGCTGCGCGTCGAACGCCCCTTCAACCCGCCCCGCCGCCGCGTCCACCACCTCGCGCATCGAAATCTGCGGATTCGGCGTCTGCCCCGGATCAACCGCAGCCAGCAGATCATCTTTCAAAAACCGCACCACCGCCGCCGAAATATTCGCCTGTCGCTCCGCTTCCCGCTGCCGATTCTCCGCTTCCGCCCGCGCCAACTCGGCCTCACCCAGCCGCTGCGTCGCCAGCCGCTCCGCCCGACCCGCACGCACCGCCTGCGAAAGACTCACCACCGTCCCCGCCACCAGCACCACCATCGTCGTGATGAGCCCCACCACCAGCGCCTTGTTGCGCCGCGTAAACTTTCGCAGTTGATACATCGCGGTCGCCGGTCGCGCCAGAATCGGCTCATCCGCCAGGAATCGTCGCACGTCCGCCGCCAGTTCCGCCGCCGAGAGATAACGCCGATCCTTATCCTTCTCGATCGCTTTGCTGACGATCGTATCCAGGTCCCCGCGCAGCGATTTGTCGACACTGCCCAGCCGCAGCGGTTCCCTCTCCTGAATGATCTGCACCGCTTTCGCGATCGACTGCCGACTCAGATCATACGGCAACTGCCCGGTAAGTAGCTCAAATAAAATGACCCCCAGCGCATACACGTCGCACCGAAAATCAATCGCTGCCGGTTCGCCCGCAACCTGCTCCGGACTCATATACGGCAGCGTGCCGATCACCTGCCCCGCGTCCGTGTTCGACTGTGTCAATTGTATGTCACCGGACGTGACCCGCGCCACCCCGAAATCGAGAATCTTCGCCCGATCCGCGCGATCAACCAAAATGTTCGCCGGCTTCAGGTCCCGGTGCACCACCCCCCGGCCATGCGCATACTGCACCGCGTCACAAACTTGTGCGAACAGCGCCAGCCTTTGCCGCACCGCCAGCCCGGACGCCTCCGCGTGCCGCACCAGTGGAACACCGTCGATGAATTCCATCGCAAAATAAGGATGGCCCCCACCGCCCGCCTCGGCATCACCCGCCTCATAAATCTGCGCAATGCCCGGATGCTGCATCTCACCCAGCACCTGCGCCTCCAGTTGAAACCGGCGAAGCTGCATCGGCGAAGCAATCGCCGACCGCAACATCTTCAGCGCCACGCGCCGCCGCGGGTTCTCCTGCTCGGCCTCATACACCACCCCCATCCCGCCGATGCCCACTTCCCGGATCACCCGGTATCCGCCGATCTGCGCCGGAAGCGCCCGAGTTTTTTCTACACGTGCAGCGCCGCCCCCGGGACGTTTCGCCAGGTCCTCCAGCAACTCCCGCGCAACCGACTGCAACACATCCGCGCCCACCCCGTCCGACAAAATGTTCGATTCGGCATCATGATGCGCCAGCAGCGACTCCACTTCCGCACGCAACTGTCTCGTGCCGCCGCACGCCTCGTCCAGATACGCACGCCGCGCGCCCACCGGCAACGCGCGCGCCGCATCGAAGAGCGCCGCAATTTTCTGCATGTCGTCCGGCGTCAAGATGCGGACTCCTCGCTCAGCGCGCGCCGCAGCCACGCACGCGCAAAATACCAGTCGGCCTCCGTTGTCTTGGGTGAAACACCCAGCAGCACCGCGGCCTCCTGATTGGTCATCCCCCCAAAGAAGCGTAATTCAACCACCCGACTCTTACGCGCATCAAATTTTTCCAAAGCCGCCAGCGCATCATCCAGCGCCGCCAGGTCCACCCCCCGCTCCGGAGCCGGACTCAGCGCCTCATCCAGCGGAATGCGCACCGCATCGCCGCCCCGCTTCGCCGACCGCCGCCGCCGCGCATGGTCCACCAGAATCTGCCGCATCGCCCGCGCCGCTACCGCCATGAAGTGCCGCTGGTCCGCAAATTCCGCGCGCGTCTGATCCACCAGCTTCACATAGGCCTCGTGAACCAGCGCAGTGGTCTGTAGGGTATGGTCCGCCCGTTCGCCGCGCAGATACGCCGCCGCGAGCCGATGCAGCTCCTCATAAATAACCGGCAGAAGCTCCGCCGCGGCCGCATCGTTGCCCGACGCCACCCGCCGCAGAATCGCGGTTACATCAAATCCGGGCGAATCAGCCATATCCAGCTACCCATCCCAGAAAAAAATAGGAATCACAGGCCGCAATTCCGCTCCTGTTAATGAGGCCGCCAATGGGGCGGGCTGTGCGTTAATCGAGAACCCGGCGACAGGCCATACAGAGGAGCTTAGCCATGCCAGACGTTCAAACAATCCTATCCCGAAAAGTGTCCCCCTGCACCCATCCACACCGATGGCCTGCGATCCCCATGTTCCTTCTCCTCTTAGCGCTGGGCTGTGCCGGCGTTCCGTTGGACGGCGGCGGT
>CAZKIN010000185.1:4660-7721 GCA_964552515.1 uncultured Phycisphaeraceae bacterium
GGAAATCCCGTCGTCGCCACCGATGCCGACTTCTTCGTCGCCGCCGGCTTTGGAAATGATGCCAACCTCGGCACGCCGGACGAACCCCTCGCCACCATCCAAGCGGCCATCGACGCCGCGGAGAACAACGGCGGTGGAACGGTTTACGTCGCGGGCGGCGTATACAGCCAGTCCATCGAACTCCGATCCCAGGTCAACCTGCGCGGCGGCTACGAACGCACCACCTGGGTCCAGTGCCCCACTTCGTCTCCCACGACCATTGTCGGCGGGTCCACCGCAGTCTTAGGTGACAATATACAGTCACTCACCGTCAGCGGATTCAACATCGTCGCCGGCAACGCCATGGACGGCGAGAACTCCATCGGGGTACACCTCATCGCCAGCACCGCCGTCACCCTATCCGACAACGAAATCACCGCCGGCAATGGCGGCGCGGGTGCCACCGGAGCAACCGGCGCGCGCGGAACGGCCGGAGACTCCGGCGGGGCCGGTGACGGATCATCCATCTGTCCGCCCGAAAACGTCGGCGGTTCCGGCGGCACCTCGAGTCTCGGAGTCGGTGGCGGCGGCGGTGGAAGCGGCGGAGCGGCCGGTGGTTTTGACGGGTCGCGCGGTGGCGGAGCGGCCGGCGGCGACGGCGGCGGCGCGGGCGTCACCGGTGACGATGGCGAAAACGGAACCGGTGGCGGCGCAGGCACGGAAGGTAATCCCGGCGCGGGCGGCTCCGGTATCGGAACCATCGCGGATGGTGAGTACATTCCAGCGCCCGGCGAAGTGGGCATTGCTGGATCAGTCGGCAGTGGTGGCGGCGGCGGTGGCGGTGGCGGCGGTGGGCTCGTCTTTGCTTGCGGAGCCGGGGGTGGCGGCGGTGGCGCCGGTGGTGGCGGCGGTGTGGGCGGCGCAGGCGGTGCAGGCGGCGGCGGATCTTTCGCCGTATTGCTCGCCAGCTCCACCGACATTCAGATCACCGGCAACACCCTGAACACCGGCGACGGCGGCGACGGCGGGGCCAGCGGCCTGGGCGGCGCGGGTGGCAGTGGCGGCAGCGGCGGAAGTGGCGGTGCTCGCTTCGGCGCTCAAGGCGCCGGTGGCAATGGCGGCAACGGCGGTGCCGGTGGAATCGGCGGAGCCGGCGGCGGCGGAGCCGGCGGACCCACCATCGCCATCCTGCTCGATGCAGCGAGCACCGCCACCGACAGCAACAACCGCGTGAACCTCGGCATGCCGGGTCGCGGCGGCGAAGGTGCCCGGGGCAACAGCGGAACCGACGGCGAGGAAGGCCGCTTGGTGATGCTGGAATAAGATGCAAACGCAGCGCTGTGCCAACTCATCGTCACAGTTTGTCCGTCTGATGTAACTGCGCAGCGCGGCAGATGCCGGTATATATGCCACTCCAATGACACTCTTCGTGGCATGGTTGCTGTACGGCAACCATGCCACTTTTCTCGTCCCTCCCCAAAAGACGCTCCGGCGCTCGTCCGACCCCCAGCACCATATTCTTGGATGCTGATGCCGTGCTTGTCCCTGCACGCGCTTTTTCTATTTTGGCTCCGCGCTATGCCTCCTGATTCTGTAACCAGGCACCACCACGCGCTCTCCAAGAACCATCTGTGCCAGACACCTGGCGATGGCTAGAATGCCCGCAAAGGAGGACCCATGTTCAACATCGATATGCAAAACTCAACGCATCGTATGGCAATACTCGCCACACTGACCGCCTGTGGCACCTTCGCTCTGGTCGGTTGCGTACCCACCGACCCCAACGGGCTGCTGCCCGGCACCTATGACGGTGAACTGGCATGCACCGCGATGGTGGTCAATCCGGAGGGCGTCGAAGGGACCGAGGAATTCACCATGGCCGTGGTGCTGGTCGTGGATGCCGAGGGCAATCTTTCCACCAATGACGAGCCGATCATCGTGGGCGAACTCGTCACCCGTTCCCTTCCCAACGCTGATCTGGCCTTTGAAGTACTGACGATCACCGAAAACGTGGGACAGGTATCTGTCACTTATGCGCCGCGCCCCACGCTGCCCGGCATCACCGTGACCGGCGACCTTGACGAAAGTTACGAACGCGCCGAAGGCGGGGTCGCCGTATCCGGTCGTGCCGACCTCGTGCTGACCGATATCTCCGGCGACAGCACCTTCGACATTGAATGCACGGGAACCCTCCCGCAACAATAGATCGGCGCGTCAGGGTGACACGGGCAAGCTCGCTTGCCCGTGCGCCTGCGCGCTCAATTCCGGCCATTCGACCTTTTTCTGGCCAGTGCCATGATGCAGTCAGTTCGCATCGACTCCGCGTCTGAGCGAATCCCCGTGTCAGCCTTTTCCCAACCAAAGTCACCGCTTCCTTTCCGAGTCACTCTAGATAGAACTAACGCAGTAGTGACTTTTATACTCTCACACTTCGATCGAACTGGTTAAGTTAGGGTAATTTTCAGTTATGGGACCTTGATATTTCTTCTCGCTCTCCGCAGGTCCAGTTTTACCCACGGAACGACTTCTTCAGCCTGCGGGCAGCGGCGCCCAAGCGGTTTTTGGTGGCGCCCCAGGTGGTGGAAAACGGCGCGCTCCAGCATGCCATGGTGTGGCACTCCGCATCGCGCCTTGACTCCTAACATTATCCAAATATCATCCCATGCGGGAAAATCAGGAGCCTGTGGCCGATCGGTGACGTCATGAAACTTCGCGCGCTCGACAATCCGCCCAGCCCCTACGAATCCACGCACGTCGAGTGGCTGGAGCCCCCACCCGTCGCGCGGTTGCAAGTCTTCACCGATGATTCGCAGTCCATCCTATCTAAGAACGACAGCCCGGACCTGCCCTTCACCTGGTCGGTCAATCCGTACCGCGGGTGTCAGCATGCGTGCGCTTACTGCTACGCGCGGCGCACGCATGAGTACCTCGGCCTTGGCGCGGGGACGGACTTCGAAACGAAAATCGTGGTCAAGCCGCAGGCGGCACAACTCCTGCGCAAATCCTTCGCAAGCAGGAAATGGAAGGGCGAATCCGTCAACTTCTCCGGCGTAACTGATTGCTACCAACCGCTCGAAGCGTC
>CAZKIN010000186.1:0-4100 GCA_964552515.1 uncultured Phycisphaeraceae bacterium
AGTCGGCCGGGTGGTGCGTGCTGGCGGCGTGGATCAGTACGGCCCCGCGACCCACCAAGGACGAAATTCTTGCGTTCTTCGGGCCGGATGCGGAGTGGGAAGGCAGCTAGAAGGAGCCACGAAGGGAAGGAAAGTGCACCACAGAGGCACTGAGGACACAGAGAAAAAATGATGAATGGCGAATAGCGAATCTTGGAAGTGAAAAACGAAGGCGTAACCAGTCCGGTGCAAGTATAAGTGATTCGGGGGTATAGTGCGGCTCATGTCCAGCGACAATGATCAGACAGCACCCGTGCAGGTGCGCTATGTGCAGGCGCCGGCGCGGGTATCGTCGTCACTGGCGCTGTGGGTGATTGGCGCGGGGATTCTGATCATCGGGTTACTCTCCCTGATCGTGGCCGAGTACCTTGTGGAATGGTCGGGGCTGGATCATACGGATCAACTGGCGATCACTCTCCTGTATGTCGCCACCGTTTGCGGCAGTTGCGGAGGTTGGGCCGTACTGGCGCATTTGACGCAATGGGGAAAGCAGATGGAGAGAATCTCCGGCGCGCGTTTGCGCCATCGGCGTCTGAGTCTGCTTAAGCGCAATAACCGACTGCACCGCTGCCATCCCAGGCTTGAATTCCAAGCGGCACTGCTTACCCCGTTCAGAACCAGCGGCCGCATCTGGCGCGCCGTCGGCCCCTTGCCGGTGGGGAGTACGATGGCGATCGGCTTGCCTTTGGAATATCAGTTCGCGCGACCGGTGCCGAACGAAATCGGCTTTGAACCGATTGAAATGGATGAACCGAACGATCAAATGCGGGCGCTGTTGGAAATGAACCTTGCGGCCGGCGGCATTGCGTACGCGGAAAAGATCGAGCCTCCGAAGGTCTCAAGACTGGCCCGGAATTCGCAATCGCGCCGACGCAAGCCCACGCCCAGCGATCTCCTCTGGCTGATTGCCGCCATCGGGTTTTCACTTTGGATCTGGCAATCCAGCGGAACATTTCCGTTTTTTTACTTCATCATGATGACCTCCGGTTTCGGGCTCAGCCATGCGTGGTCGATGGTTGACCCGCGCCGCTGGTGGCTGGTGCCGGGCGGGATTGTGTATCGGGAAGCCCGGTCGTGGCGAAAGAAGATGCAGGTCGGCATGGTCACGCCGGAAAACTCGCCGCTGTTTGTGCATTATGAGGAAGGCTATGCGCTGGTGCGCGTCAACACGATGACTCTGCGCATCGTGTGTCCGGATTGGACGGGCTGGTGCGCTCTGGCGGCGTGGATCAGTACGGCCCCGCGACCCACAAAGGAGGAAGTTCTTGCGTTCTTCGGGCCGGATGCGGTATGGGAAGGCACGTAGGCACGAAGCCACGGAGCCACGAAGGGAAGAGTAGAATGGGGATTGCTGCACGACATTCAATTCGCCCCCCTCACCGTTGAAGCGATAGGCCACCCGGCGCTTGGCCTGCCGTATCTTTGGTGTCACGGACCTGTCCTTCACCATGGGTGCGCACCGGCCGTCGCGCCGAGAGTGTGCGTTATCTGTCACCGTTGGACCAATCGTCAGTGCCAAATACATGGCACTCCCAAATACGCATTCCAGACCTCCCGCCGGAACCGTCAAATTTACCCAACTTTCCACCCACCTCCGCCCGAAATTCCATAACCTATTATGCCACAATCACTTACGACGCGTGGCGCGCCTCTGCAACCACCCCTGGTGTCTGATAGGGTGAGTGAGGATCGTTCTATGCGGATGATTTCGGCAATCTCAAACGTTTCGCGAAGAAAAACCACCCGCGCAGGCGGCGGAAAGTTGTCCGCCGTGGCGCGGTGTTGCCAGAAAAGCGCCGGCCGCGAAACACCGCTAGTGCCACTTATCAGTCAGTATCCGGCCCGCTCCCTCCCGGCCGCGGTTCCGGTAGAATGGCGATGGAACATGCTGACCGCACAGGACATTGCCGCCCGCATCGAACACACGCTGCTGAAGCCGGAAGCGACGGCCGCGCAGGTGGATATGTTGTGTGATGAAGCAATCACCCATGGTTTCGCGGGCGTATGCGTCAATCCGATTTACGTGGCCCGCGCCGCGAAAAAATTGATTAACCATCCGCAAATCAAAGTCGTAAGCGTGGTCGGATTTCCGTTGGGGGCAACCACCACGGCAAGCAAGGCGGACGAAGCGCGGCGTGCGCTGGATGACGGCGCGCGGGAAATCGACATGGTGATTCACGTCGGGGCGCTGATCGACGGCGAGCGCAAGAGCGTTCGCGCGGATATCGAAGCGCTCGCGCATGTGGTGCATCAGGCGCGGCCGGCGGGCGTGCTGAAGGTGATCCTCGAAACGGCCGCGCTGACCGATGAGCAGATCATCCTGGGTTGCCGCTGCTGTGCGGAGGGCGAGGCCGACTTTGTGAAAACGTCGACCGGATTTCATCCATCGGGCGGCGCGACGGTCGACCATGTGCGGCTGCTGCATCGCCATGCTTCACCGATCAAAGTGAAAGCGGCCGGTGGAATTCGCACCGCGGCGCAGGCCATGGCAATGGTGGAAGCGGGCGCGGCGCGGCTGGGAACGTCGGCGTCGGTCGCGATGGTGCGGGAGTTATCGTTGTAATTCAGTGCCGTAATGCGGCAGCACCCGTGCGCTTGTCGCAAGGGAGGGAATTCCTTACCATTTGCTATCGTGTGAGCTTCGGAACTTTGACGGCGGACTGAGATTAAACCGCCGCCGCGTCGTCCTTCGGGAGCGCCTGTCATGACCGATGATATCGCAAGTAAATGTGAGGAGTGCGGGGCGAGCGTCTACCGTGCGCACCTGGATTCCGGCATCGCCCGGTATGAGAAGGGCAAGTTGATGTGCGCGCACTGCGTGGCCGAATTCGAAAAGGCGCACGACGGCGAAACGGACGACGCTTTTGCGCCGATCGCGTTTGACGATGATGACGAGCCGGGCGAGCGCGGTGAGAAAGTGGACATGTCGGCCAGCCGCATTCACGGTGCCACCAAGGCGACACTCGGTGTTTCGGGACTGTGGAATGATTCGAAGTTTCAACGCCGGCCCGATCCGAGGAACCCCAGCGCGATTCGCTGTCGCACGTTTCATTGCAAGCTGAGCGCGGCGGCAATCGACTTCATGAACAACCAGATCAACGAGTGGATGGACAGCAGTCCGGACATTTTCATCAAGAACGCCACGTCGTGCATCGGACCGTTTGAAGGCAAGCACACCGAGCAGAATCTGATCATTACGGTTTATTATTGATCGTGCTTTTCGGTCGCGGGGCGGGCGCAGGTCGGAGAAAAACGAAACGATGCACGCAGCGGGAGTGGTTGCGGAGGCGGTGCGCGAAGCGCGGCGGGCGATTGCGTTCACGGGCGCGGGGATCAGCACGGAGAGCGGCATTTCCGATTTCCGCAGTCCGGGGGGATTGTGGTCGCGCATGAAGCCGGTGATGTACGGGGATTTTCTGCGTGAGCGCAGCGAGCGGGTGCGCTATTGGCAGATGCGGAACGAGCTGTATCGCGAGACGCGCGGGGCGAAACCGAATGACGGACATCAGGCACTGGCGGAACTGGAACGGCGCGGGCTGCTGCGTGCGGTGATCACACAGAACATCGACGGGCTGCATCAGGATGCGGGCACCAAGCGGGTGATTGAACTGCACGGCACGAACCGGGTGGTGGCCTGCGTGAGTTGTGCCAAGGAGTGGCATCCGGATGAGATTCTGGCGCGCATTGAGGCGGGCGAGGACGCGCCGGACTGCGACGCGTGCGGAAAACCGCTTAAATCGCGGACGATCTCCTTCGGACAGACGATGCCGCCGGATCTGATGCAGGAGTCATTTCAACTGGCGCGGCAATGCGAAGTCTGCCTGGCGGTGGGGTCGTCGCTGGTGGTGGAACCGGCCGCGTCGGTACCGCGGGTGGCAGCGGAGAGCGGGGCACGGCTGTTCATTATCAACCGGGAAGAGACGCCGCTGGATCATCTGGCGGAGCTGGTCATCCAGGAGTCGATCGGCGAGGTCATGAGGGCGGTGGTCGGGGCGCTGGACGTGGCGCGCTGAACGGCAAACGTGACATTTGACAGACACCAAGCAAAGCGGGCATGCCTT
>CAZKIN010000186.1:4200-7715 GCA_964552515.1 uncultured Phycisphaeraceae bacterium
GCGCTGAACGGCAAACGTGACATTTGACAGACACCAAGCAAAGCGGGCATGCCTTTAGAGGGCACGCCCGCTGCTTGCTTACGCCAGGTGGTTGTTTTTTGAATGGTCGTGTCTTAGCGGCCCGAGTTCGAATCGGTCATCGGCACAATCTTCTCACCCGATCCCGAAGACTGAATGTTCATGCGGGACGAGCTTGATGACGGCGATGAAGCAGTCGGTCGGGACTGCACCGGAGCGCTGTTTTCCAGCGGCATCGCGGGCGATTCCGGCGGAACGATGGTCATCTGCAAAGACTCGAAACGGTTCCCCGAATCGACCGGGGAGAAATCCAATTCCGACGGTCCGTAGAGCGATTCGCAGCGCAGGTTGTTCAGTGCGGCCTCCAGCTGCGTGTTGTTGTGCGATACGGTATCCAGCCACTCGAAGGGCCGTTCAGTCGGCAGCGGGCCCTGACCACTCGAGTTGGTGGTGATGGTGGTTGTGTATACGGTAGCGGCCATGGTTGAGCGCGAATCGCTTTCGGTTCCGGCCTGCTGGGTGACGATCTGCGTCTGGTACTTTGACTCATAGTGATAGGTGGGCTTGCGCGCGGCGCGCTGGCCGGTGCGCTGTTCTTCGACCCACTGCGCCTGGGCACGACGTTCCGCCTGCCAGGTGCGGAATTCGTCGGGGGTCATGTTCTTGTTGGGGGTTTCATCCGAATAGCCAGCCGGCGCCGCATTGGACTGCGGGGAAGGCTGAACCGTCGGCGTGAAGTTCGACGACGGCTGGGCCGTCGGCGTGAATTCGGAGGAAGGCTGCGTCCGCACGGGGCGCGAGTCGCCGACGTCGGAGAGCGGAACAAACTGCACCTCGCCGGAAGTCTGCGGCATCGGCTGAGTGGCCGAACGCACGGGAGTTGCCGGCGGGGCCTGGAAGGTCGGCTGCGACTGGCGCTGGGTGTACGACGGCGCCGGGTCACTGGGGCCGGAGGTCATGATCGGCATCGGTTCCGGCCGGCTCATGGGCCGCGATGCCGGTTCCGGGGTGAAAGTTGACTGGTGCCGTGGCTCGGTCGCCGGCTGAACCGGTGCGGGTTCCGCGCGGAAAGACTGTGGCTGCGACGGCGCCGGCGTGGTGATCGGATCATCCGAAGGCGCGTCGTTGGAGGTCTGTACTTCGATCCACTCAACCTGCTGCGGCGCGGGAGTCGGGTTGCGCGTCGGCTGATTGAACGGAGTCGTCTCTTCCGGGGTGGTCTGGGCGGCCATCGTGCGCGGACGCGGCTCGCCGGACGTAGTTACCGGAATGGTCGAATCGCTGCGTTGCGAGATAAATTCGTTTTGCGGCGCCGCAGCGGGCGTCGTCGACTGAGCGAAAGTCGGAGTCGTCTGCGTGATCAACGGGGTGGGCTGACTACCGCCCAAGTTCTGCGTGCAAATGGCAAGTTGAGTGCCGGCCGCAGTGAACAGTGGACGTTCGCTGAGCGCGAGACGGAAGCACTCCGACGCTTCGCTGTAGCGCTGCTGCTGTTTGTAGACCAGGCCCAGGTTGTACTGTGCATCGGCCTCGGGCAGTGCGGTGCGGAAACAAGCGAGGGCCTCATCGAAGCGACCCTGCTGGCTGAGGGCGAGGCCAAGGTTGACGTTGGCACGCGGCATGCGCGGATAGACATCGAGCGCGGCGCGGAATTGTTCTTCGGCCTGTGCCCAGTCCTGTTGCTGCATCAATTCAAAACCAAGGTCATTGCGGAAAAACGCCTGCTGCGGCTTGAGGGCCACGGCCTTGCGGAGGTTCTGCTCCGCATCCACGTGTTGACCCGTCGTACCCTGCAGCACACCGAGCCGGTGATAGGCTTCGGCGTAGGCATGGTTCAGCGCGATAGCGCGGCGGAACTGCTCGATCGCCTGACCCGGCTGACCCTGCTGCTCGAGGAGCACACCGGCCGCATAGTGCGTTTCGGGTGCGATCTTCGGTGCCGGCGCATTGCGTGCCCTTTGCACCTTTTCGTTGTCAATGGGTCGCCAGCGACGCTGGGCGGTTTGCCCCACCTTGGTTTCCGTTTGCGAACACCCCGTGAAGACGGCGAGTGCGAGCATCAGCACTCCCGTAGCCTTACCCTTCCGATGCATCATGGATCATCCCTCTCAATCGGGCCTTATAGACTGTTTTTACCACCCAACGAAAACTAGCTATTCGAAACATCACGGCGTCGGCGACGCCATGGGCGCACCGCCCGGATCCGTTCCCGGTCCCGCGGCCTTGGCCGTACCCTTGTCCGCCACGGCAATGGCTTCGGTTGCGGGAATGGTCCGACCGCCGGTCATCGTAGCCCGCACCTGAACGCGGCCCATGTTGCAACCGGTGAGCGAAAGATATTCCGTAACATGGGCAAGCCGCTGTTCGACCAGCGACGCGTCTTCTTCATAAGTTTCATAGCGTACCGTCCCGCCATACGCTTCGAGCAGGGAGGCCATGCGGTCCAAGCGGGCCGCGCCGGTCCCCGAAATTTCCGACGTATGCGGAACGAAGTGAATGTCCGCGAGGGACATGTCGTGCAGGATGGCGTTGTCGCTCATGTCGAGAAACGCGGGAAGCCCCCTGCATTTGCCTTCATCCATTTTTTCGGAGTAGATTTCGGTCGCCGTCTTGCATTTGCGCTCCCGATCGCCGTTCTGACATCCTCCGGTCAGTATCAGCATCAACGCCACCAGTCCGCCGCAACGCTTCGCGTCCATAATGTGGACTCCTTCACATTCCCGATTTAACGGATGCAAGGCCGGGGTCCGCGCGGCGCCGCGCCGCGTTCCAAGCCTTCTCCGCCACTCTTCCCATAACTATCGAGAAGTTGTCGGCGCGACATTCGTTATTTATCGGGCGACTTTCATAGTTTAGAATACCCCGAGTTGGTCGTGCCGATTGTCTCATAAGATTCAGCCCGACAGGCCCGAAATGCGTTTTCAGTGCTGTTCGGCAAAGAGTGCAGGGCTGATAACGCGTGCTACAATTCCGGACATGCCCGGTGAAGATTCTTTTCTGGCCGCCGCCCGCAAGCTACACCGCCGTGCGCTCGTCATCGATTCGCACATCGATACCACGCAGCGTCTGCTGGAGCCCAGTTGGAACTTCCTAGAGCGTCATGTGGATGGGCATGTGGACTATGCGCGATTGCGGGAGGGCGGAATCGGCGCGGTGTGCCTGGCGGTCTGGAAGGAAGGTCCGCTTAAGGCGGGGGAAGGAACGGCGGTCGCGCGGGAGCAAATCGGACGTATTCACGCCCTGTCGGCGCGGAATCCGCGCGAGCTTTCGCTCGCCCGAACGGCGGATGACATTCGGCTGGCACACCAGCAGGATAAGCTGGCGATCCTGATCGGTATTGAGGGCGGGTATTTCATCGAGGATTCGCTGGAATTGCTGCGAGAATTCCATAGCGCGGGCGCCATCTATATGACATTGACCCATGGATTTCACACCACGTGGGCCGATTCAGCGGGCATTCATCAGGACCTGCCCCCCCGGCACGGCGGATTGAGCGC
>CAZKIN010000187.1:0-7700 GCA_964552515.1 uncultured Phycisphaeraceae bacterium
ACCAAACAGCCGCCGCACAGCGACAGCATTCCGCACAGTGCCACAACGTGGCACAATCTGCGAAACCCATGTTTTACAGTCTTTTTGCGATGTGTCACATATCCGTCACGCAAGTCGCCTTCCTCTGATCCCCAAAGCTGTGCCATGTGATCCTCCTTGAGTTACGAGTAGTGCCATTCCGTGGCACGAATTCCATCCGTCAACCGGAAGCAATAGGTCGGCGCGCCTTGTGGCGCGATTTCATTCCAAGTTGCGGCGGTCATCCCTGACCGCCGCGCTTCGGGCGCGGGCTTCTCGGCATCCGTCCGCGCGTGCGCCCCGCGATGGGTATCGCATCCGCCGGGGGCTATCGCGGTGCGTGGGTTATTGTTTTTTTCTTCCCCTACGTGGCTACGTGGCTTCGTGGCTACGTGGCTTCCTGGTGAACTAGCGGAGGCAGGACTCGAACCTGCGACCTTCTGGTTATGAGCCAGTCGCGCTTGCCGCAGCGCCACTCCGCAATAGGTGATCTTCGTGCCTTCGTGCCTGCGTGCCTTCGTGCCTGGGGTGTGAATCCGTCCGCGCGCGGGAGAGTGAATTACGCTCTCCCGCGCGTTCGGGCGTCTTCCCTGGAGGGGGAAAGTAGCTTGGGTGTTGCCTGAATTGTTCGGGCGATCCATCGCCATAAGCCGTCCGTGGCCTCAACAAATAAACAGAACGGTTCCGCGTTCACCCAAGCTCGGGCAATCGCGGAACCGTTCCAATTCGTCAGGCCAATAGAGTTTTGTCGGCTCTCTGGCGTTGATTTACATGGTTCGATTCTCGATCGTTTCGTGTAGTTGAGACAACTTAAACGGCTGGTCAGGCCTATGTCAGCGTGGCATTACGCCACAGCGACAGTCAGTTGTCAAGAGAAAAATTATTTTTTGTTTTGGGGCCTTCTAGAGAGATCCGCCACAGTGAAGTCCAAATAGATGCTTTCCTGTTGCAACATCATTGCCATCACGGCCATCTCTTCAACTGGCATGTTCGTTTCGAACAACCCGGCAACAGTAATATCTGCATAGATGTCTTTCAAGCCTGCCTCCTTCTCCTTGGCGTATTCGCTGACTTTCATGGCGAATTGCACAGCGTCCTCAGCCGCTTCAGGAGTGAAACCTCCTTCGACCCTCTGGCTAGCTAACCGAATGATTCGCTCTTTCCTCTCTGCTTTCTTTTTGAGATGCTTTTCCCAGACCTGTTCCTGCTCTTCGCCCCGTCCTGCGTCCTCCGAGACCAACTCAGGGCCTTTGTTCCTCCCGGTCATCCATGTGGCACCCAACGCCACCAACAGCGAGAACGCGCCCAACGCGCCAACAAGCGGCATTTTCCTAAACACTGCACGCGGCACTTTGCGTTCTATCTGTTGGAGTAAATGCCCACACATGGAACACGCGACTGCGTCTTCCGGGCAGGCGGCTTCACACTTGGGGCAATAGACATTCATGCGATTATCGGCCCCGACCACCCTGAATAATTGTTCTTGACATTGGCTAACAATACCCGTACATTTCCAATCATCGATTCGCCGCTCGGCGAATGCCGCCGTAGGGGATGCCTGACCGTGGCCAAGGAATTGCGCCGTCAAGGATGACGCCGGTCGGGCTTCAATTCAAAAAGGAGCGGCCGTACATGATCCAGTTCCCGCTACCGTTGCGCCCGGAACGCGAGATGATTCTCGAAGAGGCCTTCAACCAGCTTTCCCGTGTCCCGACTGACCTTTTGGTCGCTTGGATTCCCGTTTTTTCTCAGTATTCGCAGCCGCATCCCGCAGCTTGTCGACGGAATCTCTCGTGGACGGAACTCCACCAAAGTCCAGCGGAGTGTCCACCATTATGGCATTGCCCATAAATGCACGCGGCGGCTCATCGGGAATGCCGCGAGCAATTCTACCGTACCATTCGGCTTCCACATCAGGCCTATATTCTGGTTTTTTGCGAGCATATAGCCTGAACTCGCTCCAAGTAACCAAACCTCGATCAATGAAAGAAGCAAATGTCAACGCTTTCGATTTTTGGGCCTCATCTACCGTTTCCAGCAATATGAATCCTGCGATCGAGAGGCGAGTGTTCTTTACGTCTCGCCATCGCCCGGTCTCGACGAGCCACTCGTACGTTTCGTAGGGCACATTAATGCTAACCTGCTTCCGTTTCATCTTCTTCGTTTTTGCCATTCCAACAAATTTTGCAAAAAAAACTGTAATGTCCACTTGACTACGCAACGTACATGATGTATTTTGAAATACATGAAGTACGGAACGACTAAGCCAAAGCGAGTTTATGTACACGTCATGGACGGAGGAAAGAGGCTGAAGAGCCGCTGCCTCACCGTCTACGGCCTAACGCCAACTGAGGCGATGACAATTATCCGCAACACATTCCGTGAGGCCGGACAACACCGAAAGGCCGGGTGACCATGTACGCCAAGGCTATATCCGTCGCCATCACGGTGCGGGACCCGCGCCACCCCGAGCATGGGAAGTCGGTCAGCTTCACCGTCAAGGACCGCGAACCCGAGGGCGTGATCCAGGCACTTAACGATTTCGCCCGTGGTCGGTGGACGGCCACGGACATCAACGACAAGCGCCACAAGCGGCGCTGACGAAACTGCGGGCATGTGTGCGTGCATCGACGGCGGATTAACCAACCGTCGAAACGCACAGGGTACCTTGAGAGAGCGCCCGCGAAAGCGGAGCGACCCGTCGGCCCCGAGGTCGGCGAACAGCATTGATGCACGGATCGCCGCACGTGCCCGCACCAAAGGTCGCCGCTGGGAAGTTCTCGGCGGCATTTCGTGTAGTAGCCCAAGCGCGGGCGAGGAGGCAAAACGGGTTGCAGGCGAGGACGGTCTAATCCTCGACCTGCGGCGGAGTGGTGGGTGGTAGTTCCGGTGGAATTTGCGTTCGTAAACCGGGTGGCTTCTTCCCCTCCTTTCTTAGCTCCGTAACCGAGCCCGTCCTTGTTTCCTCGCCCGCCGGGCAACTTTGAATCAACCCCGCAATGCGGGTTCGTGTTCTTCGTGCCCTTCGTGGTGCACGGTTTTTTTCTAGGGCAGTGTCATGCGGCGCAGCGTGTCGAATGTTTCCGGCTCGGCTCTTTCGCCGCCCAGCCACGACCAGGCAGCCGTCATCGCCCCGACCAGCGCGGCGAACAGGAAGAGGGCGAGCCAGGTAAGGAATTTCTCTCGTTTGGTCATGCAGGAAGTGTACGCAGTAGGTCACTAGAACCTACGGATTTCTAGACCTGTTTTTCCGGGCAAGGATGCCACGACATGGACCGCGAAATGCGCAGCGACGCTGAACTCCTGAATTGCCTCTGCGACGAAGCCCCGGTCATCACGTTCGCTTCCGGCGGGGTCGCATCCCTCTCCAAGAAGCTCATTGCCCAGTGGACCGGCCGCAGCGTCCAGACCGTCAGCGACTACGCCACGGGCAAGCTCAATATCCCCATCGACTTCTGGTCGCGCATCCTGGTGCACTTCCACGAGCCGCGCATCGTCGCGTTGCTCCTGGGCGACAGTCTCTATGAATACACGCGCCTGCCTGCGGATGCGCAGCCCACCGGCCGCCAGTTCTTCAAAGACGCCGTCACGGAGTCCGGCGCGCACCACGAGAAGATGAAGCACATCGCCGGAATCCTGGAGGATGGGCACATCAACGAGCTCGACGCCCGGCGCGTGCAGGAATACCACGACTCTTATATCCAGCACCGTTACCGCTCCGCCGTTCTTCATCACCAGGTCATGCACGCGTTTCAGCGCAGCCGCGCCGAGAAAGTGAGGTCGCTGTGATCGATCCCATTCTGTTTGGCATCGCCATGTTGTTGTTGGGTTACGGCGCGTGCGTCTTGATGGACGGCACCTCGCGCGGCACGCCGTCATGTAAGTGCGGCATGCACAAGGCGCACGGTGCGTGCCTCGTTCGCGGCACGGAGCTTGAGCTGCTCAGCGCTCAGCTCACTGCCATGTGCCCGATCTGCCAGTGCAACGCGCGTAACCAGGTGCCGACGAATCGCCTGTCGGAAGTGGCGTAGGAATCGTTTTGTCTGGAGGGAGGTCAGTCATGCAAGGATGCAACGTCTGCAATAGTGAATTGCCGCGCGAGAACGTGGTGGAGCAGATGCTCAACAGTGATTCTCGCGTCGTCTATGTGCACTGCGAATTCTGCAATCGCATCATCGTGTCGCTGGATGATCGCGATGGGCACGAGTGGAAGATTCGCCTCATGGCGGACCTGACCAGGAAAGACAATCCCGTCGCCTACCGCCGCGAAGTGTCCAACATGCGCAAGGCGCAAAATGCAGACGCCCCCCAGGAGGTCGCCGCCTAAGATGCCGCTTGCCCAGCGACAATCCGAGGTTGCTGCTGCGCCTGCCGGCGGGCTCGAATGGATTTCTGTCCTGGAAGCCGCCGACCGCCTCAACTGGTCGGACGTGCACGTGCGCCGCATGTGTCGCGATCGCTGGGTACGCGGTGGGCGTGCCGAGCTCCGTCATCCCGAGGATGGCGGCAAGCCGCAATGGTACATTCGCGTTGACGCGCATCGGTCACTAGTGATCGGCTCACCCACCGCCGAGGGTACGCACGCTACGCTCCAGCAGGAGTTTCCGCAGAAGCACTATGAACGCGGCTGCAAGGCCTTCGAGTTTCTTGATCGTTGGATGCGCCTATGCAGCGGCCGCGACGCCTTGCCCGACCAATTCCGGTTGGTCAAGCAGCGCCCCACGGCGGCTCACCTGGCGAAAGTAGTTATCGCGGAAGCCAATCACAAATATCCCGGCTTCCACATTTCGGTGAGCACCCTGAAGGATTGGCAACGCAAATTTAAGGACGGCGGGTTGCGGGCGCTGATTCCCAAGTACAGCGGCGGAGGTCCTGGCGGCGGCGACGGCACGGGAACCAGCGACGGCACCAACGCCAAGCGTAGCCCGGAAGCCATAGAGTTTTTCTATGCGCTCTACCGCACCGAAAAGAAAATGGCCGTCACGCAGTGTCACGAATACACGCTTTCCGAAGCGAAGCTGCGCGGCTGGTCCTGGGCGGCGCATGTCAACTCCACGCGGCAATGGCTCGATGCCAATGACGATCTCTCATTGACCTATCTCATGCGCGAGGGCAAGAAAGCCTGGTCGCGCAAGTACATGCCCGCGCTGCGCTTGAATTGGAACGCCGTCGGCGTGGGCGACTGGGCAGTTACCGACCACACCGAGTGCGACTTCTTCGTTTCGTACCGGGGCGATCAGATTCGTCCCTGGCTGACCGCGATCATGGATTGCCGCAGCCGCTGTATTATCGGTTGGCACCTCGGGCCGTCTCCGCACCAGGATGCGATCCTGGCGGCGATGCGCATGGCCTTCCACGATTGGTGCATTCCGCTACGCATGCGCATCGACAACGGTAAGGACTTCGCCAGCAAGCTGCTCACCGGCGTCACCAAGAAAGAACGTGATCAGTTGCGCCGCATCCACGGCCGCGAGTGGGCGAAGGTGCTGCGCCGCGCGGAGACCATGCAGACCTGCGACGATCCACGCTGGCTGGGCATCATGCCGGAACTCGGCATGGAGATCATCTACGCCATCCCCTACTCGCCGCATTCGAAGGGCTTGATCGAGCGCTGGTTCGGCACCTTTGAAGGGCAGTGTGGAAAAACCTTCTCGACCTATTGCGGCAACAACCCGACCGCGAAGCCGGAAAGCCTGAAGGAAATCCGCGAAGGCGCATCCGTTCCCACGATGGAAGAGGCCCGCGAAACCATCGGCATGTACATGGAGCGCTATCACCACCAGGTGCACCGTTCGTTGCATGCCACACCGAAGTCAGTGTTTGATTCCGCCCCGAGCCTGCGCAAGGCGAGCCGCGATGCCCTGGCCAGCCTGCTGGAAACGCGTGGCGCTTATACCGTCAAAGGCGATGGCGTCACGTGCACGGTCGGCGCGCAGGAGGTCAGTTACGGACGCACCTGCGCCGCACTGGATGGTCTGCGCGGGCGTGAAGTACTCATCTCGATCGACCCCCATGATATCAGTCACGCGTACGCGCGGGACATGAAGGACCGCCGCATCATCGCGCGGCTGGAATCCAATGTGTACATCGCGCCAGGCACGACGACCGACGACTCCCGCGAGGCCGTGGCCGAAAGTCGGCGTGCGCAATCCGCCGGCGATCGCGTGCAACACGGCGCAGCGCGGCGCGGCGAGACGGCCACGCAGATCATGGCGCGTAAAGCGCGGGAGCGCCGCAAAGAGTTGGCAGCCACCGGCACGGAAGGCAAGGCCGACCAGGTACCGCCGACTTATGTGCCGGTGATCACACGTTTCGAAGGCGGTTCGAAGCCGGATCGAGTGCACGTCGACGGGACGCCGCGCACGGTCCCTGATCGCAAGGACCGCAGCCTGGTGCGCACCGCGGATGCGATCTTCAACCGCAACTTGACCCCGCCGCCAGCGGAGGAACGCAAACGGCGGGTTTCCATGGATCAATTGGCGACGCGCAGTCTGTCGGCTGTGCGCGAGGATGAGGGTGGCACGGAAGCCGAGAAACCGAAGCGCGACATCTTGTCGCTGGTAGCGGGAAAACGGCATGTCCGAGCCAACGAATCAGAATAGTGAGCGCGCCTTCGAGCTGGTTGCGGAGGAGCAGCGCATCATAAGGACGGCACGGATGCTGGACGAAAAGACCAAACTGGATGAGAACCAGCGCAAGGAAATCTCCGAGCGCTTCGTCAGGTTCTTGAAGGACTATCCCGCGTACAACCAGAGGGCGGTGGGGCAGGAGCTCGGCATTTCGCCTAGTTCTCTCTCCGAGATTGTTCGCAATCAGTGGAAGGCCACCAATCGCGATGCCCACCTGATCCGCATCAACAACTGGATGGAGCTTGCCGCGCGCCGCGAGAACATCGTCGGCAATAGGGATTTCGTAGAAACCTCGGTGGCCGGCGAGATCATCAGCGTGGCCGGCATCGTGTCCGAGACCATGTGCATCGGAGTGGTCTTCGGTCCGGCGCGCATCGGCAAGTCCATGACTCTCAAAGCCATTGAAGGCAACATTGCCTTTGGCGATCCCGTGCTCATTGAGGTGGACGGTTCCTGCAAACATCCGCTCCCGCTCTGCCGCGAAGTGGCCAGTCGATTTCCGGATATCGAACTTCGCCAGCACGAAACATACAACACGATTTTCCGCAAGCTGGTCGATCGACTGAAGGGCACGAAGCGCATGCTCATGTTCGATGAGGTCGACCTGGCAACCTACAGCTCGCTGGAAATGATCCGCCGCCTGCATGACAAGACTGGCTGCCCGATCCTGCTCAGCGGCAAACCCACCATTTACGAAAAGCTCGGGTTCCGTCGCATGGGCGACTATGCCGAAGTCACCGATCAACTGACCGGCCGTGTCGTGCTGCGCCGCGACCTCACCGAGCGTACACGCGACAAAAATAATCCCCAGCCGCTGTTTTCTCTCGAAGACATTCGCAAGTTCATCAAGAAGGCCAAGTTCCAGATACGCGTCACACCGGACGCGGAAAAATGGCTTCAGGATCGTGCCTGCGGCCTGGGATTGGGCGGCATTGGCACGGCGATCGTTTGCCTCTACCTGGCCTACAAGGCCGCTTACACGAACGGCGACGAGGAAATCACCGCCGAACATCTGGAGGACGTGGACGACCTGGTCATGGGCCGCGAGGACGC
>CAZKIN010000188.1:0-2177 GCA_964552515.1 uncultured Phycisphaeraceae bacterium
CACATCAACGGACACATCGACTTGCGAGACGTTGCCGTCATGCAGAACGGGTTTGGTCAGTAAGGTCATTGCGTCACACCGGCGCAACAACGAATCATGTCGCTGACGGTGTCGAATAGATTCCTTGCGTCTAGCTAGCTGCGCGGTTATCAGCGCTTAACGAAAGTCACCGGTACATAGGCCGGTGCGAGGTATGCCTTAAGGAGAATCGGGCGATGAGCGTCGCTGCGTTTGACTTAAAGAAAATGAATGACGAGGTGGCCGTCCGGAGCGAACCGTTCCGCCGGTTGCTCGATCAGATACATCGCGTGGTCGTCGGCCAGGACATGCTGCTCAATCGCATGTGCGTGGGCCTTTTATGCAAGGGGCACCTGCTCATTGAGGGTGTGCCGGGTCTGGCGAAGACGACAGCCGTGGCATGCCTGGCGCGGGGCATTCACACCGGTTTTCAGCGCATTCAATTCACACCCGATCTGCTTCCGGCGGACTTGATCGGTACGCTGATCTACCGACCCAACGAGGGGGCGTTCTCGGTGCAGAAAGGACCGATTTTTTCAAACCTGATCCTCGCGGATGAAATCAACCGCGCGCCCGCCAAGGTGCAGTCGGCCCTGCTGCAGGCGATGCAGGAGCGGCAGGTGACCATTGGCAAGGAAACATTTGCGCTGGACGAGCCGTTCCTGGTGCTGGCGACGCAAAACCCCATTGAGCAGGAGGGAACCTATCCGCTGCCCGAAGCGCAGGTGGACCGGTTCATGCTCAAGGTGCTGGTGTCGTATCCGACGAAGACCGAGGAGCGCGCGATTCTGGATCGCATGGGTTCGACGTCGCCGAATCTAAGCGTTGATGCCGTGCTCTCGCCGAAGGAAATTCTCGAGGCGCGGCAGTTGGTCGACTTGATCTATGTGGACGACAAAGTGAAGGACTATATCGTCGACCTGGTCTTCGCGACGCGCGATCCCGCGGCCTACAAAATTCCGATAGCGGACTGGATTCAGTACGGCGCTTCGCCGCGCGCGACGCTGGCGCTCACGCTGGGCGCGAAGGCCACCGCTTTCCTGGCGGGGCGCGGATATGTTACGCCGCAGGATGTGAAGACCATCGCGCCGGATGTGCTGCGCCATCGCGTGATTATTACGTACGAGGCCGAAGCCGAAGAAAAAACGTCCGATGATGTGGTCAAGGCAGTTCTGGATCACGTACCAGTCCCATGATCCCGAAGGAACTACTCAAGAAGGTTCGTCAACTGCAAATCCGCACGTTGCGCACGGTCAACGACGTGCTCGCGGGGCAGTATCACTCCGCCTTCAAAGGGCGGGGGATGGAATTCGAAGAGGTCGCGCCCTATCAGATCGGTGACGATGTGCGGCTGATCGATTGGAACGTGTCCGCGCGCTACGGCGAGCCATTCATTAAGAAATTTCGCGAAGAGCGCGAGTTGACCGTGATGCTGGTGGTGGATGTCTCTCCGTCGGGGCTGTTCGGCAGTCAATCGGCGTTCAAGCTCGATGTGGCCACCGAGTTGTGCGCGGTGCTGGCCCTGTCGGCTATTCGCAGCAATGACAAAGTGGGTCTCATACTCTTCTCCGACCAGGTGGAAAAGTATGTGCCGGCGAAGAAGGGTATGCGGCATGTGCTGCGAATTATCCGCGAATTGCTGTATCACCAGCCGACGGGTCGGGGAACGGACATCGCGGCCGCGCTGACGTTCCTGCAGCAGATTTCGAAACGAAAGGCCGTTTGTTTCCTGGTCAGTGACTTTCTGGCGTCCGGTTACGAACAGTCGCTGCGCATCGCGCGGCGGCGGCATGATCTGATACCGATCGTGGTGACCGATCCGCGCGAATGGGAATTGCCCAAAGCGGGGTTCATTGACGTGGAGGATCCCGAGTCGGGCCTGGTGGTTTCGGTGGATACCTCAAACCGCGGATTGCGCGAGCGATTTTCCAGATCCGTGCGCGCACAGGCTGCGGCTCGGGACACCATGCTACGCAGGATGGACCTTTCGGCGATTGAGGTTCGCACGGACCATTCCTATGTGGAGCCCATCGTGCGGTACTTCCGGCAGCGGGAGAAACGGCGATGAGGCGCATGCCGCACAGCCAACTTGCGCTTCTAAGTGCCTGCCTCATGGCACTGCCGATTGGATGTTCGCGCCAGGAAAAAACGGCGGACAT
>CAZKIN010000188.1:2277-4950 GCA_964552515.1 uncultured Phycisphaeraceae bacterium
CCTGCCTCATGGCACTGCCGATTGGATGTTCGCGCCAGGAAAAAACGGCGGACATCGGCGGTCCGCCGGTAACCGTTTCCAAGACCGTAGGGCCGGTGACGCTGACCCTGTCCGCGGCACCGGGCGAACCGCAGGCGCTATCTCCCCTGCGAATTCGGGTGGAGGGAGTGGCATCGACCGGCGTCGCATTGTCGCCCCAGGATTATGCACAAACGTTGCGGACCGGAATCTGCCGGTTCGATTGCCGGATTATCCGTGCGTCCGCGCCGCGCACTCCCGTGTTGGTAGGAGACAAGTTGCATTGGTCACAGGATGTCGAGATTGAGTTTCTGCTGGCGGGCGATTATGAACTGCCGCCGGCGGAACTGAGCTTCACCGAATCCCAGCCGGCACATGATCCCGCTCAGCCGGACGTGGAAAGTGCCAAACCGAAGTCACAACAGATCAAGACTGATCCGCTGGCCGTCAAAATTTCTTCGCCGCCGGACGGTGAGCTGGCGCCCGAACATCTCCAGGCGATCAAGACGCTCGATCCGGTGGAGCTTCCCACGCGCTGGAGCAAATGGTGGTGGCTGGGACCGGTTCTGGTGATTGCGGGAGCGGCGGTACTTGCCCTGCTCATTTACCTGCTTGCCCAGGTCATTCCCCCGCTGCAGCACTTGCTTAATTGGATGCGCCGACGCTGGACCAAGATGGTTACGCCGCCGCCGGTTCCGCCGATTCCGGCCCATGAGTGGGCGAGTCGGGAGTTCGCGAAACTACTGGCTGAAAACCTGGTCGCCTCCGGTCGGATCCGGGAATTCTATTTTCGATTAAGCGATATCGTGCGCGGATATATTGAACGCCGTTTCGATGTGTCCGCGCCGGAAATGACCACCGAGGAATTCCTCGCGGAAGTGTCACACGATCGTCGCTTCGGCCATAGAAACACGTTGGAATTGCAGCACTTTCTTGCCGCGTGCGACTTGGTGAAATACGCCGGGTTTCGTCCTGATCCCGACGACGCCGAAGGGCTCACCCGCGCGGCCATGGACTTCGTGGAGCGTACGCGGACCAGCCTGGAGGCGGAGATGCCTCCGGCTCCAACCGAAATGACGGAGGCGGCCGCATGATCGAATGGCTGGCTGAAAGATTCGCGCCGGGCCCGCTCTTCGGTTGGATGTGCGCGGCGTTCCTGCTGTTGATTCCGGTGGTATGGTTACGGGCGCGCGGCGCGCGGCGGCGCGCGACGATCCGATACAGCTACGCGGCCACTCTGGTGCCGATTGCCGCGACACCGGCATCACGCCTGCGCTTTATCATTCCATTGTTGCGCATCCTTGCGATTGCCGCGTTGATTGTCGCTCTCGCGCGGCCGCAGGCCGGAGGTGAGTACACGGCGTTCGGCGAAGGCATCGCGGTGCAAATGGTGCTCGATATTTCGGGAAGCATGGCCGAGGAGGATTTCGTTCTCGATGGCAAGCCCATGCGCCGCATGGATGCCGTGAAAATGGTATTCGAGGATTTCGTGCTCGGACGCGATACCCGGCACGGCCTCAGCGTCGGCGGCCGGGAGGGCGACTTGATCGGCATGACCACCTTTGCAATGTATGCGGACACGCCCGTGCCGCTGACGCTCGATCACGGTGCGCTGGTGGACTTGCTGCGACAAACGGACATCCCCGGCTGGACCAACGGTCGGCAGATTCGCGAGGTGGAGGAAGCCAATTACACCGCGATAGGCGACGGTATTGTCCTCGCATCCGATGACCTGCGTCGTGCCGGTGAACAGGCGGTCGCGGGTGTGCCCGGTGCAACGCCCGCTAAGAGTCGCGTGATGATCTTGCTCACCGATGGTGCGAACAATCCGGCGCCCTGGGCACAGCGGACCTCGCCGGATCCGGTTGCGGCGGCGGAGGTGGCCGCCACTCTCGGCATTAAGATATACACAATCGGAGCGGTGGGTGAACAGGTCCGTGGACGCAGGGCGATCGATCCATTCGGACCCCGCCGCGCCCAAGTGGATGAAGAAACGCTGCGCAAGATTGCGGTTGCGACGGGCGCGAAATATTTCCGTGCGACGGACGTCGATTCGCTGCGTACCATTTACGAAGAGATCGATCGGCTGGAACGGGTGCGCACGGGTGAACGGGCCTTTCGCGATGACACCCGTGCGGCATCGATCGCCATGATCGCGGGGTTGTCGCTCTTGATGATGGAATTGCTGCTGGTCAATACGCGGTTTCGCAAAGTTCCTTGATGGTGACAGGCACAAGCGTGCCCTCATTCAGACTGAATGCTGAAACATGAGTCGAACATCGCTCCATCCCGTCGGTCCCTGGATTTTCTGGACCCTCCTTGCGCCCACGGCCCTGCTCGGCGTGGGCATTGCTGCGGTGGCATTGACCGAAGTGGGCAACCTGCCGTTTGACAATGTTGGTTGGTGGTGGATGGGTGCCGCTGTTCCGCTGGCTGGTCTTGTCTTATTGTACGGATTGTTCCGACGTCGCCGCTCGGTGGACCGATTTGTCTCGCCACAACTGGCCACGCTGCTGGCCGCACGCGTCAGCCCCGGAAGGCAGGCGCTGCGTGCCGGATTATGGGTGATGGCGCTGCTGTTCATTTTCGCCGCAATGCTCGGCCCGCGGTGGGGCATGTACATGGAAAAGCAGAAAGTCCGCGGCGTTGACGTCG
>CAZKIN010000188.1:5050-7683 GCA_964552515.1 uncultured Phycisphaeraceae bacterium
GGCCCGCGGTGGGGCATGTACATGGAAAAGCAGAAAGTCCGCGGCGTTGACGTCGTGGTCGCGCTCGACCTGTCGCGGTCCATGCTGGCCCGTGATCTGGCTCCCAATCGACTTGAAGCCGCCAAACAGGCCATTCGCCAGCAACTCACCGAACGCGCGGTCTTTCGCCAGGCTCACCGCCTCGGCCTGCTGGCCTTCGCCGGTTCGACATCCCTGCGCGTGCCGCTCACCACGGATCACTTGAATTTCCGCTCCAAGTTGGACGCGCTCCAATATGGCCAGGTTCCCGGCGGCGGAACCGCGATTTCGAAAGCCATCGCCACCGCCACCGACATGTTCGCCACTTCACCGCCGGAGGCCACCAAGGTAATTCTGTTGCTCACCGATGGCGAAGACCACGAAGGCGGTCCGGCGGATGCGGCCCGGAAGGCGCACCAGGAAAATGGCGTTCGAGTCTTCACTGTCGCGGTTGGCGACTTGGAAAAGACGGCCGGCGCGGAAGTCCCCACTTCGATCACCGATCCGAAGCCCGTGCTGTATCAGGGCCAGATTGTCTTCTCGAAACCGGACGTCGATGGGCTGAAGAAAATCGCGGAAGCGGGCGGCGGATACTTCGCGGCCTTGCGCGACTTTCCGGATTTGGTGAATGCCATTGCCGGCATGTGGAAGAGTGAACTCACCACGGAAGAGCGACTGCGCCACAAGCCACGGTATCAGTGGTTTCTCGCGGCGGCGCTGCTATTGCTCGCCTTCGAAACCTTGATGTCCGACTATCGACCCGGTCCGGTCGAACTTCCCCGGCGCGGATGGCAGCAACCGACGGGTCGCAGTGCGGAGGTACCCGCATGAGACCAACCGCTCATTATCTATGCAGGACTGCATGGTCAACATTCGTGCCACGCTGCGCCATGTTGATGTTGCTCGCACTGTCTCCGGCCATCGTTCACGCGCAAAGTGCCACCATTCAGGCATCGACATTCCCTTCCGCGCGCGATGCGGTCCGTGAGGGCAATCGGCTGCTCCGCGAGGGCAAGGCCGCAGAGGCATTGCAAGCATACGAACAGGCCCAGTCGCTGGAGCCGGATGCCCTCGAGATTCCTTTTGTCCAGGGTTTGGGCAAGTTCAAACTTAATGAACTTGATGCGGCCCGGGATTTGTGGTCGCGCGCCGCGCTGGCCGAAGACGCCTCCCTCGCCGACGCCGCCACCTACAGTATTGGCACGACCTATCACGCGGAGGCCCTGCAGCCGGACGTCGAACCCGAAAAATCCACCCAGCTTCTCGAACAGGCGATGGAGCGCTACCAACAGGTTTTGTCCCACGACGCCGGCCACGTCGCTGCCCGCGATTCCCTGCGCAAGGCCGCCGCCCTGCGCCGCCAGATCCAGGAGATGCAGCAGCAACAACAGCAGCAGCAACCCAATCAGGAAAAAAGCGACGAGGAAAAGCAGGACGAGGAAGAACAGCAAAGCGAGCAGCAATCCGAAAAATCAGACCAGTCGGAAAAGAGCGACCAGAACTCCGAGCAGTCGCAGCAACAGCAGGATCAGCAGGAACAGCAGAATCAGCAATCATCGGAGCAGCAGGATCAGCAGCAGCAACAGTCCAGTGACCAGCAGCAGGAACAGGAATCGGAAAGCGCGTCTTCGCAAGAGGATCAGCAGGACCAGAAGTCGCCGAAAGAGGGTGACCAGCCCGCCGATCCACCCGATGCCGAGGAGAAAGAAGGTGAGTCCGAGGAATCTCCCGCACAGCCTCAGGAAGAAGATTTGTCCCGTGACCAGGCCGAGCGCCAGTTGCGCGAAATGATGCAGTCGTTGCGCGACCGCCAGAAACAGCGCAAGCAAACGACCCAGCGTCCGCCCCTCAAACCGGCGGACAAGGATTGGTGACGTAGCCATGACACTACTAATCAAGCCACGTTTTCGTGCAGCCGCCCTTGGACACCTGCACCGTCTGCGCGCGCCGCGAATCGCATCGGCTCGCGCCAAGAATTCGATCTTCCTTCTCCTTGCTTGTTTCACCCTCGCCGCGGGCCCGGCCTTCGCCCAGGAGCCATCCATCGAATGGAACGTCGACGCCCTCGTCGTCGAACCTGGCGAATCTGTGGACACGCAGTTGATACTGACCAATACGGCCGTGCCCGAAACCCCCGAGGCCCAGGTGCCTGACGGGGTACGCGTGCAACTCCTTAACCCCAACCCGGCAACCATGTCGCAAACGTCGATCATCAACAATGTGATGACCCAATCTACAACCTACACCTACACCCTTCGCCTGACCGGCGTGACCGAAGGCATCCACAAAGTCGGACCGATTGCGGTCCGTGCCGGCGGCAAAACCTACACCGCCGATCCCATCCGGCTCACCGTGCGCAAGGCCGCCCCCGCGCAGGCTCAGCGCGGTGACCAGCATGTATTCGTCAGCATTGATGTCGAACCGACCACGCTTTACGTCTCCCAGTCCTACCGCGCCACCCTGACCATCGGCATCCGCAAGGTGGTGATCAACGGCCGCCGGGTTGAAATGGACCTCCTGCGCACCGTGGACGGCACGGCCTCGGACCTCTGGAATTTCCCGCGCTCCGGCTGGACTTCGAGCCCGACCGTGCTTACCGACTCGACCGGACGGCG
>CAZKIN010000189.1:0-1067 GCA_964552515.1 uncultured Phycisphaeraceae bacterium
GCAGCACCTGCCACGGTATTGGCACAAGTGTCTGTCGCATCATTCACGCCGTCACCATCGGCGTCCAGCACCGGTGGGGGTGGCGGCGGAGGAGGCGGTGGTGGCGGAGCGCAGGCGTTGCCGACACCGTCACCGTCGCTGTCCAGCTGGTTGGAATTCGGGACGCCGGGACAATTGTCGCAGACATCGGGGACTGCATCGCCGTCGCCGTCGGTCCCTATCTGCTGTAATTCGAACGCGCCGACATCCGGTGCGCAGCCCACGCGGGGAAGGCCGCGCTGGTCAAACATCGGAGCGCCGGTTGCGGTGCCGCCATCGATGGCGATGCTGCTGGCATTGGCGAACGGAAGTGTGTCGGTCAGACCGCCGTTGTTGAACGGAAAGGCGATCAGGATGCCGGTATTCAACTGGGCGGCGGCGGTGCCGAACTTGTCCGTTGGGTGCGGTGTGATGTTCGAGCCGTCTAGGTGACCAAAAAGGTTATTCCCGAGCGAAGTGATGGTGCCGCCGTTAGCGATCACGTGTCCGCCGGGATTGCCTCCCGCACCGTTGGCGGTGAATAGCGAATTGAGCAGGGTCATCGTGCCGTCGGCCACGGCGATAGCGCCGCCGGCCGCGCCGGCATTGTTGACGACAAAGGTGCAATTGGCGACTGAGGATGCATAGGCGGTAGTGTTGGCCTGTCGAATTGCGCCGCCATTACTGCTGGCAAAATTGTTCACAAAGGTGCAATTCGTGATGGTCATGGTCGGGGTGCCGCCGCCCTGTCCATAGAAAATGCAGCCGCCGTTACCCGCCGCCTGATCCGTCGTAAAAGTGGAGCGTTCGATCGTCGCGCTGCCCGCAAGCATGCAGATCGCGCCGCCGTCTCCGGTGGCCAGGTGCTGATCGAAATGACAATCCGCAACGTTGAGCGGTCCGCTGGTGGAGTTGAACCTGATACCTGCGCCGAAATCGGCGAATCCGTTGGCCAGTCGAATGCCGGAAATGGTGAGCGGCGCATCGGCCGCCAATGTGCGCCGCGCATTGCTGCCGATGATGGACACGACGCGGGCACCCGGCCCGGT
>CAZKIN010000189.1:1167-7576 GCA_964552515.1 uncultured Phycisphaeraceae bacterium
TGGTCAGTGGTTGGAGCGCCGGTCTCAGTGCCGCCGTCGATGGCGATGCTGCTGGCGTTGGCGAGCGGAAGCGTGTCGGTCACGCCGCCATTGTTGAATGGAAAGGCGATCAGGATGCCGGTATTCAACTGCGCGGCAGCGGTGCCGAACTTGTCCGTCGGGTGCGGCGTAATGTTCGAGCCATCGAGGTGTCCAAAAAGATTGTGGCCCAGCGACGTGATTGTTCCGCCATTAGCGATAATGTGTCCGCCCGGGTTGCCTCCAGCGCCATTGGCCGTGAACAAGTTGTTCAGCAGAGTCATCGTGCCACCGGCCACCGCGATGGCCCCGCCGGCCGCACCCGCATTGTTGACGACAAAAGTGCAATTGGTGACGGATGATGCATAAGCGGTAGTGCCGGCCTGTCGGATCGCGCCACCGTTACTGCTGGCAAAATTGTTGACAAACGTGCAATTCGTGATGGTCATGGTGGGCGACCCTCCGCCCTGTCCATAAAAGATGACGCCGCCATTGCCCGCGGCCTGATCCGTCGTAAAGGTGCACCGCTGAATGGTTGCGCTGCCCGCATTCATAAAGATGGCGCCGCCGTCTCCCGTAGCCAGATGTTGATCAAAATGACAATCCGAAACAATGAGCGGTCCGCTCGTGGAGTTGTAAAAGATACCGCCGCCGCGATCGGTGAATCCATTTGCCAGTCGAAGTCCGGAAATGGTGAGCGGCGCATTGGCGCTCATAATGCGGCGGGCATTGCTGCCGGTGATCGACACGACACGGGCACCCGGCCCGGTGATGGTCAGTGCCTGAGTGATGGCAGGCAATTCGGTGCCCAGGACGATAGTACCGGTCAGTCCCGCTTGGAACACGATCTGGTCAGCCCCCGCGTTGGCGTTGGCCAGGTTGATCGCGTCGCGCAGGCTGCCCGACCCAGAGTCGGCCACGGTGTTGACCGTGAAGGTCGCAGCGAGCGCCGCCGGCGCCGAGGCGGCGAAGATGACGGCCCCAAGACCGGCAATCGCAGAAAACCGAATTCGGTTCCGATGACAAGACCCGATTATTCTAATCACTGAATCCTCCCGTTTGCGAAACTGAAGCAAGTGGGAGCGGAGCTCGGCATGTTAATTCGCGCTTCGGCCAGGTCCCGCGCACACCTGGCGATCTTACCCGTTTTTTGCCGCATTATCCAATCCATGCACTCCTGCCGGCGCAGATGATACATTATTGGCCATGGCCGTTTATAGGACACTTCCGCGTGGGCAAGGTAAGGGCCGCGCACGACATGCTTGGAAGCGCCAATTGCCGATGAGGCAGCGCTACCGTACCAAATCGCCCCAGAGGAAGGTGCGTACATCAAAACTGTTCGGACGACGTGTCAATTGTGTGGCAGTGCATCGGATCGTCGAATGGAACTCGACTGTGTACGCCCCAATAATTGCAAGCCATCACTCCCCAATTTGCGGCCTTGATGGTTATGGACAGACCGGACAGGTGGCCGGATTCGTGGTGAATGGATAGGCATCGCCGGCGACCGCCTTCACCAGGATCAGCACGTCCGCCGTATTGACGAAGGCATTGAGGCAGGGATCAATACTGCTGATCGCCTGTAGATTGGCCTGCTGGAATGTTGGTTTGGTTGGTGCGTTGGTGATGTACGCAAGGACCGCAAGAACGTCGTTGACGTTGGTAAGCAAGTTCGGCGGCGTCCAATCAGTGCCATTGTTGACGCCCGCAACATCGCCCCACAATTTCGAGTTCAGCGCGGGCAGCATGATGGTGTCGACGGGAAGTGGCGTCGTGAACACGATGCCGTCCGGAGTGGCCGAAACTGCATAGTTGGCGACTGGTACGATTTCACAATCTGCGACATGCACAACGGATTCCGACCAGACGCGAAAAACCGGCGCGGCTACACAGCGCGATTCGCCGGTTCCGTCCGGCGCGGCCACCCAACACGTACCTGTTGGGGCAGTTAATTTCTCCACGCGAATCGCAGCGGGGATTCCTCCACCGTTGGGCGCGAAGGAGATATATCGGTTCTTTAGTCGGTCATGCGGTGCCGACGCGATGGCTGGTTCGGGACTGACGCATGGTTCCGCAACGCAGCTTTCGGGACATGAGAACATCGGGGCGAGTGCGGGCGCACCAGTCCAACCGCGATTGAAATTCGCCCCGTCGCCGCAGTCCACGTCGCCGTCGCGATCGAAATCCGCTGATTCACAACCGGGCGTCAGCGGAATGCCACGTCCCGAAATGCACGCCGTGAAAAGCAAAGCATCGGCGCTGTCGACATCGAAATCATTATCCAGGTCAGCCGGGTGGCGCATGAAATTAATATGCACGGGATTGATCAGCCCCGTGCCGCTTTGGATGAATACTCCCTTGAAGGCTCCGGTAACGCCGTTGTAGCGGAGCACTTGATTGGTCCCGGCCGAGCCGACGAACAGGTCACCACCAGGTCCAAACGCTGACCCGTGTGGAGCGACCAGACCACCGGATCCGGCGGAGACAAACGTGTTCATAAACGCACCGGTAGTGCCATTGAATCTGAGGACGGTGTTGGTGTCGAATGAGGCGACATAGAGGTTGCCATCGGGACCGAATTCCAAACTGTGCGGGTCGTCCAGTCCGCCACTGTTAGCTGGAACGAAGTCCGCTGTTCCCGGCGCGCCCAGCGGACCAGGCAGCGGTGCGCCGGTTGCGCCGTCGTAGCGGGTGACCGAATTTCGTTCACCATTCGCTACGTACAAGTGACCATCGGGACCGAATGCCAACATCTCAACTTGTCCGAGGACGCCGGGTCCCGTCGCAAAAATGCCCAGGTACGCACCCGTGATGCCATGGAAGCGAAGTACATGCCCGGAATTGAAACTCGCCACGTAAAGATGGCCGTCCGGTCCGAAGATCGCGTCCATTGGCGCATTAAGCGGTGTGCCTGCCGGATTCACGAACGTGCCGATGAAGGCGCCGGTCTCCGGGTGATATCGGAGAATTCGATTGGTCGCCGCCGAAGAGACATAGAGCAGTCGATCCGGACCCACAACCACACTGTGCGCGTTGGCCAGTCCGCCGGAGCCGGAAGTGACCAGCGTATTCACGAAGTCTCCATTCGTGATGTCGAACGCCTGAACATTCGCCGACGCCCATCCGACGACCAGACACCGTGGCGTGGATGGAACGGGGGCGACATTGCCAGCCAGCAAATACGCCTTGCCCCTGGCATTGGAGTCATTGGCGGCGGTAACCAGGTAATCGGTCATGCCGTCGCCATCCACATCGCGGATGCCGTGTGCGTCAAAGCCAAACTGCGCGAAGGGCACGTTGTGTGTGTATCGTTCGAGCATGCGGCCGTCGCGGCCGGAAAAAATCTCGGCCTTGCCCGCCTGGTTTCCGCCGGTGTTGTCAATCCATGATGCCAGTATGAGGTCATCACATGAGTCGCTGTTGATATCTCCAATGAACCGCCCGATTCCGAAACCCGCTCCCGGGGTTCCAGTGAGAGTACGAAGCAACGAACCGTCGATACCGGAGAAAATGTGCGCTCGACTCGCGGAGAAATCGGAAACATAAATATCCGGAGTGCCGTCACCATTCGCATCGCCGCTGTCCATGAAATATAGACCGAAGTCTACTGGTGCCCCGGTTGGCTGCAGCGTGAGCACTGGAAGTATGGTTGCCCCACCAGTGCATTGGGCGCCGGAGAAAACGTAAGCCCGTCCGCCCCCGGATGGACCGGCATCCTTCGCGCCGACAACGAAATCCGGGATTCCGTCGCCATGAATGTCCTTGACTCTCGCTAGGCCTTCGCCGAAGCGGTGGTTGGCACCTTCCCCGTTCGCCTGGCAAAGCAGTGTGCTGTCCAGTCCTGAATAGACATAGACCCGGCCTTGCTGCACTCCAGGGGCCGCCTTCTGCGGAGCACCGATCACGACATCGCTATGGCCATCGCCATTGATATCACCCAGTCCGGTCGCGCTGATTCCAAACGTATCGGCGATGACTTCGCCCACAAACGTGCGCAGAAGTGCGCCGTTCGCCCCCGAGTACACAAACACCCGCCCGGCGCTGCTTCCCGGCGCGCCGCCGATGACATCGCCCACGCCGTCATTATCCACGTCTCCGGCGGACGCGGCGGAAAATCCGAGACTCCCGTTGTTGTTGGCGCCAGTCACCGCGGGAAGCGCCAGCGATCCGTCCAGCCCCGAATACATATACATGCGTCCCACATTGGCGGCGCCATAGGTGTATGCACTCGTGACAAAATCTTCGACACCATTGCCATCGATGTCTCCAATCGGATTCGAAACCCAACCGAAGTTGTCGCCGACCGCTTCTCCGGTGAACGTATGAATAACGCGGCAACCCTCCACACATTGTGCCCATACCGGCTCGGAAATGGACAAACAAGTTGAAACGGTTGCAACGATGATCAGCGCGGAAATCCCCCTTTGAACCAGCATATTCATTACCCCTTTGCAGTCTGGATCACGCAAAAGCCGTACACAGTGGACAACGCTCCGCGCAAACATGATGGCGCGGTCGGGCTGCCGGCAAGGCGGGACAAGCCCCGCCAAGACCCGGTGCTCCATTCCAAGCTTTTTCGCCTACCTGACAATCCGCGTAATTTCCGGGCATGACCCGCCACGCTGCCGAAAAAAATTGATCGAACCGGTGAGATTGAACAAGCAGGAACCATTGGAAGTGCGACCTCGTACGCTGCCTGCGTGCGAGGCACCTTGTTTGGCTAATTTGTCCCGATAATCAACGATCCATAGAGACTGAATCAAGAGTGTCAAATGCGGTTTGGTTTCGTCGGGCCTGATGCGGCGCAGATCAACCGCATCCGCGGAATGGCGATCTGAACGAGGGGACTTCGATGTGAGTGCCGCGCCATGCCGACCGATTTCGACATCGACGACAACGTGGACCTGTCCAACTTCGCCACCAGGTTCAGCGCGCCGGATGAATGATGGGTTTCCGGCCCGTTGACTGACTGTCTTCTGTCACTTCAATCGGTAATCGTAATGGCCAGCGAGCTGCTCCATCCGAGTTGTGCGCCACTGGGATTGCTCAGCATGATGGTAAAGGTCTCGGCCCCTTCGACGATCGAATCATCGGCGACCGTGAAGCCAATGCTCTTGCCGTTCGTGCCCGCGTTGAATTCCAAAGTCCCGCCGGTGGGTAGCCCGTCGACAAAATCCGCCGCATTGATTCCCGCGCCGGGCGAAATGACCCAATCCACCAGTGATCGCGTTTCGTTGATACCGAGCAGCTCAAAACGCAGGCTGATCGTTCGCCCGTTCACGTCGCTGCTGTCTGACACCTCTTCCCGCGCGACACTAACGATGAACGTATTATCAATTTCTGGAGAAGCGTTGTGGAATGTTTCCTCGGAGCCATCCAAACCCGCCAGACCATCGCGACCGACCATTCCCGGTTCCCCATCCGCTGCATCGCCTTGGCCGGTCTGTGTTTCGGAATTCGCTCCACCACCGCCCCCTGCCCTGCCTGCTTCGCCGCCCGCCCCAGCCCGCCCACCGGTCGATGTGGCCGAGCTGGGCTCGGGTTGCACACTTTCAAAAAGGATGGTTCCGATGTTCAATATCGCGGCCGCCGCGCTTCCTCCTGAACCGCCGTTTCCGCCATCACCGGCATCGCCCCCATCGCCGGAAAACGTAGGTACAAAGAAAACTCCACCCGACGGATGACCGCGGTTTCCCCCGACGCCTCCGTCGCCACCGTCTCCGCCCATTCCGCCATCGCCGCCCACGGCCGACACGTTGCTGAACACCACATCGCGAATAACCAGCGTACCGAAATTCAGAATGGCGCCGCCGGCCGCACCACCATCTCCACCCGCGGAGCCCGCCGCACCATGCCCAGCGTGACCGCCGTTTCCGCCGGGAATAGCGCCTTGAAAGTCACTCGACTCGTTACCGTCGCCGCCATTGCCTCCCGAGCCGCCAGCGCCCCCGATCCCGCCGTTTCCGCCGTGCGCTTCCAAGCGGTCGAGTTGCACACGTTCGAGCGTTAATTCTCCGCGATTGAGAATGCCGCCAGCCGCATCCGTTCCGGCACTACCGACCATGAGTGCTGGTGTTCCGTCTGTTCCGTCTCCACCAGTTTCACCCATTAGGGTACCCGTGCCGTTTACACCATCCCAAAAGTCCTCTCCGGGAGCGCCCTCTACGCCCGATACACCATCCAAACCTTTCGCGCCCACATTCACGGCCCCTTGCAGTCGCAGGTCTCTCAGCGTGACAACCGCACCTGCTTCAACGGTCAGGATATTCTGCCCGGTGTCCGCTCCCGTGAGCATCGCATTGAACCCGGCAAAGGTAAGACTGCCATCGATCACCAGGTTCGCCCCCGGCGGGATGCTGAGAGTGTCTTCCATCACCACCGGTGACACCGC
>CAZKIN010000190.1:0-2419 GCA_964552515.1 uncultured Phycisphaeraceae bacterium
GCATTCGCGAAGAAATACGCGGCCGCGATGCCCGCCGGACCCGTCGTCAACGACGTGTCGGTATAGTGGCCCGTGGCGCTATACGCACCAAAGGCAACCGAGCCGATCGTCAGTGCCGGGCTGGTGGCATCAAAATGAAACTTCGCCAGACGCATCAGGTGGTCCGGCCCGGCCGGAGTCTGCACTGCGTACACATTGACGTTGACCACTTCACCAGGCAGGTAATGCCCGAGAGGGTTCAACAAATTACTCGACACATTCTGCGGCACCAGACGAATGTCTGTGCCTGCTTGCACCGCCGAAGCAGCTGCCAGCACCAACCCCAGTGCCAATCCACGAATCCTCATCGTACAAACCTCCTCAAGTTTGATTGCGTTCCGTCTGTGACAACCGTTCCAAAACACTGGGCTTGTTGTCTCAAACGAAACTGCGCTTCGACACATTCTTCAGGTGCAAGAACCCCCCTGTGAAGCCTCGCCCCCTTTTACTCCGCACCCAATCCCGCGCGGCGATCCATCGCAATGGATCCAAGGCTGGTTATTAAACCGCAAAAGGCCTTCCGAGTCAAGCACAGGGTCCCAGTTTTGCCCCGCTTTTTTCCCTATACAGCCGAACTTACCCTACCGGCATACACATACCAGACCTAGGGCGCAACATCGGCCCTTCTATAAAAAAGTCGCCGGATTCTCCATCCGGCGCGAAACGAATCGTAAACTGCTTTTCTGCAAGACGTTACGGCACAAATCGGCGGACCTGCTATCCAGCTTCACCACTGCCACCCCCTCGGAAAGCAAAACCCCTGCCGAATCGCTTATTCGGTTATCGGCCGTAGCAATTATGGGTCCGTTTAGACGAAATTCACAATTGACCACATTCCGGCCCCGAACTCGAAGCTCCAATCCGCCAGTTGAACGGATTTTCCGCTTCGCAGCGTCCGCAACCAAATCCCCCTGTATCAGCCGCCATTAATCAACGCACTGCCCAGACTGCCGCAACGTGTTGGCCGCTTCAACGCAAACATCGTCCCATTCCAATTCACAACACAAAGGATCATTCTCACAGATCATGTTGCAGCACGACGTGAGACTGCAGCCGCCGCCGGCGTGCACACCAAAACAAGTGGCCGTCGTGTTTTCGCACGCGGCAAACAATCCGCAATCTTCACCGACATTGCCTGCGCAAGTCGCGTCCCATTCCGTCAAACAGCAGAACGGATCCTTTGTGCACACGGCCTGGCAGCACGTAGCGTCTTCACAACCCACGGTCGGAGGGTTCGCCGTGCTCGGGTCGAAGCAACTGCTCGCCCCGGCCGCGCCGCATTCGGGGAATCCATTCACAATGCCGTCCGCCTTGGTCGCGCATACACCATCCCATTCGCGATCGCAGCAGAACTGGTCCACCGTGCAAGTGGCCGTGCATGCCGCAGTGGTGTCACAACCGGGATTGGCATGCGCGGCGAAACATCCTCCGGCGGTGGCATTGCAGGCATTTGCGCCGCGTGCCGGATCGCTCACCGGAAAGATGGTCAAAGCGCCGGACTCGCTGGTCGCGCCATTGAAACCGCCGATACGCACGAGGTATTGCAAACCGTCGATGGCGTTGATGATCGCTCGTGAATCCGTGCCATTGCCGCAATCATCATCACTGCACGCGAGGCGTTGTGTCGTCGCGGTCGGGCAATCACATCCGTCGTACACCACCATCTTGGAATCGAAGCCACTCCCGCAGAGACTGATCACCACTTGCTCCGTCGAAGTGGCCGTGTAGCAATACCACACGTCCGCATCGACCTGCGTGTAATTCTGAATAACGCACTGGCCCGGCTCGTTGGGGCCGTCTGTGGTGGCGCCGACAGTGCTGAAAGTGAACACGCCGTTGCCGATTGCCGTCGGATTCGCGCAGGCATTGTTCGCCAGCGCTCCGCCCGTCGTATTCTGGCAATTCACGTCGCATGTCGCACCATTCGGCGGATCGCATTCTTCGCCGGCGTCCACGGTGCCATCACCACAGACCGCCCCGCCGCCACCCCCACCTCCGCCGCCCATAGCACAGCCGACCGAATTGACCACGGTACCGGCCACCGTATCAGGACATTGGTCCAGGTCATCCGTCACGCCGTCGCTGTCCGTGTCGCGCTGGCTCGCCGCGCAGCCGTTGGCATCCACGGTCGAATCTGCCGCCGTGTTGGCACAATCATCATCCGTATTTGGAATTCCGTCTTCGTCGTCGTCCGGAGTACCGGGATCAACCACCGGACATCCGCGTGCATCCACATCCGTGCCCGCGGGCGTTCCTTCACAACGATCCGCATCATCCGTTACGCCGTCATCATCAGAATCACGCTGGGTGGCCGCACAGCCAGCGCGATCCACTTCCGCGTCTTCCGGCGTGTCCGCGCACATGTCGATGCTGTCGCCTA
>CAZKIN010000190.1:2519-5310 GCA_964552515.1 uncultured Phycisphaeraceae bacterium
CGATCCACTTCCGCGTCTTCCGGCGTGTCCGCGCACATGTCGATGCTGTCGCCTACTCCGTCGCCGTCCGCATCGGGATCACCGGGATCGCTGATCGGGCAGCCCTGCGCATCGACCGTGGTATTAGCGGGCGTGCTGGCGCAATCATCGTCGTCGTTGATGACGCCATCATTGTCATCGTCGAGCTGACCGTTGGCACAGCCGTTGGCATCCACATTGGAGTTAGCGGCCGTTCCGGGGCAATCGTCCGCGTCATCGTTCACACCGTCGTTATCGGTATCACGCTGATTCGCCGCGCAGCCGTCCGCGTCGACATCGGCATCGGCCACGGTATTCGGACAATCGTCGACGTCGTCGCGCACTCCGTCGAGATCACTGTCAGTGGAAGAACCGGGCTCGTTCCCGTTGTCCGTGCCTCCGCCGCCCGCGGGACAACCACTCACCAGCAACAAAAGTGCCGGCACGCAGAGCATCCAGCAGGAACGCGTAAGCCACGTCTTCGTTTGAAACCGCATGAAATCCCTCCGATTCGCGGAAAATCCCCCCGGTGTGGAAGGGCCGAGCCCTCGCCGCGCCAACCGACGCTCCGAAGCATGTAGGCGGATTATCCGTCTGGAAACTGTATGACCGAACCACGTTTCAAGGCAAGGAGGGTTAGAGGACGTGAAACCTATTCCGCCGATATCATGGTGCCGATGCCCTGGCCGCGAACCACGGCCCGCATGTTGCCCGGCTGATAAAGATCCAGCACCACAATGGGAATCTTGCACCGCTGGCACAAATCGACCGCTGAAAGGTCCATCACTTCCAGCCGTTGATCAATCACCTGATTGTAAGTCAATTTTTCGATGCGTTTGGCGTTCGGATCTTTCTTGGGGTCGGACGTGTATACCCCGTCGACCTTCGTTGCTTTCAGCAACACATCCGCCCGGACTTCCGCAGCCCGCAGCGCAGCACCCGTGTCCGTCGTGACAAATGGATTGCCCGTTCCCGCGGCGAAAATCACCACGCGCCCTTTCTCCATGTGCCGGATGGCGCGGCGACGGATGAACTTCTCGCACGCGCTTTCGATGGACAGCGCGCTTTGCACCCGCGTCTGAATGCCCAGTGACTCCAGCGTGTCCTGCACCGCCAGGGCATTGATCACCGTGGCCAGCATGCCCATGTAATGCCCGGTGGTTTCCTCGATCGGCGAGTTCCGTGCGATGACGCTGCCGCGCACCAGATTCCCCCCGCCGACCACCACGCAAACCTGAATGCCCAGTTCCACCACCAGCTTGATTTCATTGGCCAGGCGATTGAGCTGCTGACCATCAATGCCCGAAGATCCTGCCCCGCACAGACCCTCTCCGCTGATTTTGAGTAGTACGCGTTTGTATCGTGGATCGGGCATATCGAACTGCCAGTCATGTGGCACCGAATCGGAATCGGCGCGCCGCCGGTCGAAAACCGCTGTTCCGCTGTGCGCACAAAAAAAGGGGCTTTTTAAAGCCCCTTTTTCACCGTGGGATCAGGTTCCCACTTTGAAAATAACCATATCGGTAACCGCAGTGACGCCGGCCGCTTTAAGCACGTCGCCCACCTTGGTCTTGCCGTAATCGTCCACCTTTACGTGCAACTGTTCGACCAGCACACGCTCGGCATAAAACGAATTGACCTTGCCCTCGGCAATCTTGGCGACAATCTGCTCCGGCTTGCCTTCCGCCTTCGCGGCTTCGATGGCGTCCGTACGCACCTTGTTCACCAGTTCCATCGGAACGCTCGCCCGATCCACACCCGCCGGCATGGAGAACAGTGCGTGCATGCACAGATCGCCACCGATGTTCTTCTCCGACTTCGGCACCGCGTTCATCGCCAGCAGCACGCCGCTCTTGCCGTCATGATGCACATACGACGCGAGACACTCACCGGTCACCCGGCGGCACTTGGTCAGGTTCATCGTTTCGCGCAGCTTGCCGAACACTTCGGTGAACTGCTGATCCAATGCCGGATCCTGACGAATCGCATCCGGACTCGGTTCTTTGTCCTTGCCTTCGGCCACTTTCTTCGCGAAGTTCTGCGCGAGGCTCATAAAGGCTTCGTTTTTGGCGACCGGAGCGGTTTCACACTGCAGTTCAATGATGCCGCCGGCCTTTTTCGCCGCGTCAATGTAAATGGCAATGCGGCCTTCGCTCGTCGCGCGACCCGCGCGATCCGCCATCTTCCCCTTGTGCTTCTTGCGCAGCCACTCCACCGCCGCCGACATGTCGCCGCTGCACTCCGTGAGCGCCTGCTTGCATTCCATCATCGGGAGATCCGTACGCTCCCGCAGTTCCTTGACCGATTGTGATGTTACCGCCGCCATGCCTGAAAACCCTTCACTTAATCCAGAACGGGAGTGCCCGCACGGACACTCCCGGTGTTCATGTTGAAATTGTAGTCGACGCGAAAATTATCGTGCCGGAGCGTCCGTCGGACCCGCCGCGGTGGCCGCGATATTCGCATCCTCGCGCGGACCGCGTGATGTACGCGCTCGCGCTTCCGCCGCATCGCCTTCCGCGCCGCCTTCGCTTCCGCCATCACGTCCGCCGCCGCGACGACCGCCGCCGCGACGACCGCCTTGACCTTCCGACGCCGCCGGAGCCACGCGACCCTTCTTGCCTTCATCCACCGCGTCGGCAAGATGCGTAAGGACCGTTTCAATCGCGCGAATCGCATCATCATTACCCGGAATGGGCACGTCCGCGTAATCGGGATCGGAATCGGTATCAATCAGGCAGACCGTCGGAATGCCCAGTTTTTTCGCTTCATG
>CAZKIN010000190.1:5410-7548 GCA_964552515.1 uncultured Phycisphaeraceae bacterium
CGGAATCGGTATCAATCAGGCAGACCGTCGGAATGCCCAGTTTTTTCGCTTCATGCACCGCGTTCTTTTCGCGGAACACGTCAATGATGACCAGCGCCGCGGGCAGCTTGGTCATCGTGCGAATGCCGTCGAGGTTGCGCTTGATCTTGCCCAACTCGCGCGACCGCATCGCAATCATCTTCTTGCTGTATTCCAGCGCGGTGCCGTCTGCTTCCGCCGCTTCCAATTCTTCGAGACGCTGCAAGCGTGAACGAATCGTGCGGAAGTTACTCAGCGTGCCGCCGAGCCAGCGCTCAATGACATACGGCATGCCCACGCGCATCGCCTGCTGCTGAACGTGCAGCCGCGCCTGTCGCTTCGTGCCGACAAACAAAATGTCCTGGTTATTCGCTACCAATTGCGAAATGAAACGCTTTGCGCGCAACAGACCCTTCACGGTCTCGCGAATGTCAATAATGTGAATGGTGTTGCGCTTGCCGAAAATGTACGGCGACATCTTCGGATTCCAGCGGCTTGCCCGGTGACCAAAATGTACACCGGCGTCGATCAATTGACGTACCAACTCAGATGCCAATAAACACCTCCAACAGGCAACGAACCCTATCCCAAGCCACCCTAAGACTCGGAACACGGCAGTGTAGCATAAACAAAAACCCGATCAAGCGGGGGTCGCAAAGCGATGTTATTCCGCTTCACGAAGCCGCTCGGCACCGCCATTTCGTACTATGAAAGGCCCTCCCCCGGCCTGACACCCTCATTTGTACCCCCAAATCGCCATAACCTGTTATCATTCTGGCATTTATAACTCAATTGACCGGCGGAGCGGAATGCACGACAGTGCGCTTCGCCAGAGATGGTTTTTCAAACGATTAGGAACGCCAATTTGGGATCACACGTACACACAGTGGAAATGCCGACGACCGCGCATGCGCACCACACTGGCCCCACTTTTTTCATCAGTGCGGCCGAACCCAGCGCAGACGTTCACGGAGCTTCCCTCATTAAGGCCGTTCGCGCGAAATCGCCAGAAGCACAATTTATCGGCGTCGCCGGTCCGCGGATGGTGGAAGCGGGATGCGAAGCGATTTTTGATATGTCGCGTCATTCGGCCATGCTGCTCGACGCTATCGGCGCGGCTGGGAAAGCCATCGCCATGTTTCAAGCGTGCGGAAGGCAATTTCGCTTGCGCGGCTTCGATGCGGCCGTGGTGATTGATTCGCCCACGTTGCACTTGCCGCTGAGTTTGCGCCTGAAAGCTGCGGGAATTCCCGTACTCTACTACATCGCGCCGCAGCTTTGGGCCTGGGGAAAATACCGTGTGCACCGTTTGCGCGAGCGTGCCGACAAGGTGGCCTGCATTCTGCCGTTTGAAGAAAAGTTTTTTCGCGACGAAGGTGTGGACGCGCGCTTTGTCGGACATCCGCTGACCGATGCACTCGCCGCGCGACCGATTAAGGCCGAAATCGTAGGGGATTTTCGCAGCGCCGGCGCGCCGTTCATCACGCTGCTTCCGGGTTCACGCCGCGCCGTGGTGGAGCGCATGCTGCCCGATCAATTGGAAGTCGCGCGGCGCATCGCGCAGGAATTTCCGCATGCGGCCTTCGGGGTATCGGTGGCTAATCCGCAGGTCGAACCGATCATTCGCGCGGGTGTCGCGCGGTCGTCACTAAATGTGCGCATTCATGCTGGAGAACCCGGCGAATTGATACAGGCTGCGGACCTGGTACTGGTCACATCCGGAACGACGACGCTGGAAGTTGCTTATCACGAAAAGCCTATGATTGTCATGTATCGGGCTTCGACGGTGTTCTATCACGCGCTCGTCCGCTGGATGATTTACACGCCGCACCTTTCGCTGCCGAACATCCTGGCCGACCGGCGGATTGTTCCCGAGTTCATGCCGGTCTATCGCTCCCTTGCGCCGATCGCAGACGAAGCGATATCGCTGCTCCGCGATGCGCCGCGGCACGCACAAATGAGCGCTGATCTTTCGCGCATTGTTGCTCCGTTGCGCAGCCATTCCGCCTCAGAAAAAGCAGCCGAAATGCTGCTGAAATTGGTACAAAAACATCATTAATCGGATGGCAATTCGGCCGTAGAGCCCCTACCAGAATGGCATGGAACGGGCTATTTTTCCA
>CAZKIN010000191.1:0-7523 GCA_964552515.1 uncultured Phycisphaeraceae bacterium
TCCAACAAATATGGCCAGAGCGACGTGCCCGCTGGCACGTTCATTGAGGTCGCCGCCGGCGGCCATAACAACGTGGCCTTTCGTAGCCAACGGCGAATGTGTCGCCGCGACTAACAGGGGGATAGCGCGTTTCCAAGTCGCTGTGGCGGCGAAGGTTATGACGGTCCATAATTCCCCGGTGGCCGCTTGACCCATGGGGTGTTTCGCCGTAGCTTATTACGTTTTCCCCGCTGCGGTTGGGGCGGGATGAGCGGAATCACCGTCGACATGGCGGGCAGGATGCGAAAGCATCCGATGGGAGTCTCACTTCGCGGCGAGACACTCAAGCCTCGTTCGTTCGGTCCGCGGCCGCGATCCTATCGATCGCCGTCTAATTTTTGGTTCTAATACGTGCTTGTGTTTGCGCGAAATTATGCCGCGGCCCAGGCTATGGCTGTCGGTGGTTGGTGCTCAAGGCGGGCGCGTTTTGGTCTGATGGTTTGCGATATTCGTTGGAATTGCCCGGTGGTGTAATTGGCAACACACCAGGTTTTGGTCCTGGTATTCCAGGTTCGAGTCCTGGCCGGGTAGTGGCGGCGAAGGTCAGTGGTTTTGGCGGAAAGGTTTTTTCTGGTGACGGCGGCGATCATACTGGCGGCGGGCAAGAGCACGCGGATGAAGAGTGACAGCCCCAAGGTGCTGCACGAAATCTGCGGGCGGCCCATGCTGGCGTATGTGCTGAGCGCGTGCCGCCTTGCGGGAATTGAAAGGTTGATCGTCGTGGTCGGGCATGGGCGTGCAAAGGTAATGGAAGCGTTTGCGTCAGATCACGATATTTCCTGGGTGCATCAGGCGGAACAAAAGGGGACCGGTCACGCGGTGACCTGTTGCAAAGAAGCGTTGGCGAATTTCGAAGGCAGCGTGCTGGTCATCGCGGGCGACATGCCGCTGGTTCGGCGCGAGGCGCTGGCGGAATTGCTGGGTGAACGGGAAGAGACGAGCGACGCGTTGACGATCGCGACGACGGAACTTGACGATCCGACCGGATATGGGCGAATCATTCGAGACGCCGAAGGGAAACTGCAGGCGATTGTCGAGCATCGGGATTGCAACGAAGAGCAGCGGGGAATTCACGAGGTCAATCCGAGCTATTACTGCTTTGATGCGCGGAAGATGTTCGCGGCGCTGGAACGTGTTTCACCGGCGAGTGGTTCGGGAGAATATTACATCACGGACGCCATTCGCATCCTGCGCGAGCAAGGTGAGCGGGTGTCGGCGCACGTGATGGTCCCCGCGGAGGATGCGCTAGGCATTAATTCACGCCTGGACCTGGCGGATGTATCGCGGGTCATGCAGGATCGCATTCAGGTTGCGCTGCTTGGCGGCGGCGTCACAATTGTCGACCCGGACAACACTTGGATCGAAGCCGAGGCGTCGATCGGGCGTGATACCGTGGTGTATCCTTTTTCGTTTATCGGAGCTGGCGCGGTGATTGGCGAGGAGTGTCGCGTCGGTCCGTTTGCGTATGTGAAGGCGGATGAAACAGTGGCCTCGGGTGCGGCGGTTGGTCCGTCCGCGACTGAGTTCGCGAATGCAACGCGGCAAATCATGCCGGGAGCGGTGGCCTGATGGCGTGGGAGAGTCAAAGGTCGGCCGATCGTGATTACCACGATATGGTTGTCTTCGGCGGCACCGCCAGCTACGACCTGGCGGACAAGATCTGCACGTACCTGCAACGGCCGCGCGGCAAAGCCAACCTGAGTCGCTTCCCTGACGGCGAGTTTCTCGTCAAGTTGGATGAGGACGTTCGCGGCAAGGATTGTTTCATCGTGCAATCCACCTGTCCGCCGGTGAATGACAATCTTATCGAATTGTTGATTTTCATTGATTGCCTGCGTCGGGCGAGTGCGAAGCGCATCACGGCCGTGATACCGTATTACGGTTACGCGCGGCAGGATCGCAAGTCGGAAGGTCGCACGCCGATTACCGCGAAGCTGGTCGCCAACATGCTGACCACGGCAGGCGTCAATCGCGTGCTGACCATGAATCTGCATGCGGATCAGATTCAGGGATTTTTCGATATCCCGCTGGACCATCTGACGGCGGCTCCGGTCATCGCACAGCATTTTCAATCGCGCAACCTGCAGGATTCGGTGCTGGTTTCGCCGGACCTGGGTAACGTCAAGTTCGGCAATGATTTCGCTTCGCGCATCGGCGGTGAGCTCGCGGTCATCGACAAACGACGCATCAGCGGCGAGAAGGCGGTCGCGGTACGGATCATCGGTGATGTGAAGGGCAAGCGGGTCATGATGTTCGATGACATGGTGACCACGGCGGGAACCGTTACCGAGGCGGTGCGTCTGGTTCGTCAGCATGGCGCGACGGATGTGTACGTCGGCGCGACGCACGGTGTTTTCGCCGGTCCGGCGGTCGAACGGCTGGCTGCGGCAGAGATCACTGAGATCGTGGTGACGGATACGATCTTCATCAAGGATGAGATTCGGCAGCGGCTAAAGAACTTGACGGTGCTGAGTGTGGCGAACCTGGTCGGCGAGGCCATTCGGCGGATTCATGAGCATCGTTCGGTCAGCGCGCTTTTTGGATAATGATCCGCGGGTTTGGCCCGCATGGAGTTGATTTTTCACGAGCTTTATTAGTTCAGTACCTTCGGAGATTGGCAGAATCATGGAAATCCCAGCATTGAAGGCCGAAAAGCGGACGGGCATTGGCACCCGGCATTCCCGTCTGGTGCGTAAGAGTGGTCGCCTGCCGGCGGTGGTGTACGGCCACGGCGAAGCGCCCGAGTCTTTGAGCATCGATCATCATGAAACCATGGTGGCATTGAAACACGGTGCGCGCACTTTGGAACTGGAAGTCGGCGGCCAGAAAAAGCAATTCCTGATCAAGGAAGTGCAATACGACGCCTTTGGCACGCTGCCCATTCACCTGGACCTGATGCGCGTGGATCTCAACGAGCGCGTCCGCGTCAAGGTGTCGATCGAACTCAAGGGTATTCCCAAGGGCGTTGCCGATGGCGGCATCCTTGATCAGGTGATGGACAGTCTGGAAGTGGATTGCCTTGTCACGCAGATTCCGGACACGCTGCACCCGATTGTGTCGCATCTGGGACTGCTGGAGTCCTTGCTGGTCAAGGATTTGGTGTTGCCGCCGGGTGTCAATGCGATGGCATCGCCGGATGATCGCGTCGCGACGGTGCGCAAGCTCGGCGAAGTAACGACGGAGACGCCGGTGGTCGAAGGTGCGGAGGCGGAGGCCGAGCCGGAGCGCATCGGTCGCGTGCGTAAGGATGAGACCGAAGCGGAAGCCTAATTTTCATTGGTTTTCTTCCGGCAGATCGAGCCTGCGGGCCGATCGGTCTCGGCACGGCCGCAATTGGCGTAAGGAGCACGACATGGGTTTTGGTTCCAAGCGATCCTTGTGGTGGCGGAGGTTGTCGAGTTGCAGCATCGGGTCGGCGCTGCTTGCGGTCATGTTTTTTTGTGCGGGTTGTCAGGTGGCATTGAACCCAGAAACCGAGTGCTTGGTGAACGCCGACTGCGATGACGGAATGTTTTGTAATGGGCTGGAGTATTGTTCAATAGAAACAGCCGAAACCATGCGTTGCTTCAGTAGAGAAAATCCCTGTAACAATCCGGTCGGGTGCAATGAAGAAACGGATCAATGTGAACTCGACTGATTTAATAGTGGCGTAAGAATGTCTGCGTGAAACTGATCGTCGGTTTGGGAAATCCTGGTTCGCGTTACGACCAGACGCGGCACAACGTCGGATTTGAGGTAATTGACCGCCTCGCCCGCCGTTGGAATTGCCCGCTCACGGTGGAGAAATTTCACGCGTGGTTCGCGGCGACGGATGTGGACGGCGAGCGCGTGGTGCTGCTGAAGCCCACGACGTTCATGAACCGGTCCGGGCAGGCGGTTTCGGCGGCCGGCCGGTTTTATCAGATTGCGGAAGCGGACCTTATGGTTGTTTCCGACGATCTGGCGCTGCCGGTGGGGCGAATTCGGTTGCGGGCCAACGGTTCCGCGGGCAGCCATAACGGGCTGCAAAGCGTGATCGACAGTTTGGGCACGCAGAATTGGAGCCGCCTCCGCATCGGTATCGGCGCTCCGATCGGCGATCAGGCTGCGTATGTGCTTGGCCGAATTGCCGCTGGCGAAGAAAAGGAAATGGGCGCGGCCCTGGATCGGGCGGCGGACGCCGTTGAGCATTGGATTCGCCACGGCATTGAATTGACCATGACCCGATTTAACGGCGAGGGGACCAAAGGCGGCCCGTCGTAAAACCCGGTCGCTTGTGTTAGAATGGCAGTGACTAAGGCATCGGAAGGAGAAGTGCGACGTTGATGCAATACGAAGCAATGTTTCTGTTTGACCCGACTTTTGGCGCCTCGAACGAGAATTGCGAGGGCGAAATCCGGCGTCTGATAGTTGATCGTGCCGGCGGCGAGATCGAATTCTGCCGCAAATGGGACGAACGCCGTCTCGCCTACAAGGTGAAGGGGCGCAAGCGCGGAGTCTATGTACTCGTTTATTTCAAGGCGCCGCCGGAGAAAATTTCTCCGCTCGAACGCGACGCCGAACTGAATGAAAACATACTCCGCGTGCTCGTCCTGACGGCCAACGGCATGACCGCGGAACTCATGGAGAAGGCCGCCTCCTCGCGCGGTGAAGAGCCCGGCGACGAATTGCTGGTCGAAGAAGATGGCCGCGACAATCGTCGTCCCCGCTTCGATCGTGGTGAACGCGAGGACCGGGGTGATCGTGGTGGGCGGATGGCCGGCGCTGGGCGCGGTCCGCGAAATGATTCGTATGGTCCTGCTTGATCTACTTCCGTAGAGGAAGGGTGTGTCCGTGGGCAGCTATAACCGAATCGTACTGGTGGGAAACGTCACGCGCGATCCGCAACTTACTTACACGGCGAGCAATGTCGCGGTGTGCAAGTTCGGCTTAGCCACGAACCATCAGTGGAAAGACAAGGAAGGCAACAAACGCGAGGACGTTTGCTTCGTCGACTGCACAGTTTTTGGGCGGGCCGGCGAGACGTTTAATCAATACATGGCCAAGGGTCGTTCGGTGCTGGTGGAAGGCCGGTTGCAGCTCAACCAGTGGACGACTCCCGAAGGCGACAAGCGCAGCAAGCACGAAGTGCTGGTCGAGAACTTTACGTTTCTCGGTGCCGGCGGCGGTCGGGGCGGTGAGGGTGAAGAGAATGCGCCGCGGAGAACTCCTGCGGCGGCTCCCGCCGGACGCAGTGCCGCGCCGGTGTCAGCCGGAAGTCATGCGGGTTATGATGAACCGCCGGCAACGACCGATGAGCATATTCCGTTTTAGGGGACGAGTGACCGTTGTGGGAACCGGTCGGATTTCCGGCGAAAAAGGCGAAACGACAAGGTCTGGTTTGGTCAGTAGATAAGAACACGGTGGTCGGCATTCCGACGACCTGGATGTAAGGAAGAGGTCTGGCAACATGAAGCTGCTTTTGTGCAAGAATGTTCGTACGCTCGGTATTGTCGGTGACGTGGTGGAAGTTTCACCGGGTTACGGGCGCAATTATCTGCTGCCGCAGGGTATCGCCACCGAGCCTTCCCAGGGCAACGTGCGCCGTCTGGCGGTCGCGCGCAAAGAGGCTGAGGTGGAACGCTCGCGTTTCCGCGCTGAGATGGAGTCCCTGGCCGCACGCCTGAAGGATGTGGAAGTCACCATTCACTCACTGGCCAACGAAGAGGGCGTTCTCTACGGTTCGGTAGGGCGCAAGGAAATCGCTGCGGCGCTTTCCGCCGAGGGTTACAACCTGGAGGCCGATCAGGTCAACCTGCCGCGCCCGCTGCGCCACCTCGACACGGTGACGGTGGAAATCAAACTCGCCGACGATCTCCGGGTCGGCGTCAAGGTTTGGGTCGTTCGTGAGAAGTCCGACGAAGATGAGTCGTCGGAAGAAGCAACCGGCACAGCCGCTGGCACGGAGGCCGAAGGCAATGACGACCGCGCCGACGAATAACGTCGTAGTACGCCCTGAGCGCGTGCCTCCGCAGGACCTCGACGCGGAGATGGCGCTTCTCGGGGCGATGATGACCGACCGCGACGCGGTAACTGACGTCGTGCCGATCATCTCCCGCGCGGACAGCCGCTGGTTTTACCTGCCGGCCCACCAGAAACTGTTCGAGGTTCTGCTCGACCTTTACGACAATCCCGCCAAAGCGATCGACCTCGTCGTCGTATCCGACGAACTGCGCCGTCGCGACCTCTTCGACTTCATCGGCGGTCACGAGTACATGGTTCGGCTCGCCGAAAGTTACGGCGACTGGACCCGCGCCGAACATTATGCCCGCGTGGTGCGCGACAAGGGCATGCTGCGCGATCTCATCCGCTGCGTCGGCGAAATCAACGACCACGCCTTTGCCGGTATTGAAGAAGCCAAGGACGTCCTGGAGCGCGCCGAGCAGCGCATCTTTGAAGTCACTGAAAAACGCGTTAGCGGCGAAACGGTTCCCATCCGGATTGTGGTTGACCACATCGCGGAGCTGATGGAAAAAGGCGGCGCGGTGTGTACCGGCCTGCCCAGCGGGTTCTTTCGGTTGGATGAACTGACCAGCGGGTTTCAGCCCGGCGATTTCATCGTGTTGGCGGGCCGCCCCTCGATGGGCAAGACGGCGCTGGGACTCACCATGTGCTACAACGCGGCCGTTCGTCCGCCGCGCGGGTTCGAAGCGTCGCCGATTGTTTTCTTCTCGCTCGAAATGAGTAAAGAGCAGGTCGCGCAGCGCTTGATCTGCATGCACACGGAGATCGATGCGCAGAAGCTCCGCAAGCGGCAACTGGACGACGAGGAAATGAGTCGACTGGTATATTCGCGCGAGGATTTCAAGAACGCGCCGCTGTTCATTGACGACACGCCGGGCATGTCGGTGATGGAGCTGCGGGCCAAGGCGCGGCGGCTTAAGCAGAAGCACGACATCGCGGCCATCTACATTGATTATCTACAGCTCATGCATTCGCCCGGTTCTGAAAGCCGGCAGGCCGAGATTGCGACCATCAGCCGACAGCTGAAGGCGCTGGGCCGCGAGCTGAAGATTCCGGTGATCGCGATGGCGCAACTCAACCGCATGGCCGAAGGGCGACCGGACAAGAAACCGATCATGAGCGACCTGCGCGAATCGGGCGCGATTGAACAGGACGCGGACGTCGTGTTGCTGATCCACCGCGAGGAGTATTACCATCCGGACCGCGACGAATTCAAAGGTTTGGCCGACCTGATCATCGCCAAACAGCGTAACGGCCCGGTGGATACCGTGCAGCTCATGTTCAACAAGCGGCTGACCTTGTTCAGACCCTACAGCGGCGACCCCATTCCACATCGGGCCGCATCCGAGCCGGTTCCGTTCTAGAAAAGGCTTCGTGTCGTAGCCGTTTGCGGGGACAACCCGCCAATGGGTTTCCTTTTCTTGACGGATCGCCCGACACTGGAGTATTTCCGATCGGGCTTATGGGTGCGCATGTGAATGGCTTTGTTTTGCGATTTTTTT
>CAZKIN010000192.1:0-1217 GCA_964552515.1 uncultured Phycisphaeraceae bacterium
CGGGTGACGCCGGGGCCGATTGACTCGACCACGCCCATGCCGTCGCGACCGAGAATGTGCGGGAGTGGCGGCTTGGCGGGATAGAGGTTTTCCGCGAGAAATCGATCGGCGGGATTCAGTGCGGCAAAGTGCACGCGGACGAGGATTTCTTCACTTGCGGGAACGGGCTTTGGCGCGTCGGCGGAAAGCCGCAAAGCATCCAAGCCTTTGAAATCGTCGAGGAGCCAGGCACGCATAGCTTCATCCGACTCCGGTTGAGAAGTTACGCGGCACACCGCCGCAAGCCGAGAGCATGGCACGCGTGAGAGACGCCGGAATCAACTCACCGGGCGGAGATTGGTCCGCTTGTGTTCGATGTTCTGGAGCAATTCGTCGAACGACTTGGCGAAGGAGTCAACACCTTCGACGCGCAGTTGTTCGGTCACCCGGTTGATGTCGATGCCCACTTCGAGCAGTTCTTCGAACAGCGTTGCGGCGACATCGAGATCATCATGGATGGTCACTTCCGCCTGTCCGTGATCGAGCACCGCCTCGATGGTGGCGGGCGGCATGGTGTTGACCGTGTCGGGACCGACGAGGTTCTCGACATAAATGGTGTCGGGATAGTCGGGGTTTTTCGTGCTGGTGCTGGCCCAGAGCGGACGCTGCACGCGGGCCCCTTTTGCGGCGAGCGCGCCGAATGGACCATTTGTATCGAACACGTCAAGGAAGCGGGCGTAAGCGAGCTTGGCGTTGGCGTTGGCGGCCTGTCCAAGCAGTGCGTCAACCTCGGCGCCGGCCGCACTTTTTTCAGTGAGCATTTTGTCCACGAGGGTATCGACGCGACTGACGAAGAATGACGCAACGGAGGCCACCCGTGAGATATCGCCGCCCGCAGCGGCGCGTTTCTGCAAGCCGCGAATATAGGCCTGCATGACTTTTTCGTAGGCACTGATCGCGAAAATAAGTGTGACATTGACGCTGATGCCTTCGCTGATGAGTGTTTCGATCGCGGGAATGCCTTCTTCCGTCGCGGGAACCTTGATGAAAATGTTGGGGCGGCTGAGCTGGGCGTGAAGTCGTCGCGCTTCCGCGATGGTCCCGGCCGTGTCGTAGGCGAGGCGCGGGCTGACTTCGAGACTGACGTACCCGTCGACACCGCCGGTTTTGTCGTACACCGGGCGGAGAATGTCGGCAGCATCGGCAATGTCCGGGATGACGAGCTGTTCGTAGATTTC
>CAZKIN010000192.1:1317-3284 GCA_964552515.1 uncultured Phycisphaeraceae bacterium
TCGCGCCAGCCAAAGTCCGCGGCGCGCCACGCGCTTAGTTATACCTGCGCCGCATCGGAACCGCGAACGCAAGCAGGCCGCCGAAGCTCATGATCATGGTGATGACCACGTCGTTGCCGCACAGGCGAACGGTAACGGGGGGAACATCGATGTCGTCGCAATCAGCACGAATGTCCCACAGACCGGAATCACACACACCGCACGGAACATCGGCGAAGTCATCCGGGAACTTGTCGGTCTCACTGATTTCCAGGGTCAAGCCGTCAATGTCCAGTACGCGACCGGTCAGCGACGTCCACCACAGGGTACGAAAACCATCCGCATCGGTGGCGAATGAAATGAAACCGAACTGGTCGTTGCCAATGAATACGTCGCCCTGATCGTTCACGAACGAATCGGCAAGGGTAACATCGCGTCCGGTGATGATGGCCAGTTCGCCGGTGCGCAGGACGACCAGCTCCGTGTCGGACGCATTGACCAAATCGCAAGTGGATGTGGATTGCGCGTCGTCAAAAATATCCCAAGGCGGTGTCTGGGCCATCGCGGCGCTTCCCACCAACACGGCCAGCGCCCCCGAAAAGCATGACAATCTTCGAAGTTTGTTCATGGCGTATATCCGTAACTAAAGAAGAACTAGTTTGACCTTCTGCGGCGCAGCGCCCCGGTGGCTACCAAGCCGGAGAAGGTGAGCATCATGGTCAGGGCGGCATTATTTCCGCAAAGCACGATCACCGGACCGCCACCGTCGTCATCGCAGTTTTCAATCGGCGTACCGCTGCAAGTGCCGTCACGGCAACGATCATTGGAGGTGCAGGAATCGCCGTCGCTGCAGGAATCCAGATTGTCCACGGTCACGCACAAGCCCGCCACGCAGGTTTCATCAGTACACTCGTTGTCATCGTCGCACAGGACCTCGGTGAAAATGCAACCAATCTCTGAATCACAGAGATCGTCGGTGCAGGGGTCGTTGTCATCGCATTCGGCTTCCAGGCCGGCGCAAACGCCATCGACACACAAGTCGTCGACGGTACATTCGTCGCCATCGTCGCAATCTTCGCGCAGGTCAACCACCAGACATCCTTCATTCGGATCACAAATGGCCGTCGCACAGCGATCGTCCACATCGCACACCACGGGAATGTGACTGCAACCGTTCAGCTGATCACAGTCGTCAATGGTGCATTCGTCGAAATCGTCGCACTCACTGTCCGATATGCAGGTGCAGATTTCACCGTCATCCCAGAAGGGACAGGCGTCGCACGGAACATTGGCAAAGTCCGAGGGGAAGAATTCGGACTCGCTGGGAGCGCCGGTAATTCCGTCCACCTCGATCACACGCCCGGTGAGCGAAAGCCACCAAAGCGTGCGAAAGCCTTCGTCATCGGTGGCGAACTCGATGAATCCGAATGAGTCGCCGTCTATCAACACCTCGCCGTTGTTGAGCACTTCCGTGTTGACCAGGTCAGTATCAGCGCCAGTGACGATCGTCAGATTGTCGGAATTGAGCAGTACCACCAGTTCCACATTGGCCGCATTGACCAGGTCACAAACCGAAGTTGAATCGGGATCGGCAAAGACGCGCCAAGGCACTAATTGTGCCTGAGCGGCCAGTGCCGACATGCCCATGGCCAAAGCAGCGATCCCCCACGTCCGTCCACGCATAGCACTACTGTACATATTGTATCTCCATGGAATTCGCGCGGCATTTTCCCCTACCGCGCCCGACGCATTATGGTCGCCACCGCGCGTCCTGACCAGTGGCGAGCCTATTTCAGACCGTAATCCCGCAGTTTGCGGTAGAGCGTGCGCGCACCAATGCCCAGGGCGGTTGCGGTTTTTTCGCGGTTGCCGCCAAACATGCGCAGGGTGTTCATGATGTGCATTCGCTCCACATCGGACATGGACATGCCCGCCAGGTTCGGCGGACCGGCGGGGACAATGTCCGTGGAAGGTCGCAGCATGTCCGG
>CAZKIN010000192.1:3384-7482 GCA_964552515.1 uncultured Phycisphaeraceae bacterium
ACCTGTTCCTGCAAATCCTTGTTCGTGGCCGCGACAAAGCGCACGTCGAAGTACTGCGGATCGCTGGTGCCCACGCGAATCACTTCGCCGGTCTCAAGCGTGCGCAGGAGCTTGGCCTGCATGGTGAGCGGCATGTCGCCGATTTCGTCGAGGAACAGGGTGCCACCGGACGCCGCCTCCACCAGCCCCTTGCGATCGGAGATCGCGCCGGTGAAAGCCCCTTTAACGTGACCGAATAGTTCACTTTCGAGGAGAGTTTCACTGACGGCCGCGCAGTTGAGGACCTTGAATGGTTTTCCCGCACGAGGGGAATTCTCATGAATCGCCTGGGCGAATAATTCCTTTCCGGTACCGGTTTCGCCGACGATGAGCACGGTGCTCTTGCTGCGCGCGATTTTTTTGATGCGCTTGATTTCGCGCTGTATGACCTCTGATGAACCGATGATGCCGCAAAAATCGAAGGCGGTTTCAATCTGCGTGCGCAGCGCGCGTGCTTCCCGCGCCGCGAGCGCCTGCCGGGCGGCACGCTGCACCTTGTCACGCAATAAATCGATGTCGATTGGTTTGATGAGGTAATCGTAAGCGCGGTACTCATTGTCCTGGCTGAGCGCCTCGCGGGCGAGCGCTTCGCTGCCGAACGCGGTGATCAAAATCACTTCCGTTTCCGGATGGCGGCGCTTCGCTTCACGCAGGACGTCCATGCCGTTAATCGACCCGCCAAGACGATAGTCCGTCACCACCACATCCGGGGGACGGGCCTTGATGCTCTCGATGGCGTCCGCACCGCTGGTGACGACGTGACAGGCGCAGTGCGAGCGCTCCAGCGCCTCGGCGATCGCCTCGCCGTGCGCTTCCTCATCTTCGACTATGAGAACAAAGGCCGTGCCGTCCATGCCCGTGTATTGTATGCGATCGCGGCCGGAGATGTAGGGCCGCTGATCCGTGTGTCGGTTGTTAGTCAACCCTGGACGGGCACCGGATCGGCGTGCGCGGCAACTGCCGGGCGGGAGTTCTTGGGCGGCGCATATCCATAAACCGCCGCGTACAGTCCCTGGAAGAATGACCGCGCATTGATTCCGAGCGTACGGGTACGGTAACCGCCCTCTTGTACGACCAGGGTAGGCAATTTGAGTGAACCGATCAGCCGGCCATTGCGCTCGAAATCGCGTGCGACCAGCGACCAGCTTCCGGTCGGGTCATCCTTCGCCGGATCCAGCCCCAGAGCGACCACGAGAAATGCCGGCTTGAAGCGTGCGATGCGGTGCGCGGCGCGGCGGAGTGCCGTAAGGTATCCATCGCCGTTGAGGTCTTCCGGCAAAGGGATGTTCATATTGCAACCACGTCCCGAGCCTTCTCCGATCTCCTCGCGAAACCCGCTGAAATAGGGATAGGCGAACTGCGGGTGACCATGCAGCGACACGGTTAGCACATCGGCGCGGTTGTAAAAAATCACCTGCTGACCATTGCCGTGGTGATAGTCCACATCGAGCAGGGCAACGCGACCGGAGCGTGAAAGGTACTCGGCCGCCACGGCGCAGTTATTGAAGTAGCAAAAACCGCCAAAGGTGCGGCGCTCCGCATGGTGACCCGGCGGGCGCACCAGCGCATAGGCCACGCGCCGACCCGCAAGCAGCAGATCGGCCGCAGTCAGCGCGCAATCGACGGCGCGCTTCGCGGCGGAATATGCATTGCGGTTCAAAGGCGTGAAGGTATCAATGCAATAATATCCGGCGCGGATGGCGAGGTCCTTGGGCGGACGGGCGGCGTTACGCACGGGAAAGACATACGGGTAAACCGACCGTCCTTCGGGCACATTCTGGCAGACCGCCCGCAGGTAGTTGACGAAGTCGGAATCGTGGACGGTCCGGATATATTTGTCCGGGTAGGTGCGCGGAGGCACCGCTTCCATGAATCCGGCGGACAGCAGTGCCTGTTTAATGACACTGATCCGCACCGGCGCTTCCACGTAGCCGCGCTCGCGGACATGGTGAATCTCATGCTGGTCGGTGACGACCATGGCGATGCGCTCGGCGCGCGGAAACACGGGAACTTCCGCCGGGCTGGCCTCTTGTTTCACGTAACGCGGTGGACGCGGCCGGATCGGATCGTCGCGAAACGAGGCCACCACCCGGTCTATATAGGCGGGCGGACAGAGATGCGCGTATTTTTGTTCCAGGATGTTGCGCACCGCACGGCGAACGAAATCGCGGCGCAGAGGACGCTCGCGCCCCAGGACATCAACCACCAGATAGGGGAAGCCGCGATCGCCGGGCTTGATCGGGCGATGGTATTCACAGTTGGCAATCGGGCGGGCATTGAACGTCTCGTAGAACTTCAGCCGCGCGATGTTCGCGCGGAGAATTTCCGCGGATTCGCACTGCGCCGGATCGTCCGGCAGGCACTCCAGGAACAACGCATGCACGTCGCGGACGATGCATTCGTCACGTGCGCGCGAGTAGAGGGCTCCGCCCACGCCCCCTCCGGTCAGGCGCTTACCCGCGGCCACATAGTCCAGAAAGCCGAACTTGAGCTTGGGCTCGACGGACATCAGGCCGAAGCCGCGTAAACGTCCCAGCTCATCTTCCGCGACGAAGAGGTAATACAGGAAAGTGAAATCCTGGGGCTCCCGCAATTTGCGGGGCAATGACTTGATGTCTTCGGCACGGATCTGGGGGAATTGCGCGCGCAGCATCTCCTGAACTTCGGACACGGCCTTGCGATCAATCGGGAGTGTGTCGTCGAAAACGCGTCGGATTCGAAACATGCGGTGCACTCCGCGGGGTCCGCATGAACCTGCGACGCATCCTGCGCTCGGGCACGATGCTCCGATACCTGGCGGCGGTCGGTGATTATTGAGTTTCGTCGCGCAACAACTGCACGAGTCCCACTCCGCCGCGAATCAGCAGACTGGCCAATAGCAGAACGAGCAGCGTGGCAATGGTCAAGCTGAGCACGGCCCAGCCGGTCTGCACGCGCGGGTCGGCCACATCAAAGAGCGACGAGATGGCCGCCGCCCCGACCCCCAGCAGCACGATCGCCCCCAAGGCGCCGCGCAGGTTGCCGGGAAACGGCGCGGTGCGGATGGCTAGGCAAATCAGCAAATACAAAAACGCCCACGTACGCCAATCGTGAAAATTGGAGGCGGCTACCGTGCGGGTCAACGATTCCATCAGCGTGATCTGGTCGCGCAACAATTCCCAGAATCCGCCGAGGCTCATGGGGAGCTGCGGACCTAAACGCGGCGCGACGGCCAGCGGCGCCATTACCGATTGTCCCAGTGCGTTGGCCACGAAGTAGATGGCCGCCCCGCACGCCAGCAGCGGAAGCAACCCAATGACGACGGGACCAATCAGGGGAATTTTCGGCTCAGGGTTGGTCGTGGTTTCCGGCGCGGCCGACTCGTCATCTTTCAACAGCGTGGTGTTCGTAATCGTCGCGCCGGTGATGAGCAGCCCGAGTACGTGTCCGATTTGCGCAACCAGGGTTCCCGGCAGCAGCAGTAAATTGACCACGCGTTCCTTGACCATGCCGGTCCAGAGTTTGTGCACCCCCCAAGCCGTAAAGACGATGACCAGCAACCAGAATGTGAGCGCAAGGTAAATCATGGCCGCAGACTCCACCCTTCGGCGACACGCCGTATCTTTCGATATCGGCGCGCGGGGGCCGGCTGCTGCACCACACGATAACGCGTCGCCCGGTGGGTTTCATCATGCTGAAAACGCGGATCAACCCAATTCGGCGAGTTGATGTCGCAGGTTGTCGCGCTCGGTGATCTGATCCGCGTGCCGCTGGCGCTCGGCAGCAATGAGTTCCGGATCGGCCTTGGCGACAAAACCGGGATTGTTCAACTTGCCCTCGCGGGTGGCAATCTGCTTTTCGACGATTGCCAATGCCTTGGTTGCCCGGTCGCGTTCGGCGGCGTCGTCGGAAATGTCGTGTACGTAGATACGCAGGCCGTGGCTGGCGATGCTGCCCGCGTTGGTCGGGCGTTTCGCGTCGGCGGCCACCGTCAGCGTTTCCACGTTGGCGAGGTGCTTGACGATGTGCGCTTGCGCGCGGAATGACTCCACGTGATGCTGCGGCAGCACGATGGTGACG
>CAZKIN010000193.1:0-7442 GCA_964552515.1 uncultured Phycisphaeraceae bacterium
TGGGCTTCGGCGGCCAGTTGCGTAACGGGAGATTCGATGACGCCGACGGCGAGCGTGCAGGGACCGATGTTCAGGCGGTCGCCGGGTCGGATCAGCGAACTTCCACAAGGAGCGCCGTTGACGGCCATGCCGGTGCGGCTGCCCAGGTCGAATACGCCGGTGTCGTCGCCGAAGGAAAACAGGATGGCGTGGCGCGTCGAAGTGTCGAGATGGTCGAGCCGGATGGTGGCGCTCGCATGGCGACCGATCATGGTGATGGCGTCTTCGATTTTCCACGACACATCGGTTTGATCAAGTTTGACCAGCAGCGGCTTGGCAAACTTGGTCGGTTCGACGAACTGCATCCCGCAGCCGGAATCGTCCTTCTCGGATTCACTCAGGTTGATCGCCACCTGTATCTGCGTCGTACCTACCGTGATCACGTCGCCATCCTGCAGCGCGATGAGGTCAACACGCTCCTTGTTGCAGAATGTCCCGCTGGAAGTGTAGAGGTCCTTGAGCAGTATTTCGCGACCCGTATTGACGATGACGCAATGCGCCTTGCTGACATCATTGTCATGGAGAATGATGTGCGCGGGCCTGGCCGAGCCGATTACGGTGACTGGTCGGCGCAGGTTCCAGGTTTTCTGATGCGCGGAGCCCATGCCGGCGGTGATGCGCACCTGTGGCGCAAGAGTAGAGAGTTCGAGTTCTGTCCGTTCCACGGCCACGCTGCCTTCGTACATGTCTGCTTCCCCCTGACGCCGACGAGCGGCATCCGACTGCAACCACCTCTCACTCCGCATCCATTATTTTTGGGCACTGCGGCGACATCATCACCGGCGCTGACTTATTCGCGGACTCATGGTAATGTGGAGTATCTTGCCCGGATTTACCTTACGATTGATGTGTTAAGGAGGGCAAATGCTGCCTTGCCGTCGCGTCCACAAACAACGGATGGACGGGCAAGGGGAAAGGCTATCGGCCGCGGATGCCCATTGCGGGAACCATTGTTATCACCAACGACGACGGGTACGACGCGCCGGGCATTCATGCCGCTTATCGGGCGGTTGGTGATCTCGGACACCGCGTGGTGGTTGCGCCGCGGACCGAGCGCTCCGCCTGTGGACACGCGATCACCCTGCGCAAACCCATTCACGTCGAACGCCGCATTCACGAGGAATTTGGCGAGATGTACATCGTCGACGGGACGCCCGCCGATTGCGTGCGACTGGCCTATGCAGAACTGATCAACGGGCCGATCGGCATGGTTGTCTCGGGGATCAATCGCGGGGCCAACGCCGGGGTGGACTTGTATTATTCCGGAACCGTGGCCGGCGCGCGCGAAGGGGCGATTCTGCGGCTGCCGGCGGTGGCGATTTCGCAGGCGGTGCGTCACGAAGCCGCCGTCGATTGGACGGTTACGCACCAGGTGGCCGGTCTGGTGCTGCGCAGTCTGCTGCTGGAGGCGGCGCCCGCGCCGGGATTCTGGAACATCAACCTGCCCGCACCGATCCCGCCGGAGCCGATGAAGCACGTGCATCGGACGTGCGTGGCCAATCACGCCATGCCCATGAAATTTGAACGCAAGGCGCTGAATCCGGATCACGAATGGGAATTTGGTTATGGCGCTTCGTATTGGGTGCGCGAGGAGGTCGGGCCGAGTGATTACACGGTGCTGCGCGACGGGGGCATCGCGGTGAGCGCGGTCATGCTGGACGCGCGTTGTTGACGAACGTGACTCGATCGTGTCCCTTGGTTAGCAGGGCACAGGTTGGAGGATACTGCTATGGCGGCGCAGGCTCGGGCAGCGGGTGGGGCACTGGCGGCATTTCTGCGGATTGTGGAGCGCGGCGGCAACGCGCTGCCGCATCCGGCGACACTTTTCCTCATCATGGCCGTCGGTGTGATTGTTCTGTCCGACATCGCCGCGCGGACGGGCATGGAAGTGATTCACCCGGGATCGGGAAAGGCGGTTCGTCCGATGAGCCTGCTGACCGTGGAGGGTCTGCACCTCATCATCACGAAACTGGTGACCAACTTCACCGGCTTTGCGCCACTGGGGACGGTGCTGGTGGCGCTACTAGGCATTGGCGTCGCGGAGGCGAGCGGGCTGATCGGCGCGCTGCTGCGCCTGGTGGTGCTCTCCGCGCCGAAGGGGATGATCACGATGGTGATTGTCTTCGCCGGGATCATGTCCAACGTGGCCAGCGAAATCGGTTATGTACTGCTGGTCCCGCTGGCGGGGACGATTTTCTTGGCGGCGGGCAGGCATCCTATCGCGGGCATGGCGGCCGCATTCGCTGGAGTGTCTGGTGGATATAGTGCGAATCTCCTGCTGGGGACGGTTGATCCGCTGCTGGCGGGTCTCACCCAGGAAGCGGCGCGGATCATTGAACCGGGTCGCGAGGTCTCTCCGGCGTGCAATTATTATTTCATGGTGGCCTCGACGTTTCTGCTCACCGCGGTGGGGACATGGGTGACCACGCGCATTGTCGAACCGCGTCTGGGGCCGTATCGGCCGGACGGTGTAGCACCGGCGGGACCGGCCGCGGAAAGTGACACGATTATGTCATCTTTAAGTGCGGCCGAGCGGCGCGGGCTATGGTTCGCCGGGGTGTTCTGCACGCTGTTCGTGGGTCTGCTGCTGTGGGGCACGGTGCCGGCCCAGGGATTTCTGCGCGATCCCGAGTCGTTTGAGCTGCTGCACTCGCCGTTCATGTCGGGCATAGTCGCATTTATCTTTTTGGGTGGCGGATTGGCGGGCGTGGCTTATGGCATTGGTGCGCGCACGATCAAGAGCGACACCGACGTGATGAACGGCATGGGCAAGTCGATGTCTACGCTGGGCGGATACATGGTGCTGGTGTTTTTCGCGGCGCAGTTTGTCGCGTTTTTTAACTGGACCAATGTGGGCATCATCGTTGCGGTGAAGGGCGCGGAGGCGCTGAAAGCGTCGGGGCTCGCCGGTCCGGCGCTGATGGGCTGCTTCGTCGTGCTGACGTCGTGTCTGAATCTGTTCATGGGCAGCGCGTCGGCGAAGTGGGCGATCATGGCGCCGGTGTTCGTGCCGATGTTCATGCTGCTGGGTTATCCGCCGGAGATGACACAGGTGGCCTATCGCGTGGGCGACAGTGTTTCGAACATCATTTCACCGGGTATGTCCTACTTCGCGCTGATCATCGCGTTCCTACAGCGCTATCAAAAGGACGCGGGGCTGGGGACGCTGGTGGCGACGATGCTTCCATATTCCGTCATATTCCTGATTACCTGGCTGATTTTTCTGGTGGTTTGGTTGTCGCTCGGCCTTCCGCTGGGACCGGGCGCGCCGCAGGCGGAAGGGGCGGCGGCCTAAAGGTCGGGGTGCTCGAAGCGGCGGACCTTTTCATCCGTCACCAGCATGGTCACGGGTCGATCCAGCGGGCCGGCGGGGACGTTGGTGGTCACCTGCTCTTCGAACGCCACGGCGCAGGCGACGCCCTTGAACTCCGGATGTGCCAGGAAGCGGTCATAAAAACCCTGTCCGCGACCGACGCGCTGGCCGAACTCATCGAAGGCGAGGCCGGGGACGATGACCATGTCGATGTTGGGAATGGGAAATGGAATGCCGGACACCGGCTCGCGGATGCCCATTTGTGACACGACCACGTCCTCAGTGAGTGACCGGATTTCCACCGGCAACATGCGCTTTTGATTCCAGCTTACCTTGGGGGCGAGTACGCGCTTGCGCAGTTGCCAGCAGCGCAGGACGATGGGTGAGGTGTCCACTTCCTGTTCGAGGGACAGAAAGACCATGACGACCTCGGCCTTGCGGAACTCCGGCTGCGTGAAAAGAAGCTGGCAAACCGCGTGCGATTTCGCACCGATTTCCTCCGGTGTGAGCCGGGCCAGCGTTTGGCGCATGCGTTGTCGAATTTCGGCTTTCACGGGTGGTGGTGTTGATCTTCGCGGACGGCCCCATCATGTTTCGTCGGGCGCTTCCGCGGCGCGGCGACGAACCTCGGCCAGAAACCTGGCCATCGCTGCCTCGGCGCCCCGATCCGTCGGAACGTAATACGTCTTGTCCACGCCAAGGTATTCCTGCGCCACTATACCCTCTTTCGCATCGTGGGGATATCGGTAGCCCTCGCCGCTGCCCAGCCGCTTCGCGCCGGAATAGCCGGTCGATTTCAAATGCTTCGGAACGGGCAGCGTGCGACCACTGCGCACATCTTCCATCGCGGACCAGATGGCCAGCGCCGACGCGTTGGATTTCGGCGCACAGGCGAGGTAAATCGCCACTTGCGCCAGCGGCAACTGACATTCCGGCATGCCGATGAAATGCGTCGCGTCGGCCGCCGCTTGCGCCAGTACCAACCCGTGCGGGTCGGCATTGCCGATATCTTCCGCGGCCAGAATCACCAGCCGCCGCGCCACAAAACGCGGATCCTCGCCCGCTTCCAGCATTCGCGCCAGCCAATACACGGCCGCGTCCGGATCGCTGCCGCGCACGCTCTTGATCAGCGCGCTGATGGCGTCGTAGTGTGAATCGCCGGTGGGATCATACTCGATTGCCTTGCGCTGGATGGATTCGACGGCGAGCGCGAGGTCAATCTCGAAGCCGCCGCCTTTGTGCCGTTCCGCTTCCGAAAGCACGGCCACCTCCAGCGCGGTCAGTGCCCGACGCGCGTCACCATCGGAAATGGTCGCCAGGTGCCGCGCCGCTTCTTCGCTGAGCGCGCATTGATATTGCCCCAGCCCGCGCTCGGTGTCGGTCAGAGCGCGGTGCAAGAGTCTTTTCACGTCGCTTTCGGAAAGCGCTTCAAACTGAAAAATCTGGCTGCGCGACAGCAGCGGGGTATTGATCGCGAAGAACGGATTTTCCGTGGTTGCGCCGATCAGAATCACCACGCCGCTTTCCACGTCGCCCAGCAGGACATCCTGCTGTGCGCGGTTGAAGCGGTGCAGCTCATCAACGAACAGGATGGTCCGCTGCGACGCGGTTTCCAGCCTTTCCCGCGCCGCGGCGAGAATCTCGCGAATCTCCTTCACGCCCACGCTGGCCGCATTGACCTGTGCAAAGTGCGAGCGCGTGTGCGCGGCGATGATCGTCGCCAGTGTCGTCTTGCCCGTTCCCGGAGGACCATAAAAAACCGCGCTGGTGATGCGATCGGCCTCGAGCATGCGGCGCAGCAATTTGCCCGGACCAAGGAACGATTCCTGTCCGACGAACTCATCGAGCGTGCGTGGCCGCATGCGCACGGCCAGCGGCTCCACTTTCGACCGGTTGCTTTCACGCTGCTGCGAAAAAAGGTCCACGGTGATCGCCTTTTGAGGATTCCGGTTTGCATGCGGCTGTGATTTGCACGGGAGGTTCCACCATGAAATGAGCATAGCACCAGTGAATGATTCGGGAAAGAAAAGGCCACTCGGCGTGCGAAATGGTCGTGCAGCCGTTATTCTTCGAACCAATGAAACGATTTCTCGGCGTGGATTGTGGGTCCAAACGGATCGGACTGGCGGTCGGCGACGACGTCACGCGGATGGCGTCGCCGCTCACCACCGTTGAGGTGCAGGGCACCGTCGCGCAGCAGGTAATCGCTGTGGTGCAGGCCGCCAGGGGATATGACTTCGACGCGCTGGTCGTTGGTCTGCCGCTGAACATGGACGATTCGGAAGGACCGGCCTCCAAGTCCGCGCGGAAGTTCGGCGAGGCCCTGGCCCAGGCGATGGCGCTCCCGCTTTCGTTCATGGATGAACGATTGTCCACCCACGCGGCCAGCGATTTGTTGATACCCGCCGGTCTGACCCGCAAAAAGATGCGCGCCCGGGTGGATCGTGTCGCGGCACAGGTTCTCCTGCAGGCCTTCCTCGACGAACAATTGCCGCAGCGCGCGACCAGCTCTTCACGACTGCACGATCTTGGCGTCATCTTTGATATGGACGGCGTACTCGTTGATTCGGCCGACGCTCACTTACAAAGTTGGAAACTGCTCGCCGGCGAACATCAGCGAACGATTGATGACAGCTTGTTCACGCGCACGTTCGGCCGCACCAATGCCGATATCGTGCCGCTGCTCTTTGGCGACGTGACTCCAACGGAACTGCGCCGGCTCGCGGATCGCAAGGAAGAACTGTATCGCGATCTCGTCCGGCATGATCCGCCGGTTGTTCCCGGTGCGACGCGGCTCATCGCGGAATTGCACGCCGCCGGCGCGCGGATGGCCATCGGGTCTTCGGGCCCGCCGCTCAACATTGCTTTGGTGCGCGATGCACTGGGTGCTAACGAGACCATTCCCTTTGCGGTCAGCGGTGACGACATCACGCGCGGGAAGCCCGACCCGGAAGTGTTTATCAAAGCCTGCGCGAAGCTCGATCTGCCCCCAGCGCGCTGCGTGGTGATCGAGGATGCGCCGGTCGGCATTCAGGCCGCGAAGGCAGCCGGGGCGTTTGCCGTTGCCGTGCTCATCCACCATTCAGCGGCCGCATTCCCCACGGCGGACCTGCTGGTCCGGCAGTTAGACGATCTGACCGTGGAGGCCATCGCGTCATTGGTCGAAGAAGGATGATTCGCGCGGCGTGATCAGCTTTCGCCGCCCGTATCCCGCCACATCGACAGCGCAAAGAGTCGATCCTCTTCCGCCTCGTGCCTGCGCAGGACGGCAATCAACTCGCGAATGCTGAGAAAGAAAACATCGCGGTCTTCGATCTGTCGATCCGGCATGGAATCCACAATCCGTACCAGTCGATCCAGCATACCCAGCAGGTGCGAATGTTCGTCGCTTAACTTTGTCAATGCGTCCAGGTACTCCGGCGCGATGTGCGTGCCATCCTCACTTTCCGTAAGTCGGCTCGCCGCATGGTGCTCGCGCACCCGGGCGTGCAGTTCGCGCAAGGCGTCGCCGAGCGTGTTCAAATAGGCCGCACTGGATGCCTGCGCCGTGCTGTGCACCAGGAGGTTTTCGATCTTGTGCAGCGTGTCACGAAGCAAATTGCGGCCGGTGCGTTTTGGTGTGCTGATCACGTCCATGGGGAGGTCTCCGTATCCGGACCTGACGTGCGCCGATCCGGTGAGTGATTTGGGAGGCGATCTTCGACAGATCGCTCGTCGCCGTTCATTATAGACCTTGAGCGGCCCGCGGACAGAAAAAAAGACAGAAAAGCGCAGAATTTCCGACCAGAACGGGCCATTTCATTCCAGAGAATTGGATCGAGAAAGTTCGCCTTCAACCCGCGTATTCACAGCGAGTCGTGCAGGTCTCGGCGATGATTACCCGCGAAAGCAGCGGCAACTGCGGCTTGATTCGCCGCCACAGCCATATCGCGAGATTCTCCGCGGTGGGATTTTCCAGTCCCGAAACCTCGTTGAGGTAGTGGTGGTCAAGCAGCTCCAGGCAAGGAGCCATAACCTGTTTGATCTCGGCGAAGTCGAGCAACCAGCCACGAACCGGATCAATCGCTCCCTCGCAGATGAGTTCGACGCG
>CAZKIN010000194.1:0-7431 GCA_964552515.1 uncultured Phycisphaeraceae bacterium
CCGTGGGTATACCAAGTTTGAGTCGTCCTGCCAACAAAAAAGGGTCAATTGCGTGGAGAAGTGGTGCCTATTTGCCGTCAATCGCGCTAACGGAGGATGTTTCACGTGAAACAGTGCTTCGAAGCAGGGATTTGATGGGCCGATCGAGAACGAATGGACCGGCGCAGGGGACTCTGGCCTGAGTCTTGGTAAGCCCGGTGTCGGAGTCTTCAGGTACGCGGACTGAGTCCTGAGATCTCGCTGCCGCCAATCCATGTTCCACGTGAAACAGGCTTTGTCGACCCACTTGCGAAGGACTATCGGTGATGATTGAGCAAGTGTCCGTGAATTGACGTATCTTTGGGAATTGTATAAATGTACTGCAAAGTCCTCCCCACCCCTGCGAAATGGGCATAATCTCTCGCTGACCATAGCCAAATGCTAAACAACAAGAAATTTCCTGGGTCAACCACCGCCGTTTCACGTGAAACAAGACAACCCATTCAATTTGCGCCATGTACGTCGCAATGCAATCCACGATGGGCTCAATTTCGTTCTTTGGCCTAATCCCCGCCCCCAACCCAACTCTTGGCGGCTCGGCGGCGCGCCGCTCCATTGTCCACGTTTGAAAAAGCGATGCGACGCTTCGGCCGTATTTCTGCAGCGGATCGATTCTTCGGCATGCGCCGTCCCAACCCTTCGCCAGGCTGGTACCATGCGCTCATGGCGCGGTCTTCCTCAGAATCCAAGAAGTTGCTGCCGAACGATCAGCTCCCGGCCGTGACGCTAAGTACGGCATATGTTAGCGTCGGCGCCGCGGCGGCGCTGGGGCTGGTGGCAGCGGCGCTGGCGGTGGTGGCGGCATACCTATCCAGAGGTGTGCCAACGGCGTGGCACTTGGTGGGCGATGCCGCGGGATACGTGAAATGGGCGGAAAACATAGCGGCCGGTGATTGGGTGGGGCGCGAAGGTTTCTACCAGGCGCCGCTGTATCCCTACCTGCTCGCCATCGTCATGAAACTAGGCGGTGCCACGACGTGGCACTGGATTGTTGTTCAGGCGCTGATGAGCGGGGCGGCTGTCGGACTGTTGTCATATGCCACGGGACGCATGTTCGGGCGAACGGTCGGGCTGATCGCCGGTATCATGCTCGCGACCTATCCGCCGGCGGTGTTCGCGGCAATCATCATTCAAAAAAGCGCGCTGGATCTTCTGCTCACGGGATCGTTGGTCACTCTGCTGGCGGGGAGCCTGCGAGTCCGTCGCGCAATTTCTGCGCGGCGCGCCCTAGGCCTGGGGATCGTCTGCGCGCTGCTGTCCCTGACGCGGGAGAATGCGCTGCTTTGGGTGCCACTGTGCGGCATCTATGTGTGGTGGGTACATTCCTCATGCCGGAAAAGTGACGCTACGGAAATCGAGAGACCGGTCGGCGCGGCGAAGCCTGTAGGCGCGTTCATCATCGGGTGCGTGCTGGTGCTGGGGCCGGTGGCGGTGCGGAACGGATTGGTCAGCGGCGAGTGGTCACTTACCACGTTCCAATCGGGTCCGAACTTCTACATCGGCAATTGCTCCGAGGCCGACGGTCGCTATCGGCCACTCGTGCGCGGGCATGAGACGCCGCAGTTTGAACGAGTTGATGCGCAGAAGCTGGCGGAGGAAGCGGTTGGTTGGAAGCTGTCGGCGCGGGAGGTGTCGCGCTATTGGTGGTCGCAGGCGGGGGAGGACATTGCCGAAAGTCCGGCGCGCTGGGTGAAGCTTCTCGGTTACAAGTTGCTGCTGACCGTGAATCGCTACGAGATTGCGGATGCGGAGAGCCTGTACGTATATGCGACCTATGGTTATCCATGGGGCGTGCTGACAAATATCTGGCACTTCGGCGTGCTGGGTCCACTGGCCGTCATGGGTGTTGTTGCGACCTGGTCGCGGCGTCGGGAGTTGTGGATTTATTATCTGTTGATCGCGTCGATGGCGGGCTCAGTGGCGCTGTTCTTCGTCCTGGCGCGATATCGTTTGCCCCTGGTCCCGCTTTCGATTCCCTTCGCGGCGGCGGGCGCGGTCGCATGTGTGACTGCGCTGCGGCAGCGCAATTGGCGACAACTGACCCTGCTGCTGGTGCCTGCGCTGGTTGCGGGCGTGGTCATGAACGTGTCAATTCAGGACGAACGTCGGCTCGATGCCCTGGCCTGGATGAACGCGGGTGTAGCGGCCGCGGAGGGGGGTGACATTGTAGTGGCATCCAGTTGTTTTGAACATGCGGTGGCGGGTCATCCGGAATCTCCCGAGGCGAATGTGAACCTCGCGCTGGCGCTGGCCATGCAGGGCCGATTTGCGGAGGCGATACCGCGCTACGAAGTTGCGGTGCGCAGTGGTATCGATCTGCCGGGTCTGGATTACAACTACGCGGTGGCGCTGGAGAACGCCGGGCGGCGCGAAGATGCGCTGCGGCACTTCCAGCGCGCGGTGGAACGTGATGCGAATGACGTGGAAGCCCGCGCGGCGGTGGAACGGTTGGGAGCCGAGTGAGACGCTGTTACGGCAATTCGTATCGATAGATACGCGCCTCGCCGGCACCGCCGTACCTGGTATTCTCGTAGACGATCAGTTCTTCCTCTCCCGGCAAGAGAAACGCTTCCCGATGTATCCAGCCTTCGGCGGGCTGTGGAAGCTCCCATGATTCTTGGGCACCTTCGGCAAGATTTACGATGACCGCGGCCTTGGTTCCTATCACGATGCAGCGATCGCTGCCCAGCGCCACATCGAGATAACGGCCCTCGGTGGTGGGCAAGGCAAGAGTACGATCGGGTGTTCCATCTGAATGGAAGAGGTCAATCGCCCAATTCTTCCCGGCAGGCAATTGGCTCTGATGAAGAAGAGCTATCCGACCATCAGAACCCACGGAAAGGCAGTGTGCTTGTTCGAACCATTCTCCGTTCGGCCGCTTCTTTTGTTCACTTACGATGTTTGAATCTCGATCCACGATAATCAGCTTGTCATCACCATACATATGACTGATGCCGATGCGGTGACCTGCATTGGGAATGTCGTGCCACTGGCCGGTTCCGATACCGGGTAGTAGCGACACCGGCCCGACGCGCTCGCCGTTAGCGGAAAATTTCAAGTATTCAGTCGGCGGTCCATACAATTTGATTTTTGGCATTTGGACAAAGGCAGTTCCATCGTCGTCCACGTTGATCACGGTCTGCTCAACGGTTCCTGCGAAATCATCCGGCGCGGGATTGAGGACGCGCAGATGCAATCCCTGACGATCGAACACGTGAACCGCACCGGTGCCGTGCGACGCAGCATAGAGTTGACCGTTGCGATCCACCGTGAAGCCGACGATCTTGCGCAAGGCGCTTGGGTCCGGTGTGCGACCGATGACCAGGTCGACGATTCCGTCGTCCGTGAGGCGCATGATCGATTCACCGTCGCTGATCCAGATGCGTTTTTCATGGTCGACGCGCACGCAGCGAATATCGAACGTGCGCCCGTCAGTATGGCGTGGGGACCAGCGAGAAGTTCGTTCCCCGGCGCTATTGTAATGAACGAGAACCGGAGGGTTCCTAGATTCCCCAACGAAGAACCCATCGTTTCCATCTGCGACCAAAACGTTGAATGTGCCCGTGTGGCCGCCAGATTCATCGCGGTCAAGCGCGCTCACCAGATCGATCGTCTGGCTAACTTCGCCTCTGCGATTCACCAGAAATATCCTGCTTGTTCCAAGAATGGCAACGACTTCATCGTCCAACGCTGCGGCATATTTCGGAATCATTACATCGCGCAAATTGCGATGCAGTTCATCATAGTTCCATTGCCATAGTAACTTTCCAGACTTGTCATACATGGTGATTCGGTCTTGAAATGACTGCTGATCATGATCGATCACGAGGAACGCACCGTCGGGAAATCGGCTCACGCACGTGCCGTATCCGCCGGGATAAGAAGGAAACTGCGTTTCCTTACCACTCTCGAGCTCGATACGAACGGCTTCGAATGATTTGTGCGTTTCGTCAGTGGCTCGTATGGCATAGATGCTGTCGTCGTTGTGGCGCGCTGTTTCCGATGTGACCATCTGGCCACGCGCGTTCGCCGGGGACAGGTTCCGCATCTTCAAAGTTGTTCCGTTCCGGGCAACTTTGAGCAGCGTACTCTGCTCTCCACCGTCGCGGCGAACGACCCAGAAGTTGCCATGTGAATCGGGAGCAAAGGTGTAGACAGGGGCAAATTGCGGTTTGAGCGTAGCCATGTCGGTCAAAGTGAGTTCGCCGAGTAAGGGCAGAGGCTTCGGTGATACCGTCGTTCCTGCGGCCTGTCTCGCTGAACTGTCATTCAACGGTTGGCGATCTGCCTCCAGTACGTTCCAAGCACCCGATTGCTCGCTCAACGAAAAAACGACCTTTTCATTAGTCTTGAACAGACGCAATGCAAATTGCCGGGGATTCTCTGCTGCGAGAATTGGCGGATTGCTTTCAAAGTAACTGTCGGCGGAGTTGCCATAGCTGAGACTATTGCGCGCTTTCAGAATTTCGATGTTGGCGTAATCGTTCGCCAGATCGAGCACCCATACTTTTGCTCCGGAGAGTTCCACGACTAGCAATCTTGCGCCGGTCATATCCCAACCGTGCTCGCCACCGCGCTGCAACCAATGAACCAACAAGAGTGGAGTCCCTGCAATCAACTGAACGGCGTTGATGTCATAGGCCTTGCCCTGTTCCCCAAAGCGCTTGTCAGGTCGAAACTCGTCCAACTTCTCGCCAGTGGACAATCGATACACGAACCACCACGGGCCGGTCGACTGATTTTCCCAATAGCCAAACGGAGCATCACAGGGATTCCCTTTTTCTCTTCCATTGGAACGGACGACGACACGATCATTGTCGGCATCAACCAGCAATTGCTCCACAAAGGGTTGGCTGGCTGCATGGTGTATGTCATGCCGCAACGATTTCTCGTTAAGCAACTCGCGGCCGGAGGGACTCAGGATCACGACGTGCATGAATTCTTCCGGATCGTAGTCAATCTTGCTTCGGTCCACTGGTACGCTGCGATACGCAACTCCGACGACATGTCCCATATCAGTCACTTCGATCCCGCGAAGTGTATAATTGTGTATACGCTCCCATACATGTTCGCCCTTGTGCGTGAATCGATACCGCGCACCACCGTTGCCGTTTCTCTCCTCCGGATTAATGGCCAAGGCATATTCACCGGAAGGAGAAGTGTATGTGGCCGGTTGCGTCACCCCCCAGTGTCGCAATCCACCAGCCGAGGCGTTCGTCGAGATTGCAAGAACGAGAAACGGGACCAAACTGAATTGCCGTGACGCGATCATATTTCTACCTCCGGAGTTGGCCAGAAGGCAACAGCCTAAAGGCGCTGCCCCCCGGACGCGATGTATTATACACCCCCAAAGGCTGAGAAGTTCAGCGAAAATTACTCGACATCCCGGTTGACCGCCACGAACTCGGGTACCAGCACGACTTCTACCCGCGAGTTCCCACGACAATCAAATCAGGCGATGCAGCCAGGTCGAACGGACTCTTGTCGTATCCGCCCCATGCTGCATCAACGCGCATGCCAGCCGCAACCATCCACGATTGCAATTCCGCGGGAGTGACCGGATAAAGTCGGCGGCTGGACGCGCGCTGCTGCCAAGTGCCCTCTCGCCAGAGCGTGATGTTGGACACGATCGCGCAATCGTCATGGAAGCAGAAGTGCCGCGTGGAGACATATTCCACGCCGTCGACGTTGGTCACCCTCGGGCCGCGGATGCACGGCTCTTCGCGGCGCATCGGCGCAAAGTTTAGGACTTGAATGAACATCCGTCCGCCCGGGCGCAGGCAGCGCGCGAATTGGTGCACGGCGTCCCGCACGGTGTCGCGCGACGCGGCGGCCGCGAGCGAATTGGCCAAGCAGTAGACGCCGTCGAAGTTGCGGCCGATGGCTCTTGGGATGTCGGCGTAGGCGGCGGTTACGAACTCCACGTTGGTCTTTTGTCGTGCGGCGACTCTATGTGCAACCGCGAGCATGTCGGCGCTGACGTCCAGTCCGGTCACGCGATAACCGGCGAGCGCGAGAGCGGAGGCCTGATGTCCGGTGCCGCATCCGGCGTCGAGAATGCCCAGCGTGCCCGGCGGCCCGAATACATCCTTCAGCACGGGAATTTCACGGCGCACCCGCGCGTCCCAATCAATCGAGCGGTCGTACCATTCGGCCGAAGTCAGCTTGCTGTGTGGGTCATCAGGCATGATTTTACCTCATACTTTTTATGAATGGTTCCCATTACCTATCAAACTGCGCAAACGCCACCCTGCGAATAGAGCCAATGCTCGCTGCTATTCGGTGTTGTTGTTCGAGGCGGGTAGCGAACTCTCGGCAACAGATATAACACACAATTGAGAGAAGTCTTCTGCGCAATAGAAAACGAATCGATCATCAGGGGACCATACTGGCTTCTTCACTCCGTTAGGCTCGCCAAAAGGGATCAGTATCGGATAGCTGAGCGGTTGAACGGCCGAAATGCGGAAGAATTGGTGAAACCGTTGGCCCGAATAATTGTCCCCACCCAGGAATGGGATGAGACTCATTTGGCGTTCTCCGTTTGCGGAAAGTTCCGCCAGGATGTCTGATTTCGTTGCAGGAACCTTGGCAAGCGCTTTGCGCGGCGGAACAGGAAATCCTCCGGCAGGCACTTGGATGGGAACTTCGGCAAGTGGAGTCGATCCTTGGTTCGATGGAATGTCACTGGTGTATCTTCCGGTAACGGGTAATCCCGATGCGATCGCCTTATCCCATACCTCTCCTTCCTTGATTCGTATGGTTCGAGCGCGGGCATTGAATTCGTAGACCGCAGGGGCATCAGACCCTTGGGAGCGTGGAACCAAGCCAGAGTAGCGGTACTCCAATTCCTCCGTGTAAGTGAGGGACTTCAACAGATATCGCTGGTCCTCCGGGTCAACATTCAGGAGGATCACGGCCAAACTGGAAGGAAACTCGAATCTACCTTCAACAGAAATTGCGCCCCATGCGGGCGTCAAATAGGGTGTACACTGCCTGATATTGGATTTGGGCTGTGGCACAGTCCTGTTACACCCGCTTAATATCATTGTTGCGATCAGTACGATTCGAATGCACGCCATGTCAACTCGCTCCTGATCCCTATTCGTCCGCTGAAGCGTATCTACTTCGCACGTTTGGACTTCGTCATCTCCGGCATCTGCTTGAGTTCCTTGATGCGGTCGCGGAGCTTCGCGGCCTTCTCAAACTCCAGCGCCTCCGCCGCCTCCAGCATGTCCTTTTCCAGCGCGGCGATGAACTCACCACGATCCAGTTCATCCTCGCTCGCGGCAATCGCATCGGCGGCCACCTTGTGCGCGCTGACCAGTTTCTCCAGCGAATTGCGGATTTCCTTGACGATCGTTTCCGGCGTGATGCCGTGCCGCACGTTGTACT